>JBOFMA010000021.1:0-2432 GCA_051658125.1 Aeromonas sp.
TGGTTTTATAATAATCACCTGCCGATGCGTGTGTTAGGACATTTATCACCGATTGATGCGATGCAGGCTTGGCAGAAAAAACGCCCTGAACTGTTTATCAAATCGGTGCGTAAATCACACAATCTTGCGGGTCGCGACAACCGAGGACCCATACACGATTGTTCACAAGAGGTTTCCTTACATAGCAGGTAATGAAATTGGCTTGACCTAGGCACCATCATAATTTGGCGCTGGCAGGGCTTTGCAGGGGCTGGGGACGCTCTCTTTATAGGTTCGGGTGAGCACTTTGAGCGAATGCGCGCGGCTGACGGCAACTTTGCGTTTAACGTCATCGGGTAAAAACGGCAAGCCGTCATTGATGGCGGTGTCGAGCACTTGGATCCAGACCCACTCTTCGCTGGGGGTGGGCAGGCGAAATTGGATGTCGTAGTCACTGGCATTAAACAGCACATACCAGCGCTCGCCTTCGCTTTCTAACATGCCAATGTCCATGGCAAAGGCTTGCCCCATCGGCGCTTGCCATTCCGCTTCGGTGAGCATGTGGCCGTCGGGATGGTGCCAGTGCACTTGGTGGCAGCGCCCCGCGCCGCAGTGCCAGCGGTCATCGGCCAGTTGTAAGTCAGAAAACACCGCGGAGTTTTTGCGCAAAGCAATCATCTGCGCGGTGAAGGTGCGCAGACGCTCATCTTCGCGGCGCAGTTGCCAACTCAGCCAGCTAATTTGGTTGTCTTGGCAGTAGGCGTTGTTATTGCCCAGTTGGCTGCGGCCCATTTCATCCCCAGCTAAAAAGTGCGGGGTGCCTTGGGATAAAAATAAGGTGGCGATCAGGTTACGCTTTTGCTGCTGGCGCAAGCTGTTGATACGCGGGTCGAGCGTTGGGCCTTCCACGCCGTAGTTGTGCGAGAGGTTGTGGCCGTGGCCATCGCGGTTCTCTTCGCCGTTGGCTTGGTTGTGCCGCTGGGCGTAGCACACCACGTCATCTAAGGTAAAGCCGTCGTGATAGCAGAGGTAGTTCACGCTAGAATGCGGCGCGCGCCAGTTTTTTGGAAACAGATCGCGCGAGCCGACTAAGCGGGTGGCAAAGTCACCCATTTTGCCGCCATCACCACGCCAAAAGGCGCGCACCGTGTCGCGGTAACGGTCATTGATCTCGAGCCATTGACTGGGAAATTGGCCAAGCCTATAGCCATAAGGGCCAATGTCCCACGGTTCGGCGATCAATTTGACCCCCGCAAGCACCGGATCGGCCAGCACGGCTTTAAAAAATGCGCCCATTGGCTCAAATTCGCCGGCCTCACGCGCCAACGTCACCGCCAAGTCAAAGCGAAAGCCGTCCACCTGCATCTCTTGCACCCAATAGCGCAAGCTATCGAGCACCAAGCGCAAGGTGTTGGGGTGATCGACGTTGATGGTGTTGCCGCAGCCCGAGGCGTTGGCGTGGCGACTAAAATCGCTGCCATTGCCGCTGTGCTCAAAGGCGTAGTAACCGGCGTTATCAAAGCCTTTAAAGGCGAGCATGGGGCCATCGACACCGCCTTCGGCGCTGTGGTTATACACCACATCTAAGATCACCTCGATGTCGGCCCGGTGCAATTCACGCACCATGGTTTTAAATTCAAACACCGCGTCCGTTTGCGCGTAGCGTGGCTCAGGCGCCATAAACGCGATGGGGTTGTAGCCCCAGTAGTTGGTCAGCCCCATCTCTTCTAGCCGCGGTTCGGCCATAAAGGCCGCCACCGGCAGTAATTGCACGGAGGTGACGCCTAACTCGGTGAGGTGTTTGATGATAGCCGGATGGCAGACGCCTAAATAGCGCCCCCGCATGGCGGGCGCAATATCGGGGTGCTGCTGGGTGAGGCCTTTGACGTGCGCCTCATACAACACCACTTTATCTGGGGCGATGCGTGGTTTGCCGACCCCTTGCCAATCAAAATGATGATTCACCACCAGTGCCTTGGGCACCATAGCGGCCGAATCGCCCTCATAGGCGGCTTTGTCCCAATAGATGGGGCGGCTGAGCGCTTTGGCGTATGGGTCAATCAGCAGTTTTTGCGGTTCAAACAACAAGCCATCGGGGTTGGGCTGGCCATTGACTCGATAGCCATAGCGCTGGCCGGCTTTAACGCCGCGCACATAGCCAAAGCGATAGGGGCCGCGGCGATTGGGCAGCATAAAGCGCATCTGCTCTTGCTCGTGCTTATCAAACAAGCACAGCGCTACCTCATCGGCATTGGGCGCCCACACGCAAAAATTGCAGCCGGCATGATCTAAGCTGGCGCCTAACGGTTGCTCGCGGCCACGTTCCATGGCTAACATGCTAAGGCCTCGGGGACGGCGGCAATAAACAAGGTGGCCAGTGGCGGCAGGTCGAGCACGATGGAATGTGGCATGCCTTGCCACGGCTGCGACTCACTGATAAACGCTGCTGCCAG
>JBOFMA010000022.1:0-8926 GCA_051658125.1 Aeromonas sp.
CTTTCTAGATGAAGAATTTGCCTGGCGGCCATAGCGCCGTGGAACCACCTGATCCCATGCCGAACTCAGCAGTGAAACGCGGTAGCGCCGATGGTAGTGTAGTATTCACTATGCGAGAGTAGGGAACTGCCAGGCACCTAATTAGACGTTAGTGCGCAAGTGCTAACAGCAAAACGACAAGGCCACCTCATTGAGGTGGCCTTGTTGCGTTGCATCTGGTTTGGCTAAATAACGGCACGGCCTCGGCACCAATTTGCTGCGCGGCGCAACAGTTTTGCCAACGTTGTTGGTGAGATGATAGTCGGGGCATAAATATTATCTTCCTCAATCATCGCCTGAAAAAAAAGCCCCATGACAGCATGGGGCTTTGGTTGGGCTAGCTTAAACGCGGGCGGCTTAGTGCTCGCGGGTTTGGCGGAACATCACCTCAGGGTGACGCTCTTGTGCCAAGCGCAGATTGACCATGGTCGGCGCGATGTAGGTGAGGTTATCTCCGCCATCGAGCGCCAAGTTGGTTTCGTTTTTACGCTTAAACTCTTCAAACTTTTTCACCTCTGTGCTTTCAACCCAACGGGCGGTGGCGACGTTGACCGCTTCATAAAGCGCTTCAACGTTGTATTCGCTCTTTAAGCGCGACACCACGACGTCAAACTGCAGCACACCAACGGCGCCAACAATCAAATCATTGCTGATCAGCGGACGGAACACCTGCACAGCGCCCTCTTCCGAGAGTTGGACTAAGCCTTTTAATAACTGCTTTTGTTTGAGTGGATCGCGCAGACGAATGCGGCGGAACAACTCGGGAGCAAAGTTAGGAATACCGGTAAATTTCAGGTCTTCGCCTTGGGTGAAGGTATCGCCAATTTGGATGGTGCCGTGGTTGTGCAGGCCGATAATATCGCCAGCACAGGCTTCCATCGCTTGCTCGCGATCACCGGCCATAAAGGTCACAGCATCGGAGATGTTGACGTCTTTACCCAAGCGCACATGGCGCATCTTCATGCCTTTGCTGTAGGTGCCAGACACAATGCGCATAAAGGCGATACGGTCGCGGTGTTTCGGGTCCATGTTGGCTTGGATCTTAAACACGAAACCGGAGAATTTTTCTTCTTGTGCGGCCACTTCACGGCTATCGGCTTTACGCGGCATCGGCGCGGGCGCCCAGTCGGTCAGGCCGTCGAGCATGTGGTCAACACCAAAGTTACCCAAAGCGGTACCAAAGAAAACCGGCGTCATTTCACCGGCGATAAACGCGTCGTGATCAAACTTTGGCGAGGCGCCTTTGACCAATTCCAGCTCATCGCGCAGCTGGGCGGCTAAATCTTCGCCTACGGCGGCATCGAGTTCAGGGTTATCTAACCCTTTAACCACGCGCTTTTCCTGGATAGTGTGGCCTTGGCCAGACTGGTACAGGTAGGTTTCATCCTTATACAGGTGATAGACGCCTTTAAACGCTTTACCACAGCCTATTGGCCAAGTGATCGGCGCGCACATGATGTTGAGCTCGCGCTCCACCTCGTCCATGACTTCCATTGGATCGCGCACTTCGCGGTCCAACTTGTTCATAAAGGTGAGGATCGGTGTGTCACGCAGGCGGGTGACTTCCATCAGCTTGCGCGTGCGATCTTCTACACCTTTGGCCGCATCAATCACCATTAAGCAGCAGTCCACTGCGGTCAGGGTGCGGTAGGTATCTTCCGAGAAGTCTTCGTGACCGGGGGTATCGAGTAAGTTGACCAAGCAGTCGGCGTACGGGAATTGCATCACCGAGGTCGTGATCGAAATACCGCGCTGCTTTTCCATCTCCATCCAGTCCGATTTGGCGTGCTGGCCTGAACCGCGGCCTTTGACAGTACCGGCGCGCTGGATAGCCTGTCCGAACAGCAGGACTTTTTCGGTGATGGTGGTTTTACCGGCATCGGGGTGCGAGATAATCGCAAAAGTGCGTCGTTTGGAGACTTCACTTAAAAATTCAGCAGACATGATTCGCTCTATATGGGGGCAACGCGCCGTTGCTAGGAAACTGCGCCAAGTGTGCTTGGCAAAATTGCGCCGCAGTATACCTGCGTGGCGTAATTTTGCCCAGCCGCACGGCTAGTAATCGGTCTCTTGGCTTGGCCAGCCGAGCTGGGCAAATAAGTCCAGTACCTGCGCGCCAAGCGGCGCCTGAATGCGCAGTGGCGTGCCGAGCACCGGGTGGCTGAGTTCGAGCGCACGGGCCATCAGCAGCAGGCGGTCATTGCCAAATCGCTGGTTAAAAAAGCGGTTATGCCGGCCATCGCCATGGGTGGTGTCACCGATCATGGGGTGAAACAGGTGATCCATGTGCCGGCGCAACTGATGCTTGCGACCGGTTTTGGGCCATAAGCGCACTAAGCTGTAGCGGCTGGTCGGGTGCTTTTTGCTCACGGCAAACGGCAACTCGACTTGCTGCAAGCGGGCAAACTCGGTCACCGCCTCTTGCGCGGGGCGGTCGGGATCACTCATGGCATCGGCGATTTTATCGAGCTGCTCTTTGAGCGGGTAATCAATCACGCCAGCGTCAGGCGCCCAACCGCGCACCACGGCCAAATACTCTTTTTGAATTGTGCGCTCGGCAAACGCTTGGGTCAGCGTGCGGGCGACATCTGGACTTAAGGCAAACAGCAACACGCCCGAGGTGGGGCGATCGAGTCGATGCACCGGATACACATGCTGGCCGCCGATAAGATCGCGCGTCATCTGCATGGCAAATTGGGTGGCGGCTTTATCCAGCCACGAGCGGTGCACTAGCAGCCCCGAGGGCTTATTGACCGCGACTAGCCACTCATCTTGATAGAGGATGGAGAGCTCCACGCTTACTGCTCCACTACTTTGCCAGAGAGCAGCAAATCAAAGCGGGCGATGAGTTTGAGCATCGCCGCCATCTCGCCGAGCTGTTCTTTGTAAGCTTCACTGGCCATTGGATAAAGCGAAATGCTCGTTGGCAATGGCAAACGGTGCATGATCATCTGCTCCATACGCGGGATCAGCACAAATTGCAGCCACTGATCAAAGCTCAAGGTATCCACACAAAACGGCAGGGTGCTGGCAAGATCTTCGGCACTTGGGCTGGTCGTTTGCCAGCGGTTTAGGCGGACTAATTCGGCGCTGATCTCACCGAGCAAACCGGCGGCAAGCAGATGCTGATCCATAACAATGTCTCTCTTACAAGGCGGGCCAAAAGGGCGGCGATTATAGCGCGTTGCGGGCGCCGGCGCGATTGTGCGCTTTACGCTAGCGCTAAACGCGCAGGGCTTTATAATCGGCGGCAATTTTTGCCCTTCTTGCTTTAACTAAAGGCCCAGCCCATGAGTGCAGTTTCTAGCGCGATCAACACCTTAAGTGAATTTTTGACCCACGCCGGCACCGAATTTCAGTTGTTTGACTTAGGTCGCCAAGTGCGCCCGCTCGATAGCGAATTATTTACCCAGATTGAAGCGCAGCAAACGCCCTATCCGTGGCCGTTGCAGCAGCACGCTTGGCTTGGCGTGCACTTTTTCATCCCCGGTGGCCAGCACTATTTGTGGTTTTTGAAATTTCCCCTCGATGAGCAAGGCTTGCTGCAAAGCGGCGGCCCCAAGCAGTTTATGGCGCAAGTGGTTGAGCTATTAGGCCAGCAGTTGACCGGTGAATTAGATGAAGATAAAGCCCAGCAGCTCGCGCAAAACCCCTTTATCTTTCGTCCCGCCGAGGTCAAGTTGGCCGGCGTGCATGCCAAACTGGCGCGGCAACTCGATAACCCGCCTAGCCTGCATTTAGCAGGGCTTGAGGCCTATTTAACTGCGCCAGCGCTGGGAGATTGGCAGCGACTTGGCTTGCAAGGCTTTGCCGATTTAGCCGAGCGGGTGCGCGAAGAGCGTTACTTAGCCTTAACCTGCAAAGCGCTGGCGCAGTTGCCCGACGCGCCGCTGTATGCCTTGTGCCAAGCGTTGGAAAGCGTGGCGCTGCCGCCGGCGCTGCAAGGCGCGCTGCTTGAGCGCCTGCAGGCAGAATTAGCGTGCACCGAGAGCAATGACGAGACCTTAGCTTATGTGTGCCGCGCCTTGGCCAGTTGCCCGCTCAGCGTGCAACTTACCCAGCACGTGGCGCGCTTACTCACCCAGCGCCCCAGCCAAAGCGTGTTGCTCGCCATCGCGGGCCGCCTGTGGCCAAGCTTGAGGGATGCCGCGGTGCGCAGCGCCTTTTTAGAAGCGCTGGCTGGCCAAGTGCCAAGTTTGTTTGCCCAAGTGTTTAGCGAATTAGTCATGCTGCCGGATCTGCGCCCGCATTTATTGGCGGCGCTGCGCGATCCGGCGCGCAGTCCGCGTTTAAGCGCCGCTATCGGCCGTTTGTTTGCCGCCGCCCAAGCGTAAGCCCATTGATAAGAGGAGCCGGCTATGAGTGATGTGTTGTGGATTTTGGCGCTGTTTGCGCTGGGGCTATTGTTTTGGCGCCAGCGGCAGCAGGCGGAATTGGCCACGCGTTATCTGCGTCAGTATTGCCAGCGGCAAGATCTGCAACTGCTGTCGGTGGCGCGCAGCCGCCGGCAGTGGTCGCGGCAACCGCTGGGGTTATTGACCCTGTATCAGTTTGAATTTTCCAGCGATGGCGAAAGCGCCTATCAAGGCACGCTGCGCTTGCGTGGCTTGCAGGTGGTCGGCATCGATTTGCCGCCATTTCGCATGCCCGATTAACCTACAGGTGAGAGCCTATGCACAGCATTGAACTGACCTTTGAATGTTATCGTGATACCACGTTAAGCGCGGTGGAGCCGGCGATCGTCAATTACCTCGATGCCCTGCGCTATCACGGCCAGATCATCGGCCGTGAGTTTCCCACCGCCATGCGTGATGGCTGCTTTGTTAGCCGCGTGGTGTGTCCGGAACCTGACAGCCTGCATCCAGATAATCACAGCGAGCAAGTGCGCTTAGCCGAGCAGCAACTGCATGCGGCGGGTTTGCTTACGCCCAAGGTGCACGATGTAGGCGTGGATTTACTCTCCGATGCCACCGATCCGTGCGTGGGGGAGGCCGCTGTTCGCCCGCGCGCCTTGGTGCTGTACACCAGCTTTTTGCACACCTGCTCGCCGGTGCGCTGCTTAGATCACTTCGCGCCAGTGCCGCTGTATCGTCTGCCGGCGGTGGCTAATGGCGATCACAAGCAGATCATCAAATGGCAGGAAGATTGGGAAGCATGCGATCAGCTGCAGATGAACGGCTCGATTGCCGAGCATGTGGCGCTGTTTGAGCTCGGCGATGTGAGCAGTCGCTTGTATCGCCGTGGCACTGATTTGTGTAAACGCCTGCGCGCGCTGACCGGTATTCCCACCTATTACTATCTGTATCGGGTCGGCGGCGAAAGTTTGGCCAGCGAACAAGCGCGTTTGTGCCCGAGTTGTGGTGGCCCGTGGGCGCTGGCCGCGCCGTTGCAGCAAGTGTTTGATTTTAAATGCGATGCCTGCGGTTTGCTGTCGAATATCTCGTGGGACTTTAAACCGTAGGCCTCTGGCGCAAGGGGTAATTTTGCCCGCTAACTGCGAGGCGGCTCACAGGCTCAGGTTGTCAGGCTATACAGCGGGCTATTTCTGATGAAGATAGGCCGATTTTGAGTTCGATACTGCGCGGCGCGTTCGTTGGCGGCGCGGTGCAAGATGATCCCCTCGGCAATGTAGGCAGCAGTATGGACCCTCATGATTCTCCGTTTTTCTTGATCTCGTGGCATGACAAACTCAAAGCGCGCTTAGGCCTTGCTTGGCCGTTTGCCGTCTTTAGCCTGCTGGCCCTGCTGGCGCTATCGCTCAGCCGGGTGGCGATGGGCCTGTGGCAAAGTGAGCGTGTGCTCGCCGCCAATGGCTGGAGCGAAATGCTGCTGCAAGGCGTGCGGGTGGATGTGGCCACTGTGTGCTGGGTGTGGGGTATTCCGGCCATGCTCACGTGGCTGTTGGCTGGCAAAAATCCGTTGGGCCAACTTTGGCTCGGCGTGGTGCGCTGCTGGCTGACCTTGACCTTCTGGCTGCTGCTGTTTTTAGAAATTTCTAGCCCCTCGTTTATTACCGAATACGGCGTGCGGCCCAACCGCCTGTATGTCGAATACCTGATCTATCCCAAAGAAGTGCTGTCGATGCTGTGGGCTGGGCGCAAAGTTGAGCTGATTTTTAGCGCCTTGTTTAGTATTGCGGTGCTTTGGCTGGGCTGGCGCTTAAGCGGTCGCGCGCTGACACGCTTAAGCTGGCCGCGCTGGCAAGTGCGGCCGCTGCTGGCGTTGCTTATTTTGGCACTGGGCTTGTTGGGCGCGCGCTCAAGCTTAGGTCATCGGGCGTTAAATCCGGCCATGGTGGCGTTTGCCAGCGATCCGCTGGTCAATTCGCTCACCGTTAACTCAGCCTATTCGCTGTTTTTTGCCATCAAGCAGATGAGCGGCGAAAAAGGCGGCAGCTTGGCCTATGGCAAATTAAGCCAAAAGGAGGTTATTGCGATCGCGCGTGCGGAAAGTGGCCGCCCTAGCCAAGACTTTACCTCGGCACAATTTCCCACCCAAACCCGCAATAGCGCGAGTGTGAGCGGTCGGGCGAAAAACTTAGTCATTATTCTGGAAGAGAGCCTAGGCGCGCAGTTTGTCGGCTCGCTCGGCGGCTTGCCGCTGACGCCAAACCTAGATGCGCTAGCGCAACAAGGCTGGGCATTTGAGCAGTTGTATGCCACCGGTACCCGCTCGGTGCGTGGCATTGAAGCGGTGCTCACGGGCTTTACCCCCACGCCCGATCAGGCGGTGGTGAAATTGGGCAAAAGCCAAACGCATTTTTTCACCTTGGCTGATTTGCTCAAACAACGTGGCTACCACACCAGTTTTATCTATGGCGGTGAGAGCCATTTTGACAACATGCGTAGCTTCTTTTTGGGCAATGGTTTTAGTCAGATCATTGAACAAAAAGATTATGCCGCGCCGAAATTTGAAGCCTCGTGGGGCGTTAGCGATGAAGACTTAATGGCCAAAGCGCACGCGACCTTTGCCGCGCAACATCAAGCCGGCAAGCCATTTTTTGGTCTCGTGTTTAGCTCGAGCAACCACGACCCGTTTGAGTTCCCTGATGGCCGGATTGAGTTGTACGAGCAGCCCAAGCAGACGCGTAACAACGCGGCCAAATATGCCGATTACGCTATCGGTGAATTTTTTAAGGCGGCCAAAGCATCGGATTACTGGCAAGACACGCTGTTTTTAGTGATTGCCGACCACGACAGCCGCGCCGCCGGCAGCGAATTGGTGCCGATCAAGCGCTTTCATATCCCGGGGGTCATCGTGGGGAGCGGCGTGAGCGCACAGCAAGATCGCCGCGTGCTCAGCCAAATTGATATGGCGCCGACGCTATTGTCGTTAATGGGCATTAGCGCCGAATACCCGATGCTGGGCAAGGATTTAACGCAGATGCCGGCCGATTGGCCCGGGCGCGCCATGATGCAGTACGACAAAAATTTTGCTTACATGCGCGGGCAAGACGTGGTGATCTTGCAGCCAGAGCAGCCAGCGCAAGGCTATGTGTACGATGCCACGCGCGGCGCGTTAACGCCGGCCGAGCAACCGGCTGAGTTAAAGCGCCATGCATTGGGCTTGGCGTTGTGGGGAAATTTGGCTTATCAAAAGCAGCTGTATCAAACGGCGCCGCAATAGATGTGGTGCGGGTAGGCACTGCACACGAGGGCGGCCTAGCGGTTGGCCTCTTTTTTTTGGCGCGGCCGGCGGTTGTTTGCGTAGCAGCGTGACCTAGGTGCCCTGCCGGCCGCCACCTGACGCTTGTTGTAAGCACACCGGCACTGCGTGGCAAACGATTGCGTGACGTGACTCACACTTTTCTATAAAGTTCCCAGCTATTTGTTTTTTACTCAAATTTTTTTGCATAAAATGCGCGCCAGTTTTATCGGGGTAGTTTTTTACCCTGCCTGTCTACCCTGCGCGCGCCAGCGTGCGCACCCACAAGAGAGCTATCACATGGCTAAGTTTGCTAAGACTTTGATCGCTGCCGGCGTGCTCGCCGCTTCTGCAATGCCCGCAATGGCCGCTGACTACAGCGACAACATCCACAAGAACGATTACAAGTGGATGCAGTTCAATGTGATGCACACTATCGATCAGAAGCCTCATGGTGCTGATGGTTACAACGACACCTACTTTGAAATGGAGTTCGGTGGTCGTTCAGGCATCTTTGATCTGTATGGCTATGTGGATGCGTTTGATATCTTTGATTCCAAAGACAGCGATAAGCACGACCAAGAAAACTTATTCATGAAATTTGCGCCGCGTATGTCGCTGGACGGCTTGACCGGTAAAGATTTCTCGTTTGGCAATGTACAAGAGCTGTACGTTGCTAGCGTAATCAGTATTGGTGGCCAGCAGGGTTTAAATGAGTCATTGATCGGCTTGGGCGCGGATGTGAACGTTCCTGTGCTGGGCAAAGTGGGCATGAATCTGTACAAGCGTCACGTAAATGAGTCATTTGATGGCAGCGCTGGTACTGGTTGGGATGGTCAGCAGTTCTCAATGAACTGGTTTAAGCCATTTCATAACTTCGCTAACGGTAGCTTCTTGGCGTATCAAGGCTATGTCGATTACGCATGGGGCATGAACAAAACCTCCCATTCTGATGGTCTGGGTACTTTCCACGGTATCTACTGGCACTCAGAGCGTTACGCTGTGGGTTATGGCCTGAAGTACTTCAATGAAATCTACGGTATTGATAACATTGATAACAATGCAAGGAGCAAATCTACCGGCTTCGGTCATTACTTCGCCGCGACCTACAAGTTCTAAGCCAACTTGAGGTAACAAAAAACCCAACGCCAAGGCGTTGGGTTTTTTTATGCGCCAAATTAGGACTGGCGTTTAAGGCGTGGAGTCTATTCCAGCCGCGCTAAATAAGGTTAATCACGGAAGT
>JBOFMA010000023.1:0-6645 GCA_051658125.1 Aeromonas sp.
CTTTACGACTGGCGCGAAGATCTGCAAATCGAAGGCCAGTTTATCTACAGCCCGTACCAAAGTGAGCATCAGCCCGATAACAGCCGCAACAGCTTAAACCGCAATCACAGCGATGGCTTATCCGCTTATTTAGCCGTCAATGGCACACTGGGCGCGGGCACGTGGCAGCAAAAAATGGCCTATCAACTTTCTGATGCCAGCCGGCAGTGGGATGGCGACCGCTTCCAATGGCCAAGCAAGGCGCCGTCGGTGAACTGGTGTGACAGCAGTAACTGCGCCGAAGGCGGCTATGGCGCGCTGGATCAAACCCAGCAAGATGTGAGCTATTTAGCCACCTTCAACCAAGCCTTAGATAGCGGCTGGTTAGCCGGCGGCGAGCTGAGCGGCGGCTTGGAGATGAAATACACCCAAGCGCGCAAAACGCGCCCCGAAGAGAACAACTTTTACACCGGCGGCAAAGTGATGGCTGAGGGCGTGACCGCCCAGTGCCCCGCCGGCGATCCGGCGTGTCGCCCCGATGTGGCGCTGTCGCAAGTGAATGTGTATCGCGCCTATGACGCGCAAGTCGATCTGTTTAGCCAAGCGCTGTGGGGGGAATATGCCCGCAGCCTAGGCCCCGTCGATCTGCGCGCGGGTCTGCGCGTGAGTCACGATGACTTTTTGGGCAACGTCAATGCCGCGCCGCGGTTGACCGCCAACTGGAATTTTACCGAGCGCAGCGCATTAACCGTGGGCGCAAACCGCTACTACGCGGCAAATATGGTCGGCTATGCCATTCGTTCCCAATACCCGAACAGCTATTTGTATAAGCGCACGGTAAATACCAGCACAGGTGAGGTGAGCGAGTGGACATTAAGCAACGAAAATCGCGGCACCGACTATGCGGCGGGCGATCTGGCTACACCGTACAGCGATGAGCTGACCGCGGTGCTGACCTTGCCGGCACCGGGGCAAAGCACCCTGCGCCTAAAAGGCGTGCTGCGGCAAAACCGCGCGGGGTTTGCCAACAGCGCGATGAGCAAAGAGGATTTTGTGCCAGATGCAGGTGGCAAGCCGAGCCAAACCAAAACCTATCACCTCACCAACGCCGGCAAGAGCGATTACCAAGCCTTGGCGATCGAGTGGCAAGGCGGCTACACGCGCCATCAATTGAATGCCAACGTCACCTGGTCACGCACGCAAACCAGCACCAGCAGCTATTTTGATTACAACGATCCCAATGAGCAGGTCTATTACCAAGGACAACTGATCGGCTTAGATGAGTTGTATGCGTTAAATGATCGCAGCAATTTTGCCGCGCCGCTGCGTGCGATGCTGGGCTGGAACGCGCGCTGGCACGCGCGCTTTACCACCAGTGCGCAACTGCATTATCGCGGCGGCTATGATTTTTTAGGTGACAGTGGGGAAAGTTTAGATGGCTATGATGTTTACGCGCAGCAGCACCAAAGCTCGTTTACCAGCGTGAACCTCAATGCCCACTACCAACTGCCTAAATGGCAAAACCAGCAATTAGCGTTTGATATGCGGGTAACGAATTTATTTAACCGCACCGCGGAAGTCAGCAGCGGCACCCGCGCCAGTTATCGCGTAGGCCGCGCTGTATGGCTGGGCTTTAACTACCGCTATTAGGCGCTTAACGTCGCCCAACAAAAAAGCCCCGCAACGCTGTGCGGGGCTTTTTTATAGCGGGGCGCCAGCGCAGCTTAGTGCGCCATCACCAGTTGTGGCCGCTTGGCGGCAAACATCCACAAACGCACGCCGTTTAGGGAAATCACCAGCAAAACGCAATAGAGCAGCGACATCGTATAGATGCCTTGCGCGGCATACACGCCAATGCTGATGAGGTTAACCAGTACCCACAGAAACCAGTTTTCCACAAATTTTCGCGCCATTAAGATTTGCGCGGCAATCGACAGCACGGTCATCGCCGCATCCCACAGCGGGAATGCATCAGGTGAGTGGGCCGGCAAGCTCAGCGCCAGACCTAAGCTGTTTAAACCCAGCACGGATAATTGCGCCAGCGCAACAAACACCGGGTCAATAAAACGCGTTAACAGGGCAATGCTCAGCACACAAAACGCCGCGATATACGAGGCCTTTTGCCCGCACAGCCAGCGGATCTGCAGTTTATCGCCATAAGGATTAGTCGGCCGTGTCCACGCATACCAGCCATACAGGTTGGCGGCGAAGAAAAATAGCTGCAACAGCAGCAGGCCATAGAGTTGGATTTGGAAGAACATCACCGCGCTTAGAGTGACATTGATGAGGCCAAAGGCGTAGGTGCTCGTGCGCTCCACACTGGCATACCACACGCACAACAGGCCAAACAGTGCGGCTATGCCTTCAATCCACGACATGGCGTAACCGCTGCCTAGCGGAAGAGTCACCAAGGTGTGATCGATACTTAACCAGTCAACAAAGCTCATTTTCGCGTCCTGTGAAAGAATGAGAGGTTTGATCAAGCGGCTGATTTTACTCAAACGTCGCGACAGATACTGCGTGTTTGATTACAAAAGTGTGAACTAAATCAACAATTTGGATTAAAGTTTTGCCAAGACCTGCCGTAACGCTCAAGGCGAGCGCCACATCGGCTCAATTTGCAGCAAAAAAAAATCCAGCCCGAAGGCTGGATTTTTTAATAATGGTGCGGAAGGAGAGACTCGAACTCTCACACCTTGCGGCGCCAGAACCTAAATCTGGTGCGTCTACCAATTTCGCCACTTCCGCAAATTTTGTTATCTAATGGTGGCTATGACGGGATTCGAACCTGTGACCCTCGCATTATGAGTGCGATGCTCTAACCAACTGAGCTACATAGCCGCATTAAATAAGATGGCTGGGGTACTAGGATTCGAACCTAGGGATGGCGAGATCAAAACCCGCTGCCTTACCGCTTGGCGATACCCCAACAATATTCACCGCTAATTTTTCAACCAGCCATGAACTTTAACAATGGCTGGGGTACTAGGATTCGAACCTAGGAATGGCGAGATCAAAACCCGCTGCCTTACCGCTTGGCGATACCCCAACTAAAACTAATGGTGGCTATGACGGGATTCGAACCTGTGACCCTCGCATTATGAGTGCGATGCTCTAACCAACTGAGCTACATAGCCATTTGTCGCTGCCGCAATGCGACCGCACAAATGATGGCTGGGGTACTAGGATTCGAACCTAGGGATGGCGAGATCAAAACCCGCTGCCTTACCGCTTGGCGATACCCCAACAACATTCACCGCTAATTTTTCAACCAGCCATGAACTTTAAAAAATGGCTGGGGTACTAGGATTCGAACCTAGGAATGGCGAGATCAAAACCCGCTGCCTTACCGCTTGGCGATACCCCAACTTAAATGGTGGCTATGACGGGATTCGAACCTGTGACCCTCGCATTATGAGTGCGATGCTCTAACCAACTGAGCTACATAGCCAACACCTTGCCGCCTGCGCTTAACGCTAGCAACGGGGCGCATTATGCAAAGTGGGCGCGATAGCGTCAATCACTTTTTTTAAGAAAAACGCAGTTTTAGCGCGTTCGCTCAAAAATGCGCCGCAAACGAGCAAAAGTTACACATATCTTGCGGTTTTTACACCCAATTCATTCCCGCTAACATTAACGCCCAAACAACAACGCCCCGATAATTATCGGGGCGTTGGGTCTAACTAAGGCAAGTTACACGTTGAACAAGAAGTTCATGATATCGCCATCTTTTACGATGTAGTCTTTGCCTTCTGCGCGCATTTTGCCGGCTTCTTTGGCGCCTTGCTCACCTTTAAACGCAATGAAATCATCAAACGCGATGGTTTGCGCACGGATAAAGCCTTTTTCAAAATCGGTGTGAATTTTACCCGCCGCCTGTGGCGCGGTCGCGCCGACCGGAATCGTCCATGCCCGCACTTCTTTTACACCGGCGGTGAAATACGTTTGCAGATTAAGCAGCTCATAACCCGAGCGGATAACGCGGTTTAAGCCCGGCTCTTCGATGCCCAAATCGGCCATAAACTCAGCACGATCGGCGTCGTCTAACTCGGCGATATCGGCTTCAATCGCGCAGCAAACCACCACCACCACAGCGTTTTCCGCTGCGGCGATTTCACGCACTTTGTCCAAGTACGGGTTATTTTCAAAGCCATCTTCCGCCACGTTGGCGATATACATGGTTGGCTTTAAGGTTAAGAAGTTTAACTGCGCCACGGCGGCTAACTCTTCTTTATCGAGCTTTAAGCCACGGATCATCTGGCCATCTTCCAGCGCCGCTTTGATCTTTTCTAACACTTCAACTTCTAATTTCGCGTCTTTGTCGCCGCCTTTGGCACGCTTAGCTTGGCGGTGGATCGCACGCTCACAAGCATCGAGATCGGACAACGCCAGCTCGGTGTTGATCACTTCGATATCGTCCGCAGGCGACACTTTGCCGGCCACGTGAATGATGTTTTCATCATCAAAGCAGCGCACCACATGGCCAATGGCTTCGGTTTCGCGGATGTTGGCCAAAAACTGGTTGCCTAAGCCTTCACCTTTTGAGGCGCCCGCCACTAAACCGGCGATATCCACAAATTCCATAGTGGTCGGCACGGTGCGCTGTGGATTGATGATCGCCGCTAATTGATCCAAGCGAGGATCGGGCATCGGCACCACGCCGGTATTTGGTTCGATGGTGCAAAACGGAAAGTTAGCCGCTTCAATGCCGGCTTTGGTCAGTGCATTAAACAGCGTTGATTTACCTACGTTGGGCAGGCCGACGATACCGCATTTAAAACCCATGATTTTTACCTTTTTAATTAGTGGGCAAGACCCAAAGTGGTCTTACCGAAAAAATTACTCTGCTTTAAAGCTGTGCAAGCGCTGCATGGCTTTGCTCATATCTTGTGCCCACAGCATATCTGTAGCGCGCAGCGCTTCGTCGAGCGTGGCGTCAATCAGCCCCTGCTCGCTCTGCGGCGCTTTGCCGAGCACAAAATTGGCCACCTGCGCTTTATCGCCCGGATGACCAATGCCCAAACGCAAACGAAAAAAGTCGCGATTATTGGCCAATTTGCTGATGATATCTTTTAAGCCGTTGTGGCCGCCGTGGCCGCCACCTTGCTTAAATTTGCCAATCCCGGGCGGCAAATCGAGCTCATCATGCGCCACCAAGATCTCTTCTGGCAGGATGCTATAAAACCGCGCGAGCGCCGCTACCGCTTTGCCAGATAGGTTCATAAACGTGTTAGGAATGAGCAGACGCACATCGTGGCCATTGACGCTAAAGCGCGCCGTGTGGCCGAAAAACTTCGCCTCTTCACGCAAGCTGACGTTATGCCAGCGCGCCAATTGCTCCACATACCATGCCCCGGCATTGTGCCGCGTTTTGGCATAGTCGGCGCCGGGATTACCCAGCCCGACAATTAATTTGATTTTTTGTGTCACGCAAACTCTCTTAACAAGGGCGCGGCTAGTCACAGGTGCGCCCAAAACTGCGCGCCATTCTAGCCGCCGCGCCCCGTTTGCTCAATCTTTAAGGCAGGAGATAAGTGCAGGCGCAAAATTGCCGCGGCCAGAGGGGGATTTAATGCCAATGCGGTTTAACTGACCAAGCGCAGTTAATCTTGGCGTTAGGTTAGGCGTAGATTGGGTTAAACGTAGATTGGGTTAAGCGTAGATTGGGCTAAGCGCAGCCCAACATTCAGCCACGAGGTGCGGGGTGAATATGTGGCCGCACTGCTGCCATGGTTGGGCTGTGCGTAGATTGGGCTAGCGCAGCCCAACATTCAGCCACGAGGTGCGGGGTGAATATGTGGCCGCACTGCTGCCATGGTTGGGCTTCGCGCCAACCTACTCTTCAGACTCATATTGTGCCCATGGTTGGGCTTCGCGTTACGCAGTGCTGGCGTTACAGGTTTTGCGCCGCCCACGAGATAAAATCGCGTTTTTCCGCTGGGGTGAGTTGCTGATACCAATTGCGCACTTCGGTGCTCGCTGGCAGCACTTCGGACAAAATCATCGGCTGCTGGGCCATGTCGCCCGCTACGGGTTTGGCCGGCACGGCCGCAACCGCTGGCGCACGTGCCGCCGGTTGGTCATAAATATTTTTCGCCTGACCTTGCAGCACGCCGGCTAAATGCGGTAGTGCCGCCGGCTGATTGCTGCGGTTAAACGCATCTAATTCTTGGCCAAAATTACGCAGCGCCGACATGTTGGTGAGTGATTTTAATTCACCTAAGCGAAAACTCACCGGCTCATTGCCGCTGGTTAACAGCCAATCGGGCGTGCGGTTAAATGTTTCACCCGCTTCCCACATGCCGAGCACCGGCGCGGCCACACGGATAGTTTGGTTATTGGCGGTAAAAGTAATTACGCTCACCTCAGAGGTGAATTTTTTCGTCACGTTACGATCCTTAACCAACTGCCCGATCCGAACGGCAATTTGGCTTTGGCCATCGGCCAGCACTTGGCTATCCACTTTGCCAATAAACAGCGGCGAATCGACCGGTACGCCATTCACGGCCAGCAGTTCCATACCGCGACCTACTTCTAAATTGACTGCCGCTTGACTAAGCAAGGGCGCACTCGCCAATACGGCGGCGACCAGAGCGATTTTCATGCAGAACCTCTTTTATCACTGCGAACGAAAAAGGCGGGCGCATGGCCCGCCAAAATAGGCAT
>JBOFMA010000024.1:0-2108 GCA_051658125.1 Aeromonas sp.
ATTATTGACGGTGAGATCCAGATCATCCCCGATAATGACGCAGCAAGTGACATCGACTTGAGCGCTGCAAGTAGCCTGTGGAAGTCTATTGATGGCGCCACCGGCGCATTGGTCGCCAAAGGGCACGCCAATGCAGTTAAGTTGGCCAGCGGCGGCACGGCAGCTTACACGCTGGTGCAAGCCAATGGTCAGCCGTTTGAAAAGATGACCAATCCGAGCGCCACCCCCGTCGGCGCTGAGGCTCTAAAGCTGCTTAAGCTGCACGGCATGTATCCAGTCGCTAGCGCAATGGACGGTGATGGTTTCTGGCATCAAGCCACGGTTACTGGCGAGTACCTCCCGTTCCGCGGCGGCAGTTGGCACCACGGCGCGCTCTGTGGCGTGTTTGCCGTGTACCTCGACGGCGCCCGTTCGCACACGAACACGCATCTCGGGGCTCGTCCCGCTTTTTCGCTTTGATCATTGCACTTTTGTCTTTGCTGGCAGGGGCGGTAGCCCCTGCTTTATTTGTCTGTTTTGGGAGTTTATATGTCTCGAAGTAATGCACCGCGCCAAGGCAAACCCGTAGCGCCCGAGGATAAAAGTGACAGCGCCCATTTTCTCCCGCTTGGGCGGCAGATGGAGGAGGTGATTAGCGTGCTCATGGTGGTCATTGGCAGCATGCCGCGCGCGCAAAAGCCCATTCTTGGCAATCAATTGTCCGCCTCCGCTTGGACCTTGATGGAGCACCTAACCCGCGCTGGCCGCAAGTTTCACAAGCAAAACACATTGCAAGAGGCGGTAATTGAGCTTGATCTGCTGTGCGTGAAATTGCGCTGCGCCCACGGGCAGCGATTCATTTCTGGCGGCCAGTACCACCACCTATCTCGTCTGCTTGCTGAGGTGGGTATGGGCGTGGGTGGCTGGTATCGAGCGCAAAAGGCGGCAAAAAGCGGCAAATGCGCAACCTCGGTTGCGGTATAGTTCTCTCGGGCAGTGCGTTAATAGACCTCCCGTTCCGCGGCGGCAATTGGAACAACGGCGCGCTCTGTGGCGTGTTTGCCGTGAACCTCAACAACGCCCGTTCGAACACGAACACGAATATCGGGGCTCGTCCCGCTTTTGCAGCAAGTGCCAGCATCGGCAGCTTACGGGCTGTTCGACCGTGCCAATACAAAAGGACGCACTTTCCTTGGCCTCGGCCAAAACACTTAACAGGCGTGGGCATTCTGGTAGCGCAAGTGCGCGAACGTTTGCCGCGCCGCCCTTTTTTCGAGCAAAGCATGGCCAAAACTTACAACAATCTTTATCCGCAAATTTATGACTTTGATAATTTGCTATCGGCCTATTTGCGTGCGCGCCAAGGCAAGCGCTCGCGCATGGAGGTGATGCGCTTTCACTACAATTACGAAGCTGAGCTAATCAACATTCAAAATCACCTGATGTGGGGGACTTGGCGCACTGGCGAATATCGCCCATTCACAGTGCACGAACCCAAGCGCCGCGACGGCGCTAGCTTGCCGTTTCGAGACCGCGTATTGCACCACGCCTTAGTGGCTGTAATAAATCCCTGCTTTGAACCGCGCTTTATTCGTGATACTTACGCATGCATTGCAGGGCGCGGCACGCACAGCGGCGCCGACAGGGCACAGGCCATGCTGCGCAGCGTACAGCGTAAGCACGGGCGGGCTTACGTGCTAAAGGCTGACATTGCCAAGTACTTTGCCAACATTAATCACGCCATCTTGCGCGCCATCATTCGCCGCCGAATTTGCTGCAAGCCCACGCTAGCACTGATTGATGAAATTATTGCCTCTAGCGCCGATGCAGATGATATTAATCCGCGCGGCATCCCGCTGGGAAATTTAACCAGCCAGCTGTTTGCTAATATCTATCTTGCCGAGCTTGATAACTATATTAAGCACGAGCTGCGCGAAGTTAATTACATGCGCTACATGGATGACTTTATTATCGTGCATCACGATAAGGCACACTTGCATGATGTGCTGCGCAAAGTGGGCTTATTTCTGCACGATCGCTTGCAGTTGGCAACCAACCACAAGACGCAAATATTCCCTGCTGGGGTCCATAATGGGCGCGCCTTAGATTTTTTGGGCTATCGCATCTGG
>JBOFMA010000025.1:0-1120 GCA_051658125.1 Aeromonas sp.
AATGCCGCTAAACAAGGTCTTGCCGTTGCCATCTTTTACCATCAGCCAGCAGTCGCCGTTAAATTTCAGCCGGACGTTGCTGCCATCTAATGCGGTACTGATCTCGCTATCATCGGCCGCCACGCTGCTTTCGCGCGCCATGTCGGCCGCGCTTGTGTACGCGCTCGCAGGAATCGTAGCCGCAGACATTGCCGCTGGTTCGGTGGCTGTCACAGCGCGGGTAGCCGCGACTGGCGTGGTCGCCGCCGCCGGCACGGTAGTTTCAGCTGCAGAGGCCGCCGCCGGCGTCGCATCGGTAGCAGGCGTAAGCACAGGCAGCGCACTGGATACCGCCGGTAAGGCGCTAGTTGGCAGCGCGGCAGAGGCTGCCGTACTAGGCGCACTGACTGGGACCTGCGGCAGTTGCAATTCACCACTGCTTTGTTCGCTTTCCACCGCCGGCACGCGTAGTTCGGTTTGCGCTAACGCCTCTTCGCTTTGTTCGCGACGGGCCGTACTTTGCCACCACCACGCTACCGACAAGCCGGCCAAGCCGAGCACCACCAGCCACGTCATGGCGCGCAGTTTGCTATCGCTGGCCTCTTGGCGTGAGCGGCGAGAAAAACTTTGCATATCAATATGTACGGTTTGCTCAAGCCCTAAGCGGTTATAGGCTGAGAGCACAACGCCTTCGGCGATGCCCACTTGCTTGGCATAAGAGCGCAAATAACCACGGATAAAGGTGTGGCCAAGGTGCGCGTCATAGCTATCGCGCTCAATTTGCTCAATCAAGTTCGGGCGCAAATTAATCCGCGTGGCAATATCGGCCATGGTTAAGCCTTGCGCCTCGCGCGCTTGGCGCAGCAGCTGACCTGGGGGCGGCAGAGATACTTCAGGTTTTTTTTCAGTAGTCATTGGCTATATAACGCTTGGCTTGAGTTGAAGAGGGGAAGCGGCGCACCAAGTCGGCACCCCACTGATGCAGTTGCGCCGGCTTATCTTGCGCGGCAGCCAGTTGCAAACGCAGCCACAGGCTCTGCGCGGTTTCCGCGCTGACTGTGGCAAACCGCGTTAAATGGCGCTGCACGTCGGCGAGCTGCGGCTGCGCCAACGCCGATTGCGCCATGGCTAATAATAATTT
>JBOFMA010000026.1:0-57773 GCA_051658125.1 Aeromonas sp.
CAGTGGCGAGCCTTGCCCTGCGACTTTCCCAAGTGGCGTACAGTCCATTCCTACTTCGCCAAGTGGAGTGAACCTGACGCCAACGGCGTGAGCCTGCTGGAGCTGGCGCTTAAAAAATCAGGTTGGCGCGGCCCGCGAGAAACAGGGGCCAACGCCTGCTGCACATTCTTGATAGTGGACGCGCAGAGCGTGAAAAACACCGATACAACAAGTCAGAAGGGCTATGACGCGGGCAAAAAAGTGTCGGGGATCAAGCGGCACATTGTGGTCGACACACAAGGTTTGCCGCATGCGGTCGCGGTAACGACGGCTAACGTGACGGATCGTAAAGGCGCTTTGGAGGCGCTCAAACCGACATTCCGCACCTGTTTTTGGATTTATTTTCGGCGATGATGGCTACACGTTCGTAGCAAATGGCGATTTTGGTGGTCTTGGCTCGGTGGTGGCAAAAATAGTTAAAAGCTTCAGATCCATATTTGTGCCTCCTATAAAATGAAGTGAATTGTTACGTAACCGATGATTAATACACGAGCAACCATATGACTTCATTGAATTTAGCATTTTGATCTGAATTTCGTGAGCCTTGTCACTTTTTAAATTTGAAAATCAGGTGCGGAATGACGGCTCAAACGTAGCAAGCCCAACTTGAGCCGGGTGAGCAGCGTGCTGGCCGATGGTGGTTATGTGGGCAAACCGTTTGCAGAGGGCGTGCAGGAGATATTGGGGGAAGGAGTTAGTGTGCAGATAGGCAAACGCAATGAGCTGCACAGTTTCAAGGTGATGCCACAGCGCTGGGTAGTGGAGCGAAGTTTCGCTTGGTTGGAAAAGAACAGGCGGTTGTGGAAGAACTGCGAGCGTAAACTCAACACCAGCTTGCAGTTCATCCACTTGGCTTTCTTGGTTCTCCTGCTCAGGAGATTGTGAACAGGTTCTGAGGGCACCTTACTCTTACGCAGCCCCGGTGAACCCCGGTGTTCGTCAAGATAGCTGGCACCACTGCGGTGTTTTCTATGCGAGCTGCTTTATGTCAACTTCAGGCTCCCGTTCCGAGTTCAAGGTGAACGGTTACGGGTCAAGCAACAGACAAAAGAGGATCATGAGATGTTCGTCTCTTTTTTCATGTCAACATACCCTTGGTGAACGGTTACGTTAATTGAGCGTTTGCCGGATCAATTTTGGAGCGGGCATAGCCACGCCATTATCCAGACAATAATCGACGATCTTATCGCCAAAATGCGTATAAATAACCTCTAAATGCTGCGGTTGCCACATGCGTGCAATCCAAATTCGACCACTAGTGGTCGATGGCGTTCCCGCGGGTAATTGCGCCTGAGCCAAGACTTTGGCCAATACACGTGGTAATTCATCACAAAACTCTTTAACTGCACGCCCGGCGAGATCATGTAAGCGATCACCGCGCTGCGGTGTAATCGCTGTTTGATGAATTATATTGCCACCATCGATCGCGTCGGTGGTTTCATGCAATGTCATACCTGTCATCTGCGGCTCTAACATATACGCCGGCCAAAAATGCGTAATACAACCTCGATACCACGGGGATAAACCACCGTGTATATTCCACGCTTTACCACTAAAACAATTTAACAATTCTGGCGATAATTTATGGCAGCCATAAGATATGAGCAACGTTGGGTTTAACTCACGAATCAATGTCAGCGTAGCGGGGCTATTTAATTCACTGACATCAATGGGCTTAGATTGCGCGATATCCGCCATCTCTTGAGAAAAATAGTGTGCTTCACACTCATCACGTAGAGCAAAATGGCGCATCCACAAACCTTTAAGGTTGTCATTTAAAGAATCGGGTGCCGGTGGTACAAAAAGACCACGGCGTTCTGTTATCCACGTTACCGGCACACCCAGTGACATTACTTTTTTAGCTAAATAAGCATGCCGCGGCTGATCGCCTGTAATCAATACGATTGATTTCATTTAATACCCTTAATTACACCGGCGAGACACGCGGTGGCCAATATAATAGATAAGCTCAGCTTCAACGAGTAACTCAGCTACTGCAGTGAATAATGCTAGCGGCATATGGGCTCGATTCGCCATATCAATTAAATCATGCTCGCCATCGGCTAAATTTAACAGCCACTGCATTGCCATGCGTTGTTGCACACCATCGGCGACATGATCAGAAGAATGACCCCACGTCCGTGGTGCATTCAGATTACGATATAACCCCCGCTTGCCCAACTGAGGCTCGCCATAGGGATTAGTGCGCATAAATACCCCTGCCTGCTCATGCTGTTGTAGCAGCATCTCCAATTGATCAATCGCAGCCATCAGCTTATCTATACCCATAAATTCCTTAGTATCACCACTCGAATGATATTCAGGAAATGCACCGTAAACCGTACGCGCCGCTTGGGCTATCGGTAAGTTAAATCCAGGCGAACAATATTGTCGCTCATCCGAGCCATTGCAGGGGGTAAACTCTCGAATATGCCAATACTCCGGTTGCTCTGCTGCTAAACGCCGAGCCAGTTTATTTATCTGGCAATCATTATCACGCGCGAGCTTAATCGATATTTTTTCTGCTGAGCCACCAAGACAAGTCAGCACTAAGCCACCGATGCAGTGCTGCTTTAAATGCTCACCATACTGACTTAAATAACATAGGCTGCCAATAGTTTCTGGCATTAAGGCAAAACGATAGCTAAAACGACGATGTTTCCAGCGCGCGATACGGTGATATAAACCGAGCAGCACTAATGGGCCGCTTAATTCATTATTAGCCATGCTTGGGTGGCACAAATAACTAGATAGCAGCACTTCTTGCGGCATTTCACCTTTGACTAAGCACGAGGCAAAGTTAACTTCACCTTGCCGAAATTCGCTATCAATCTGCGCGTGATAAATTCCCTCCGGCAAAGCAGTTAACTGCTCATGGGCTAAGCAAAAGCCCCAATTAGGCTGGTAATAAGAGGTCACATAGGGAATGAATTGCGGCAAGTGCGGCAATGAATGCAGGTACGGCCGTAACTCACCTAAGCTGAAATACGCATCAATCGGCACCGAATAATTAACTACATGTAAATTATTTTGGGTGATATCGGCAATGACCTTACCTGTAGGCAAAGTCAGTTTAGCGCGGCTAATATGCCACTCGTTCGGCACGGTCCAATCAAATACGGTGCTACCTGACGCTACGCTGTGCATAGTAAGTGGCATTTCTGCTGCAAAAATTTGCAAACTTTCACGCAGACCATCACCGGTGATGCTGCGACAAATAGGAAACAGCCGATCAAAGAGCGACTCAAAATAATCGGCGGTCATGCAAAAACCTCAGGCTAATAGGGAAGAACTGGATATATTGGTGATTCGATACGGTTAACAGCGACTGATTGCCATAAAAACTACACCTAACCCCACAAAAAAACCGGCGCCTAGGCGCCGGTTACTTTAAGCATCGAAAGTAAAGTTCAAGCTTACGCTTGGCCTTTAACTTCTTTCAGACCGTTGAAAGGAGCTTTCGCGCCCAACGCTTCTTCGATACGGATCAGCTGGTTGTACTTAGCCACACGGTCAGAACGGCTCATTGAACCGGTCTTGATTTGGCCAGCAGCTGTACCTACCGCCAGATCAGCGATGGTTGCATCTTCAGTTTCACCTGAACGGTGCGAGATCACCGCAGTGTAACCGGCGTCTTTAGCCATCTTGATCGCAGCCAGAGTTTCGGTCAGTGAACCGATCTGGTTGAACTTGATCAGGATAGAGTTAGCGATACCGGTGTCGATGCCACGCTTGAGGATCT
The DNA here is from genome assembly GCA_051658125.1 of Aeromonas sp. GTDB lineage: Bacteria > Pseudomonadota > Gammaproteobacteria > Enterobacterales > Aeromonadaceae > Aeromonas. The sequence continues at coordinate 3,782 of JBOFMA010000026.1, forward strand.
TGGTGTTGGTTACGAACAGGTCGTCACCTACGATTTGGATCTTGTCGCCCAGCAGTTTGGTCTGGTAAGCAAAACCTTCCCAGTCAGACTCGTCCAAACCGTCTTCAATAGATACGATTGGGAACTTCTCGGTCAGATCTTTTAAGAAATCAGAGAAACCGTTAGAGGTAAAGATGCGACCTTCGCCTTTCAGGTTGTACTCATTTTTCTCAGAGTCATAGAACTCAGATGCAGCACAGTCCATCGCCAGAGTGATGTCGGTGCCCAGCTTGTAGCCAGCCGCCGCCACCGCTTCTGCGATAACTTCCAACGCTTCAGCGTTAGATTTCAGGTTAGGTGCAAAACCACCTTCGTCACCTACTGCCGTGTTGTAACCCTTAGATTTCAGTACTTTAGCCAGGTTGTGGAATACTTCCGCGCCCATGCGTACCGCTTCTTTCAGAGTTTTTGCGCCAACTGGCTGGATCATGAACTCTTGGATGTCAACGTTGTTGTCAGCGTGCTCACCACCGTTGATGATGTTCATCATTGGCAAAGGCATAGAGAACTGACCCGCAGTGCCGTTGAGCTCAGCAATGTGCGCGTACAGTGGCATGCCTTTCGCAGCGGCGGCAGCTTTAGCTGCGGCCAGCGATACGGCCAGAATGGCGTTAGCGCCAAACTTAGATTTGTTCTCGGTACCGTCCAGATCGATCATGATCTGATCCAGTGCCGCTTGGTCCTTAGCGTCTTTACCCAGCAGCGCCTGAGCGATTGGGCCGTTAACGGCTTCCAGTGCTTTCAGTACGCCTTTACCCAAGAAACGGCTCTTGTCGCCGTCACGCAGTTCCAGTGCTTCGCGTGAACCGGTAGAAGCGCCTGACGGAGCTGCTGCCATACCCACAAAGCCACCTTCCAAGTGAACTTCTGCTTCTACAGTTGGGTTACCACGGGAGTCGATGATTTCACGACCGATCACTTTAACGATCTTGGACATGTCTATTTCCTTAGGTTTAAAAAAGGCACTGTTACGTACCACAAAAAAATTGCGGCTTAGGTTAACACCCGCGCCGCAAAATTAAAAACATCTTACTTTAATTGCCCTTTTTGATAATCACCGGCGGCTTTCACAAAACCGGCAAACAGGGCATGACCATCACGTGGGGTCGAGGTAAATTCTGGGTGGAACTGCGCGGCCACAAACCAAGGGTGGTCTGGGATCTCGATGATTTCCACCAACTTCTTGTCTGCTGACAAACCGGTGACTTTCAGGCCCGCGGCTTCAATTTGTGGCAGCAAGGTGTTGTTAACTTCATAGCGATGGCGGTGACGCTCATAGATGGTCGGGGTGCCATATAGTGCACGCACTTTGGAGCCTTCCACTAAGTGACACAGTTGTGAGCCCAAACGCATGGTACCGCCCAAATCCGAGCCTTCGCTGCGCATTTCCACGTTACCGGTCTCATCCACCCACTCGGTGATCAAACCGACAACCGGATAAGGGCCGTTGGGCTTAAATTCAGACGAGTGCGCATCGGTCATACCAGCCACGTTACGGGCAAATTCAATCATCGCTACCTGCATACCTAAGCAGATGCCCAGATACGGGATGCGATTTTCCCGCGCGTATTGCGCGGCCATGATTTTACCTTCCACGCCGCGCTCACCAAAACCGCCGGGGACCAAAATCGCGTCTAAGCCTTCGAGCAACTCGTTGCCGCGCACTTCGATATCTTGCGAGTCTATGTACTTAATGGTGACCGAGAGGCGATTTTTCAAGCCACCGTGCTTGAGCGCTTCGTTAACTGACTTATAAGCATCCGGCAGCGAGACATATTTGCCGACCATACCGATAGTCACTTCGGCCGTAGGGTTGGCCTCTTCAAAAATAACCTGCTCCCACTCGGCCAGATCGGCGTCTGCGCAGGCCAAGCCAAAGCGCTCGATAAAGTAGTTATCTAGATTTTGTGATTTGAGCAGCGCAGGAATTTTGTAAATCGAATCGACATCTTTCATCGAAATGACCGCGCGCTCTGGCACGTTACAAAACAGCGCAATTTTGGCGCGCTCGTTGGCGGGAATGGCGCGATCAGAGCGGCAAATCAGCACATCTGGCTGAATACCAATCGACAGCAGTTCTTTAACAGAGTGCTGGGTCGGCTTGGTTTTCACTTCACCCGCGGCAGCCAAATAGGGCACCAAGGTCAAGTGCATAAACATGGCACTATCGCGGCCCACTTCCGCCGCCAGCTGGCGAATGGCTTCTAAGAACGGCAGCGATTCGATATCGCCCACCGTGCCACCAATTTCCACAATCGCCACTTGGTGGCCTTCGCCACCGGCAATCACGCGCTCTTTAATGGCGTTGGTGATGTGGGGAATAACTTGAATGGTCGCGCCTAAGTAGTCGCCGCGCCGCTCCTTGCGCAGCACATCGGCATAGATACGACCGGTGGTGAAGTTGTTGCGCCGCGTCATTTTGGTGCGAATGAAACGCTCATAATGGCCAAGATCCAGATCGGTCTCGGCCCCGTCCTCGGTAACAAACACTTCACCGTGCTGGGTCGGGCTCATAGTGCCCGGATCCACGTTGATGTAAGGGTCCAGTTTCATGATGGTCACATCCAGACCGCGCGCTTCCAAGATGGCGGCCAATGAGGCGGCAGCAATGCCTTTGCCAAGGGATGAAACAACACCACCAGTTACAAAAATATATTTTGTCGTCATGCTGAACCTGAAAATATGTGGGAAGTTAAGGGGTGCTTCGGGGGATGAAGCAGGACGGGGACGCAGTCTAGCAAAACCCCACCTTCCTAACAATGCGCAAAAATCTAACCCCAATCACAGCGCCACACTTTGCGCCATATCAAGCTTTTCGCCTTTAGGAGTAATTTGGCGCTTATTCCGTGCGTTTCACCTGCTGCCAAGCCGCTTCAAGCGTTGTAAGCGGGCACGCCGGCAGGCTTTTACCTTGCGTGGCGATGATCTGCTCCACCGCGCGAAAGCGCCGGCTAAATTTGCGATTAGCCCCGCGCAGTACCTGCTCGGGATCTTGGCCTAAGTGGCGGACTAAATTGACACAGGCAAACAACAAATCGCCTAACTCATCGGCCACCCGCGCTTCATCAACCTCAACTTGCAGCGCTTCGGCCATCACTTCATCAATTTCCTCATGCACTTTGGCCACCACCGGCCCCAGTGCGGCCCAGTCAAACCCCACCGCCGCCACGCGCTTTTGGATCTTATGCGCTTGAGTTAAAGCCGGCAGCACTTGGGGAATATCATCGAGCACGCTGCTTTGGCCTTTTTGCGCTCGTTCGGTGCGTTTACCCGCTTCCCAGCGCAATTTAACGCCGTCACTATCTAACGCAGGCGCTTCTGGCGTGGGATGAGCCGCTGGCGCGCAGGTTGCCTCGGCGGCGCCAAACACATGAGGGTGGCGGCTGATTAATTTGTGCTCCAGCGTGCTGACGATGTCTGCAAAAGAAAAATGCCCCGCCTCTGTGCCCAATTGGCTATAAAACACCACCTGCCACAGCAGATCGCCCAACTCACCTTTGAGCTCACCCCACGCTTGGCGCTCGATGCAATCGGCCACTTCGTAGGCCTCTTCTAAGGTGTGCGGCACAATGCTGGCAAAATCTTGCACCTGATCCCACGGGCAGCCATCGGGCGCGCGCAAGCGGGCGATTAAATTAAGCAATGGGGTGAGATCGTTGGCAGAGGTCATCGCAGGTCAAGCTCCGGTTTACTGGATAAAAAAATGCCGCCCAGCAAAGCGGGCGGCAGTATAAGGGCTGGCATGTTACAAGCGCTTGGCGCTGAGCACATCGTTGAGTTGGCTCAATTTAGCTAAGGCGCGGTTAAACGCGTTGATATTGTAAATCTCTAATTCCATATCAATTTCGGCGGTTTGCTCACGTTGATTTGAGCGCGAGCGCATGCCCATGACGTTAATTTTTTCATTGGCCAGCACAGTAGTGATATCGCGCAGCAGCCCCGAGCGATCATTGGCCTGAATGCGCACGGTCAGGCTATAGCCGCCCGAGTAGTTCTCGCCCCACACTGCATCAATTAAGCGCTCGGGGTTGCGCCGGCTCAGCTCTTTGAGCTGCTCGCAATCGTCACGGTGAATCGACACGCCTCGACCCATGGTGATAAAGCCTTGAATCGCATCACCCGGGATCGGCTGGCAGCAGCGGGCAATACCGGTCATCAGGTTGCCCACCCCTTCCACCACAATGTGATCTTTGGGCTTGGCGCGCATCGGCTGCTTGGCTTTTTGCTCTAATTTTTCCAGCAGGCGGCGATCTTCTTCCTCAGCGGTCGGCTTATTGCATTGCGTCTCTAAAAAATTGATCGCTTGGTTAATGCGAATATCACCACTGCCCAGCCCCGCCAGCAGATCGTCGGTGCTTTCCACATTAAAGCGGCGCAGCAGTTGTCGCTTATCGATTTTGGCCAGAGACAAGCTGTGCCGATCGAGCTCTTTGTCTAAGAGGTCGCGTCCAGCCACAATATTTTTGTCCCGATCGAGCTTTCTAAACCAACTCGCCACCTTGGCCCGCGCGCGGCTCGAGCGCAAAAAGCCGGCGTTGGGGTTCATCCAATCGCGGCTGGGATTGGGCTCTTTTTGCGTAATGACTTCGACTTGATCGCCGGTTTGCAGCGCGTAGGTAAACGGCACAATGCGGCCATCAATTTTGGCGCCAATGCAGCGGTGGCCAATCATGCTGTGCACGTGATAGGCAAAATCCAGCGGCGTGGCGCCAGCTGGCAGATCAATCACATCGCCTTTAGGCGTAAACACATACACCCGCTCTTCAAACACCTGGCTGCGCAGATCATCGATCAGCGAACCGCTTTCCGACAGATCCTCTTGCCAAGCCAAGAGCTTACGCAGCCAAGCAATTTTGTCTTCAAACAGGCTGGCTTTACCGCTGACCGCGGTGCCTTCTTTGTAGCGCCAGTGAGCGGCCACACCGAGTTCGGCATCTTGGTGCATCTGCTCGGTGCGAATTTGAATTTCCACCGCCTTACCTTCTGGCCCCACCACCACGGTGTGGATGGATTGGTAGCCATTGGGCTTGGGGTTAGCGACGTAATCATCAAATTCGCGCGGAATATGGTGAAACTGGGTGTGAACGACGCCGAGCGCGGCATAACAATCTTGCAGCGCTTTGGTGGTGATACGCACGGCGCGCACGTCAAACAACTCGGTGAAATCGAGCTGTTTTTTCTGCATTTTGCGCCAGATGCTGTAGATATGTTTCGGGCGGCCATACACGTTGGCCTCAATTCCTGCCGCCGCCAGCCCATCGCGCAGACTTTGCACAAAATCGCGAATATAACGTTCACGATTTAAGCGCTTTTCATCTAACTGCTTGGCAATGTGCTTATAAGTGTCTGGATGCAGGTAACGAAAGGCAAGATCTTCGAGCTCCCATTTCAGCTGACCAATGCCTAAGCGATTGGCCAACGGCGCATAGATAGTGGAAATCTCTTGCGCAAGCAGGACGCGGGTCTCTTCATCGGCAATCTTGGCTTCCCGCAAGCAGGCAATGCGCTCGGCCAATTTAATCACCACCGCGCGCACATCTTCCACCATCGCCAGCAGCATGCGGCGCACATTGTCCACTTGCTCAGGCGCGGTTTCAGTGCGGTGCGCGGTTTGCAAAGAACGGATGGCTTCCATATCCAGCACGCCCAGCACCAGTTTGTCGATTTTACTGCCAAACTCCTCAGCTAAGCGCGCGCGGCCAAGCAACCCCGCCTCAACAAACGGATAGAGCAGCGCGGCTTTAAGCGTGGCCACATCCATGTTTAAGGTTTGCAGCACGCCGACCATCTCCACGCCGCGGCGCACCAGCGTTGCGCCCAGCGCCGACGTATCTAGCGCTTGCACATAGTCATATGCCGCGCGCAGTTGGGTCACATCGCTGGCGCTCAGGGCCAAGGAGGCGAGCCACGCCTCGAGGGTGAAGTTATGGGTTAGGTGAATATCACGCACTGCTACCATCAGCGTTGTCCTTGTTCTTGCGCCGCGCGGGCGTTATGTAAGCCACCCGCGCCGCGCTGGCCGATCGTTGGCCGATTGCAATAAAAAAACCAGCTTATCCAATCAGTCCTTAGCAAACAACGCCATTGACTCAACATGGCCGGTATGCGGGAACATATCCAGTAAACCCAATTTGACTAAGCGGTAGCCGCCTTGCGCCAAGGTGTGGCTATCGCGCGCCAAGGTGACCGGATTGCACGACACATAGACAATGCGCTTAGGCGCCAGCTTGACTAAATGGGGCATAACTTCCAGCGCGCCAGGACGGGCGGGATCGAGCAGCACCAGATCAAAACCTTCTCGCGCCCACGACATGCCGGCGATATCGCCGCTTAAATCGGCTTTATAAAAACGCGCATTGGCCAGTTCATTGTGCGCGGCATTTGCTTGCGCACGCTTGACCATCGCCAAATCGCCTTCCACACCCACCACCTCTTTGGCCAAGCGCGCCAAGGGCAGGGTGAAATTACCCACGCCGCAAAACAGATCCAGCACCTTGTCGCTGGCAGTTGGCGCCAGCCAAGTGAGCGCTTGCGCGACCATCTGCGCATTAAGCGCGGCATTGACTTGGATAAAATCGCTCGGCGCAAAGGTAAAGGTGAGATCGCCCACGCGATAGTGCGGGGTAAATTGCTGGGCGAGTGCCTCGAGCGGCGCATCAGCGGCGTGTAAATACATATCCACCGCGTGCTCGGCCGCAAATGCCTGCAGCAAGGCGCGATCAGCTTCATTGGGGCGGCCGGTGTGGCGCACCACCACCAGCACGCCGCCTTCAGCTTGGATAAGCTCGGCATGACCCAATTCGCGCAGGCTTTTTAAGCGATTAAGCTGCGCGCGCAGCGGCGCAATCAGGGCGCTTAATGGCGCGGCAAGCACCGGACAGGTGTCAATTTCCACCAATTCGCTGCTTTGCCGGCGGCGAAAGCCCACCCGCGCGCAGCGGCCATTTTTATCAAATTTGATGCTTAAGCGGCAAACGCGGCGATAGCCCTCACCGTTACCGGCCACCAGCGGCGCTAACGCGGGCGCGGTGATCTGGCCTAAGCGCGCAAACAGATGGGTTAGCCCCTCGGCTTTGGCGGCTTGCTGATCGGCTCGCGGCATATGTTGGGCGCTGCAACCACCGCACTGCGCATAATGCGGGCACAGCGGCACTTGGCGCGCCGCGCTCGGTTCCAGCACTTTAATTAACTGGCCGTGGCTGTAGTTTTTTTTATCTTCCAGCACGCGCACGCGCACGCGCTCACCGGGCAACGCACCTTCGACAAACACCGCTTTGCCTTGATGGCGGCCAATACCCACGCAGTGGTGATCGAGCTTATCTATACCAAGTTCCAGCGACTTAGGCGTCGCGGCCTTTTTTTGCGCAATAAAAAACTGAGCCATACACCTACCTACACCTTCAGCCTGACGCGGGCGCTTGGTGGCAAGCGGCCGCCTATGTCATGATTGGGAAAATTTTTCGCCATTCTCCCACAGGAAACAAAGTTTGACCAAATACGGCCTGCGTGCGCGCGTGCTGGCATTTACCATTGCGCCCACCTTTATCATTGGCGCCTTGATGGCCAGCTATTTTATTGTGCATCGCTACCAGCAACTGGAAGCCGATCTGATTGAGCAAGGCATCAGTGTTATCGAGCCGTTGGCGATGGCCAGTGAATACAGCTTGGAGCAAAATAGCCGCGAGCAGCTCAAACGCCTGATAAGCCTAGCCCACCGCCAACAAGCACCGTTTATCCAAGCGGTGGCGATTTTTAACGCCAACCACGCGCTGTTTGTCACCTCCAATTACCACAATGATTTTCGCACGCTGGCGCTGCCAAGCGATGCGCCCATTCCGCGCTTAACCCACATCAGCCGGCAAGACAACGCGCTGATCTTGCACACGCCGATTTTTGCCCAAACCCACTGGCAGCCCCATCCGCAAGCCAATACCGCCGCCGAGCCGCCGATCATGGGCTATATCGCCCTGCGTATTAGCACCGATCATGCCAGCGTGCGCCACTATCGCGACAGCTTATTTGCCCTATTACTGGTGGTCGGTGGCGGTCTGCTTTGCACCCTGTGCGGCTTTTTGCTGGTCAAACGCGTCACCCAGCCGATCAGTGATATGGTGCACGCCGTGCACAAAATTCGCGAAGGGCGGCTAGATACCCGCGTCGGCGGCCAGCTCACCGGTGAGTTAGATATGCTCAAAAATGGCATAAATGCGATGGCCAAAGCGCTGGCGGAATATCACGAGGAGATGCAGCAAAATATCGACCAAGCCACCTCGGATTTGCGCGAAACCTTAGAGCAAATTGAAATTCAAAACGTGGAATTGGATATGGCCAAACGCCGCGCCCAAGAAGCCGCGCGGGTGAAATCGGAATTTTTGGCTAATATGTCCCATGAATTGCGCACCCCGCTCAATGGCGTGATTGGCTTTACCCATCAGCTGCTCAAAAGCCAGCTCAATGAGCAGCAGCGCGATTATTTAAGCACCATTGAAAAATCGGCGCATAACCTACTGGCTATCATCAATGACATCTTAGATTTTTCTAAACTCGAAGCCGGTAAGTTGCGCTTAGAGCAGACCCCTTTTAGCCTCAGAGATACATTGGGTGAAACCTTGCATCTGCTCGGCCCCAGTGCCCATGCCAAGCAACTTGAGCTGTCGTTGCATATTGATCAGCAGGTGCCCGATCTGCTACAAGGCGACCCGATGCGCCTGCAGCAAATTTTGACCAACTTGGTGGGCAACGCGCTGAAATTTACCGAGCGCGGTAACGTAGATGTGCTAGTAACGCAAACGGCGCCCAGCCCACAAGCGCCGCCGCGCCTGCGCGTGCAAATTCGCGACAGCGGCATCGGCATCAGCCCCGAGCAGCAGCGTTTATTGTTCCAAGCCTTTAACCAAGCCGACTCGTCAATTTCTCGCCGCTATGGCGGCACCGGTTTAGGCTTGGTCATCACGCAAAAATTAGTCCAACAAATGGGCGGGCAATTGTGGCTTGAATCCACCTTGGGCCAAGGCTCGGTGTTTCGCTTTACCTTGCCGCTGGAACAAGCCGCACTGCGGCCACTGACCCAACTGCCGCTAGCGGCACCCTTGCCGCACGCGCCGCTTTGGCTGTGCGAAGCCGACCCCTTTACCCACGCCGCGCTAGAAGCGCAGTTGGCCACTTGGCAGCTAGGCGTGCAATCCCTTGATCCCAACGGGCCTTGGCCCAGCATGAGCCAAGAAGCGCTGGTGCTGCTCGGCTGCAGCACCCAGCACAATGCCGAGCGCGTCATGGCGCGCTGCCGCGCATTGGCCAGCGCCTCGCCTCGCCCCGCGCGCATCATTGTGCTGCTCAACAGCCACGCGCCGCAGCAATTTGAAGCCATGCGCCAAGCGGGCGCCGATGTGTGCTTATCTAAACCGGTCAATCACCACAAACTGTGGCGCGCATTACAAACGGCTAGCGCGCCCACACCGCCTCTGCCTGCGCACACGGCCGACCCACACCGCCTAGTGACCGCCACGCCAAGTGCGGCGCCGCGGCCAGACACGGCGGCCTATGGCCAGGTGCTCGCTGTCGATGACAATGCCGCCAACTTAAAATTGCTACAGGCCTTGCTCGCCGAGCGCGTGCACGCGGTGACCTTTTGCCACAACGGCCAAGAAGCGCTGGCCGCTGCGCAGCGCCAACGTTTTGATTTGATCTTGATGGATTTGCAAATGCCGATCATGGATGGCGTCAGCGCCATGCACGCCATTCGCGCCGAAAGCTGCAACCAAACCACGCCGATTATCGCCGTCACGGCGCATGCCTTGGCCGAAGAGCGCGTCGCGTTATTGGCGCAAGGCATGGACGCCTATCTCACCAAACCGATTGATGAGAGCCAATTGGCGCAACTGTTAGCCCGCTTTATTCCCGCACCGGCGCTGGCGGCAGATGCCGCCCCTGTGCTAATGCAGGCCGCGGCAGGATCGGCCCCCGCACAAGCGGCATCCATCACATCGGCGACAGCAGAAACTCAGGGCGAGGCCAAGGCCGCGCTCAATGTCATCGCCCCCCCCACGGCCATGCAACCAAGTGCCAAGGTCGCGGCACCTCGCTATCAATTAATTGATTGGCCGCGCGCGCTGGTGCTCGCCACTGGCAAAGAGCCCCTCGCGCAGGAGCTGCTCGGCCTGCTGTGCGCACAAATTCCCGCGATCCTAGCGCTGCTGCACAGCGAAAACCTCGATAGCGAAACGCTGCGCCAAGAGTTGCATCGCCTGCAAGGCGGCGCGGCCTATTGCGCGATCCCGCCGCTATCGCGTCTGCTCGCCCAATTTGCCGAAGCCTTTGCCCAAGGCGTAAGCGCCAGCGATTTGGAACCCGAATGCTTCGAACTGGCCGACCTGCTCGAGCAGGTGGCGCAAGAAGCGCAGGGGCTTTTACTGGCTAAAGTGGCGGCGCCTGCGTAAAGTGCCCGCCTCCTAACTCCACCTTCTAACCAATACAGGCTGTTTATGACCAATAACGATATTTTACGCCGCTTGCGCTACGCCTTAACGTTAAACAACGACGCCCTGCAAACTATTTTTGCCCAAGGCAATCTCGCCGTTAGCCACCAGCAACTGCACGTTTGGCTGCTCAAAGAGGAAGAAGAGGGCTGCGAGCTGTGCCCAGATAGCGCGCTGAGCCAATTTTTAGATGGCTTAATCATTGCCCGCCGCGGCGCGCGCCCCGATGCACCGGCGCAAGAGATCCCTAACCGGATTAACAACAATTTGGTTTTGCGCAAATTGCGTATTGCGCTCAATTTCAAAGAAGAAGACATGCTGGCGACCTTTGCTTGCGCCAACTTTAAGTTGTCAAAATCAGAATTAAGTTCCTTTTTCCGTGCCAAAGGCCAGAAAAACTACCAAGATTGCGGCGACCAAATTTTGCGCAACTTTTTGCTTGGCCTGACGGCAAAATATCGCCCAAGCTAAGCCACTCGCCGGCGGCGTGGCGACCAACGGAGGAGATGGGGATGAACCGGCCAAGTAACACGCGGCGCCTGGCCGTTTGTCTAGGCATTGCCCTTGCGCTGGCCGGCTGTGCGCGCCCAGCCTATCAACTCAGCACGCGCTGGCAAAGCGTGAATCAAGATGCGCGCATCACCTCAATTGTGCTGCACTATACCGGCGCAGATGATGCCACCTCACTGCGCCTATTAACCCAAGCCGAGCACCAAGTTAGCGCGCACTATCTGCTGCCACTACGCCCCGCGCAAACGGCGTCCACCGCGCCGCTGCCGATTTATCAGCTGGTGCCAGACACCGCCCGCGCTTGGCACGCCGGCGCCAGTCGCTGGCAGCATAGCGTTGGGCTCAATGCCAGCTCGATCGGCATTGAAATTGTCAATCTTGGCTATCCGGCCAGCGATGAAGCTTTGCCCGCCGCTGAGCGCCGCTGGCAGCCTTTTCCTGCGCACCAAATCGAGGCGCTGGGCGCGTTACTCACTGATCTCAGCGCCCGCTATCACATTCACCCCACCGCGTTACTCGCCCACAGCGACATAGCGCCGCAGCGCAAGCAAGATCCTGGGCCGCTGTTTCCGTGGCGTGAGCTGCACCAGCGCTATGGCCTTGGAGCTTGGCCAGACGAAGCGCGGGTCCAAGCATTGCTGGCCAGCCGCTTACCCGATTGGAACGCGCTCACCTGGCAGCGCAAGCTCGCCCGCTATGGCTATGCGATTGCCCTGCATGGCCAGTGGGATGAAGCCAGCCAAGCGGTGCTGCGCGCCTTTGAATTGCACTTTAATCCCCTTGATAGCCGTGGCCGCGTGCGGCCGCGCACGGGCCTACCCCATCGCGAAGCGCAAGCCATTTTGCAAGCACTGCTCGAAAAATATCGCCAAGAGCCGCAGTTACTGGCAGGTTAAGGGCAACGGGCCGCGCTTTGCCCTGTTGTCCACGCCGTGGGCACACTTGCGCGCCCGATCCGGGCTTAAAACATGGAGGTGATACGATGAAAAGTTCCATCGGCTTAGAACACGCCGACTCGCAAACGCTCGTGGCAGAGCTCAACAGTTTGCTAGCGAGCTACCAGATTTTTTATATGAATGTGCGCGGTTTTCACTGGAACATTCGTGGTCCGCAGTTTTTTGAGCTGCACCTGAAATTTGAAGAGATCTATAACGATCTGCTGCTCAAAGTCGATGCCATTGCCGAGCGCATCTTGACCTTAGAAGGCGAGCCGCTGCACAGCTTTAGCGATTATCTGCATGTATCGCTGATTGCCGAGGCGAAAAATCACCACCAAGCCGAGCCGTGCATCCAAGCCTTGCTGACCGGTTTTGCCCAGTTGCTCAGCATGCAGCGGCATATTTTAACTCTGGCGCATCAGGCCAATGATGAAGGCACCGACAGCTTGCTATCGGGCTATATCTCGGAGCAAGAAAAGCTGGTGTGGATGCTGCGCGCTTATCTCAACGCCTAACGCTTAGCGTCTTTGCCAAGAGCGCTAACAACTCGCGCCTTAATACGCGCCGCAATACATGCCGCCCAACTTGGCCGGCATTTTTTTGCTCGTTTTTGGTCAATTTTTCGCCCACGGCTTAAGTGATAAATTAAATATCTGTTTTTATACCGCCGGCTCAAGTAGACTGCGCGCCAAAATAAACAAATGAAAAGCCACTTTAGGAGCGCTTAATGTTTTGTGTGCAGTGTGAACAAACCATCCGTACCCCCGCCGGCAACGGCTGTGCCTACGCCCAAGGTATGTGCGGTAAAACCGCGCAAACGTCTGATCTGCAAGATGTTTTAATCTACACCCTGCAAAGCTTAAGCGCCGTGGCCTTAAGTGCGCGCGCGCATGACATCATCGACAACAGCGTTGATACCTTTGTGCCCAAAGCGTTTTTCGCCACCTTGACCAACGTGAACTTCGATGACGCCCGTTTAAGCGCGTACATCAATCAAGCGCTGGCGCTGCGCGATGCTCTGGCGGCAAAACTGCCCGCCAGCGTGAGCCTGCCTGCGGTAGCCCAATTTATGCCGGGCAGCGATCTGGCTAGCCAACTGAGCCACGCCAGCGCCTGCTTGCCAAATCGCGGCAAGGGCGAAGTGGATGAAGACATCATGGGCCTGCGCTTATTGTGCCTGTATGGCTTAAAAGGCGCCGCGGCTTACATGGAGCATGCGCATGTACTGGGCCAAGAAGACGCCGCGATTGCCGAAGAGTTTCACCGCATTATGAGCTGGCTGGCGACTGATCCAAGCGATCTGGGCGCGCTGCTTAACTGCTCAATGGAGATTGGCCAGCTTAACTTTAAAGTGATGGGCATGCTCGATGCCGGCGAAACCACCGCCTTTGGCCACCCCGAGCCAACCCAAGTGCGCGTGACGCCTATCCCTGGCCAGTGCATTTTGGTTTCCGGCCACGACATGATCGACTTAAAGCTTATTTTGGAGCAAACCCAAGGCTTGGGTATTCACGTCTATACCCACGGTGAAATGCTGCCGGCACTGGCTTACCCGCTGTTTAAGCAGTTCCCGCACTTGGTCGGTAACTACGGTTCAGCGTGGCAAAATCAGCAAAACGAATTTGCCAACTTCCCTGGCGCTATCGTGATGACCTCGAACTGCATCATCGATCCGAACGTAGGTAACTACGGCGATCGCATCTTTACCCGCTCTATCGTTGGCTGGCCAGGTGTGACCCACATCGAAGGCGATGACTTTGCCGCTGTGATTGCCAAAGCGCAAAGCTTGGCCGGCTTTAAACACGAAGAGTTAGAGCACTTCATCACTATCGGTTTTGCGCGCAATGCCTTGATGCAAGCCGCGCCAGCGGTGATTGAAAAAGTGAAAGCCGGTGAGATTAAGCACTTCTTCTTAGTCGGCGGCTGTGACGGTGACAAGGCTGAGCGTAGCTACTTTACCGAATTTGCCAAAGCGATACCACAAGATAGCCTGCTGCTCACCTTGGGCTGTGGCAAATACAAGTTCAACAAACTGGACTTCGGTGACATCGGCGGCATTCCGCGATTGCTGGATGTGGGTCAATGCAACGATGCCTACTCAGCGATTCAATTGGCGCTGGCCTTAGCCGATGCCTTTGAGTGCGGCGTAAATGAGTTGCCATTGAGCTTGGTGCTGTCTTGGTTTGAGCAAAAAGCCATTGTGGTTTTGCTTACCCTGTTGTCGCTGGGAGTGAAAAATATCCGCACCGGCCCAACCGCACCGGCCTTCTTAACCCCAAATTTGCTGAAAATTTTAGAAGAGCAGTTTGGCTTAACTGGCACCACGACCGCCGAAGCGGATCTAGCCGCCATCTTAGCGGCTTGATATCCTCGGCCGTTATCAACGCCCATTAATCCCAAAGCGAGCGTACTGCTCGCTTTGTTCTTTCTGACTTGCCAGACGAGATGTCCATGCGCTTAACCCTTACCTGCACACAACGCGACCAAGAGACGGCCGATGTAGTGACCTGGCACTTTGCCGCGGCCAGCGGCTTACTGCCCAGCACCTATGCCGGCCAGTGCGTCACCTTGCATACCCAGCTCAACGGCGCGCCCGCCACCCGTGCGTACACCCTCTCTTCTGCGCCCCACGAAGCGCACTGGGCCATCACTATCAAAGATGTAGGTGATGTCTCGGGCCATTTGCAGCAAACGCTGCAGGTCGGCGATAGCATTGAGGCCGAAGGCCCCTTCGGTGAGTTTCATTGGGGGCGCTTAGCCTGCGCTAAGCCTTTGTTTTTAAGCGCCGGTTCCGGCATCACGCCGATGTGGTCAATGCTTAAAAGCGCCCTGCAGCAAGACCCCGCCCTTAACGCGCAATTTATTCACAGCGCGCGCTCGGCCAACGATGTGATTTTTGCCACGCCCCTCGCGGCGCTTAGCGCCCAGCACCCACAGCTTAAAACTGCGACGATTTTGGAAACCTGCGCTGCCGATTACCCCTATGCTGGCCGCTTAAGCGCTGCGCATCTGACCGCGCTGGTGCCGGATCTGCTCGAGCGCACGGTGTTTTTATGCGGCCCGGCGCCCTATATGGCCAGCGCGGGCCAGCTGCTAGCTGAGCTGGGCCTGCCGGCTACGCGCATTTTTCAAGAGTCGTTTGGCGCGCCCGCCGCGCCACAGGCCAGCTCACCAAGCGCTACTGACGCCAGCGAAACCGCTGGGCGCGATCACTTTTGGCTGACGCTGAAACAAAGCGGCAAAAAGATCAAAATTGTCCCCGGGCAAACACTGCTCGCCGCGCTAGAAGATGCCGGTGAAATCTTGCCGGTTGCCTGCCGCGCTGGAGTATGTGGCGCCTGCCGCTGCACCGCTACCGGTGATTTTGCCCGCCAAAGCGTGGTCAGCTTAAGCGCCGATGAGCTGGCGCGCGGCGTGGCCTTGGCCTGTTCGTGCACCGCCAATGGCGATTTAACCGTCGATTACTAAGCTCGCCACGCCGCCATTGGCGCGTGCCACGCCTTTGCCGCCAGAGAAAGCCACGCCTGCCCGCTACCAAATCGGGCATGGCTTGCTAGAATGGCGGCAATTTTTCTTTAAGGACAAGCGTCATGCACATTCATATTCTCGGCATTTGCGGCACCTTTATGGGCGGCTTGGCCGTGCTGGCCAAGCAACTGGGCTATCGCGTTACCGGTTCGGATGCCAATGTTTACCCACCGATGAGCACGCAATTAAGCGCGCAAGGCATTGAATTGATTGAAGGCTTTGATGTAAAGCAGCTCGATCCAGCGCCCGATCTGGTGGTGATTGGCAATGCCATGAGCCGCGGCAACCCGTGCGTGGAGTATGTACTGGATCGCAATTTGCCTTATGTATCCGGCCCACAATGGCTGCTAGAGCATGTGCTCAAAGATCGCTGGGTATTGGCAGTCGCTGGCACCCACGGCAAAACCACCACCGCCAGCATGCTGGCGCAGATCTTAGACTACGCCAAGCTCGCCCCTGGCTTTTTGATTGGCGGCGTGCCGGGTAATTTCCCGGTGTCCGCGCGCTTAGGCGCCGCGCCGTTTTTTGTGATTGAAGCCGATGAATATGACTGCGCGTTTTTTGATAAACGCTCCAAGTTTGTCCACTACCACCCCCGCACCCTGATCATGAACAACTTAGAGTTCGATCATGCGGATATCTTCAGCGATTTGGCGGCAATTCAGCGGCAATTTAACCATTTACTGCGCACAGTGCCGAGCAGCGGCCGCGTGTTATTCCCGCAGCACGATGCCAATTTAATGGCCGTCAAAGCCATGGGCTGCTGGAGCGAGGTGGAGCTCGTCGGTGACGATGGCGCCACCTGGCGCGCCGAGAAAAAGTGCGCTGATGGCTCGGTGTTTGCCGTGTGGCTCAATGGCGTATGCCACGGCGAAGTGCACTGGGAGTGCATTGGCGATCACAACGTCAATAACGGCCTGATGGCCATTGCCGCTGCGCGTCACGCTGGTGTATTAGTGGAGCACGCGATTGCCGGCTTAAGCCAGTTTAAATCGCCTAAGCGCCGCATGGAGCTTAAAGGCGAAGTGGCGGGCGTTAAGGTCTACGATGACTTTGCCCATCACCCTACCGCCATTACCACCACCTTAGGGGGTTTACGCGCCAAAGTGGGTCGCGAGCGCATTTTAGCGGTGCTCGAGCCGCGCTCAAACACCATGAAACTCGGCGTGCATAAGGCGGAGCTCGCCCATAGCTTTGCCAGCGCGGATGCGGTGTTTTTGCTCCAGCCCGATAACATCGACTGGGATTTAAGCGAAGTTACTGCCCACTTACCGGTGCCGGCGCAGATCTTTACCGATCTGGCGCAGCTCACCGCAGCGATTGTGGCCAGCGCGCAGCCCAGCGATCACATTTTGGTGATGAGTAACGGCGGCTTTGGCGGCATTCACGCTAAATTGCTTGAGCAGCTCAAGGCCAAAGTCTAATGCCTAGCGCGCCAGCGGCTATCACCTTGGCCATTACGGGCGCTTCTGGCGCCGCGTATGCACAGCGTTTGCTTGGCTGCCTGCTCGCGCAAGGCTTAACCGTGCATTTACTGATCTCCCGCGCCGCCCAAGTGGTGCTGGCAACGGAACTCAGTGCGCCGTGGCCAGAGGAGCCCGCCGCGCTGCACGCGTTTTTGTGCCAGCACTTTGCCTGCGCACCCGCGCAATTGCAGTTGCCCAGCGCCCACGATTGGTTTTCGCCGGTGGCCTCTGGATCGGCGGCGCCCAAGCAGATGGTGATTTGCCCCTGCTCCATGGGCACGCTGGCAGCCATTGCCCACGGGCTATCGGATAACTTAATTGAGCGTGCCGCCGATGTGGTGCTCAAAGAGGGAGGCCAGCTGATTTTAGTGGCGCGAGAAACGCCGCTATCGGCGATTCATTTAGACAACATGCTTACGCTCGCGCGCCTTGGCGCGGTGATCATGCCAGCGGCGCCTGGCTTTTATCACCAGCCAGAGAGCATCGCTGACCTGATTGATTTTATGGTCGCGCGCGTGCTCGACCGCTTAGCCCTACCAAATAATTTAAGCGCCCGCTGGGGCGCGTAAATCAAGCCAACGCCCTGTCGTGCGGAGCGCTCGCATTTGCCGACACCACTCGCTCAACTAGCCGGTATAAATCGTCTCTTGCACAAAACGCAGGCGGGTTTGCACCGGTTGCGCTAGCAATAGTGCCAACGATAGCGGCCCCAACCGCCCGCAGATCATCACCAATACCAAGATAAATTTGCCCGCATCACTCAGCGCCGGCGTAATGCCGGTGGTGAGCCCCACGGTGGCAAAGGCCGACACCGCTTCAAACAGCAATTGATCAAACGGCAAGCTTTCCGTGAGCAGCAAGCCAAAGGTGGCCAGCATCAGCACCATGCTACTGACAATAATAATTGCCAACGCCTTGGTGACCACTGGCGGCGGGATGGCACGGCCAAAGGCGCTCACCGCCGGCCGTTTGGTCAAAAAAGAGCGGGTAGCGAGCAGCACCACGGCAAAAGTGGTGACTTTAATGCCGCCGCCGGTTGAGGTGCTGCCAGCGCCGATGAACATTAAGATCATCATAAACAGCAGCGCCGCTGGCGTTAGCGCGCCTAAATCCAAGCTATTAAAGCCGGCGGTGCGCGCACTGGCGGCATGGAAAAAGGCGATCAGCCACTGATCAAGCAGCGCGAAGCCGCCCAAGGTTTGGCTGTTACCGCGCTCAAGCGCCCAAAACAGGGTGCTGCCGCCGAGCAGTAATAAGGGCGTAGCCACCAGCATCACCTTGCTATGT
The DNA here is from genome assembly GCA_051658125.1 of Aeromonas sp. Taxonomy (GTDB): domain Bacteria; phylum Pseudomonadota; class Gammaproteobacteria; order Enterobacterales; family Aeromonadaceae; genus Aeromonas. Next base: position 22,025 of record JBOFMA010000026.1, read on the forward strand.
AGTTTTAAGCGCGTAAAGCGGCGCTGCTGCCAGCTATCGAACACCACAGTAAAGCCAATACCGCCGACAATCAGCAAGGCGGCAATGGTCAAACACACCAACGCATCGCGCTGGTAGGGGATGATATTTTGGCTAAACAGGGAAAAGCCGGCGTTATTAAAGGCCGATACGGCGTGAAAAAAGCTCACATACAGGCCATGACCCCAGCCAAATTCGGGCACCCAGCGCAGCGCCAGCAGCGCCGTGCCGATGGCTTGCGCGCTAAGGGCAAACAGCACAATAACCCGCACCAAGCGGGTGACATTCACCGAACCGTCTTGCCCCAGCGCCTCTTTGGCCAGCACTTGTTGGCGCAGCGCGACTTTGTTGCCCAATAGGGCCAGCAGCCACAACGTCATGGTCATTTGCCCCAAGCCACCAATTTCAATTAGCAGCAGCAAAATGATCTGGCCTTGCAAGGTAAATAGGCTGCCAGTATCGACCACGCCAAGCCCTGTCACACTGATAGCCGAGGTGGCCATAAACAAGGCATCAATAAAGCGCAGCGGTGCGGTGTGGCTTGAGGGCAACCACAAACAAATGGCACCCGCGAGCAAGATCAGGACGAAACTGGCCACCACCATCGGCCCTTCGCGCAGCCGCCGCTCGCCCAGCACACCTTCGCGCCGCGTGAGCGGAAAAGCAAAATGTTGCCGCCACTTGATCATAATTGCGTCAAGCGGCGACTGAGCGCCTGTTTATTGCCAGCCAAAATGACAATATCGCCCAACTGCAGGCGCAAACTGGCCGTCAGCACCGTGAGCAACTGGCTCATGCGCTTAATCGCCAGCACTTCGACCCCCTCTTGTAGCCAGATACCGAGCTCACCGAGCGAGCGCTCAGCATAGCTAATACCAATAACAAACTCGGTTAGCACCAGATCGTGCCCCAGCTCAACATAGTCAAACAGACGATTATCTAGCATGCTTTGCGCCACCCGCCGCCCCATATCCCACTCCGGGTTAATCACCTTGTCGGCGCCGACTTTTTGCAAAATCCGGGCATGAAAGCGATCGTGCGCTTTGACCCAGACCTTTTTCACCCCAGCTTCTTTGAGCACTAAGGTGGTCAAAATGCTGGTCTCAAGGTGGTGGCCAATGGCGACAAATACCAGATCAAACTGCGCCAAGCCCAGCTCGGCCACCGTGGCCTCATCGCTGGCATCCGCCACGATAATATGCGGGCAGCAGTGGGCAATTTGCCGCGTTTTCTCTTCGTTAATATCAATAGCCAGCACATCCACGTTGTGCCGCTGCAACTCTTCGCACAGTGAGCTGCCAAACAGCCCCAAGCCAATCACGGCAAACTGTTGCGCCATAACGCCTCCTTGCGTAGCAAGCTTTTAAGATGCGTGCGATTGCCTCGCGGTGGCTTATTTCACCGCGGCAAAGGCCTGCGCGCCGGCGAGGATAAATTCGCGGGCAGCGGCTTTATCGCCCCAGCCATCGACCTTGACCCATTTGCCGGGTTCGAGCTCTTTATAGCGCTCAAAAAAGTGCTGGATTTGCGCCTTAAGCAGCTCAGGCAAATCACCCACATCTTGCACGTGATCATATTGCCGTGTGAGTTTGCTGTGCGGCACGGCGACGATTTTGGCATCTTCGCCCGATTCATCGGTCATTTTCAGCACCGCCACCGGACGACAGCGGATCACCGAGCCGGCGAGCAGCGGATACGGGGTCGGCACCAGCACATCGACCGGATCGCCATCGGCGGCCAGCGTGGCATTGATGTAGCCGTAGTTGCAGGGATAAAACATCGGCGTGGACATAAAGCGGTCGACAAAAATCGCGCCACTGGTTTTATCCACCTCATATTTCACCGGATCGGCATTTTGTGGGATCTCGATGATCACATACAGATCATCGGGCAGCGCCTGACCGGCGGGAACTAAGTGCAAACTCATCACAACTCCTTGTGCAATCACCGTTAACTGCTTTATCTGCTGGCAGCACGCCCCGTTTGTCAAGCGTAAAAAAGCCGCCGCCCGAAGGCAGCGGCGATCACCGGCAGCGCGCTGCGCGGTAGGTTAAGCGGCAAATTTAGCCGCTAGTTAAACAAATCACCTAACCACTGGCCGATACTCTCGCCTAAGTTTTTATCCCGTGGCGCAGGCCGGCTGGCCGGCCGCGTGGGCGCAGCTTGGCGAATAAATTCCTCACGCGGCGGCACATACGCGGGCTCGACAAAGCACTCGCGTGCGCGTCCTAAACGGCTTTCGCGCGCCGGCAAATAAAGCGTATTGGCGCAATTGGCGCTGACATAATCACCGCTGCCTTGGGAAAAATGGGCAAAGCGAATGCCCGCTGGCGGCGTCATAGCTAAGCTGCGTGCGCCAAAGGCTTTCATATAGCGGCTAAACAGCGGTAAGGCGCCGTTACTGCCGGTCAGGCCCGCCGGCGTATTGTCATCGCGGCCAATCCACACGCTGACCACCTGCTGGCCATCCATACCGCTAAACCATGCATCCCTTAACTCGTTGGTGGTGCCAGTTTTGCCCGCCAAAATAAGCTGCGGGAACTGCCCTTTAAGCGCCCGCGCGGTGCCTCGACTGGCGGTTTGCGTCATGGCATACAGCGTTAGCCAACTGGCTTGGCTATCGGCCACTTGCGCCGCTTGCCCTTGGTGGCGATAAACCACCTGCGCGTCTTTATCCACCACTGCGCGGATCACGCTCAGCGCTTGGTATTGGCCACCGTTGGCCAGCACCTGATACATCTGGTTAACTTCCAATGGTGACAAAGTCAGCGCGCCAAGCACCAGCGACGGATACGGCACTATCTCTTGGCTCACGCCGAGCCGATGCAGGGTTTCCACCACATTTTCGAGCCCCACTTTTAAACCCAAATTGACGGTCGGCACGTTAAGCGAGCTGGCCAGTGCATCAACTAGCGCCACTTGGCCACGAAATTGCCGGTCGTAGTTTTGCGGCGCCCAGTTTTTGCCATCCGGCCCGCGCAAAGACAATGGCCGATCGTCGAGCACCGTCGCGAGCCCCAAGCCGCTGGATAAACCGGTTAAATACACCGCCGGTTTTACCAGCGAGCCAATCTGGCGCCGCGCATCGACCGCGCGATTAAAGCCGACAAATTGCGGATTGCGCCCACCGACCATGGCCGAAACTTCACCCGTGCGCCAGTCCGACACCACCATCGCCGCTTCGAGCTTTTTCTTGCCGCGCGTTTTTTCTATTTCATTGATCCCCGCGCGCACGGCTTGCTCGGCACTGTGCTGGGCCAGCGGATCCAAAGTAGTGAACACTTTCACCCCCGATTGGTTCAGCAGCGCCTCACCAAAGCGGCTTTTCAGCTCCTTTTTCACCAGCGCCATAAACGCCGGCGCTTGGCGCTCGTTGAGCTGCCCGCGCTCGGTCAGCCCCAGCGGCTGGGCCAGCGCCACGCTATAGTCGGCCTCGCTTAAGGTGTTGTTGTCGCGCAGCATCCGCAGCACTAAATCGCGCCGCGTTTTCGCCCGCTCAGGAAAGCGCCACGGATCGTAATACGACGGCCCTTTCACCATGCCCACCAGCAGCGCTGATTGGTGAATTTCCAGCTCATTGACTGGAATGCCAAAGTAAAAATAGGCCGCCAAACCAAAGCCATAAATGCCGTTTTGGCCGTTTTGCCCCAGATAGATCTCGTTAAGATACGCCGCTAAGATCTCATCTTTGCTGTAACGAAAATCAATGATCAGCGCCATATAGGCCTCTTTGACCTTGCGCCATAAACTGCGCTCGCGAGTCAAAAAGAAGTTTTTGGCCAACTGCTGGGTCAAGGTGCTGCCGCCCTGCACCGTGCGCCCCGCCAAGGCATTGGCCAGCGCGGCACGCAAAATCGCCACCGGCGCCACGCCGTCGTGCTGATAAAAATTACGATCTTCGGTGGTCAGCAGGCTCACAATCAGCGCATCAGGCACCTCTTTTAGCCGCACCAATAAGCGATCTTCTTGCGCCTGCGGGTTGAGCCGATCCAGCAGCATCGGCTCTAAGCGCGCCACGTTCGGCCCATCAAATTCGCCGCGCACCTGCACGCTGGCCAATTGATTGCCGTTAAAGGTCAGGCGCAGGCCACGGGCCTCATCGGCGCCATCGCTAAAGGCAAAAGGCCGGCGAATAAGCTCCACTTGGTTGCCGCTAATACTGTATTCCCCAGCCATCACCGCTTGCTTCACGTGCTGATAATTCAGCAGTTTTAACTCTTGGATCAGCTGCGCTTGACTCAGTGGCTGGGCGGGGAAGAACGCCAGCGCGCGGCCATACACCGCCACCGGCAATTGCCATTTTTCGCCATCAAAGCGCGCGCGCACTTGGCCATCTAAATAAAGGCCAAACAGGGCGGCCACGATGGCGCCGGCCACAGCGAAAAAAGAGCCGAGCTTGACGGCCAATTGCCAGCGGCTAGACGCGGCGCGGTGGGAGGAGTTAACGGTCATAACAGGTGCCATCTCATAGGTAAAATTCAACCAGTGACTGCAAACAGGGCGCGGCCTAGTTACAGTCCCATCCGTTTTTTGGTGACTTTGGTCGGTTGCGCATCCAGCGGGTTATCCGGCCAATAGTGACGCGGATAACGCCCTTTCATCTCTTTTTGCACCGCGCGATAACTGCCGGCCCAAAAAGCAGCCAAATCGGCGGTGATCTGCAGTGGGCGCTGCGCCGGTGACAACAATTCAACCACTAATGCCACGCGCCCTTCAGCCACTGTTGGCGTTTGCGCTTGGCCAAACATCTCTTGCATGCGCACTGGAATCGCCGGCGCCTGCCCCGCTTGATAGCGAATGGCAATGCGCGAACCGGTCGGCACAACAAAATGGGTAGGCAGCGCCGTGTCTAGGCGCGTTTTTTGCGCCCAATCTAGCCGCGCCAGCAGCAGCGGGTAGAGATCGATCTTTTTCACCTGATCTAAACGGCTTAAGCCGTGCAGCGCCGGCAACAACCAAGCCTCAGCCTCGGCCAGCAGCGCCTCGGGGCTCACTGCGGGCCACGCCGCCTCGGCTAACCACTCCCCTGCGCAGGCTAGCCGCGCGCATAACTGGCTACTGGCGGCAGAAAACGTCAAGGCACTAATGCCTTGGCGGCGCACGCCGGCTAGCAAGCAGCGCGCTTTTTGCTCTTCATCTAAGGCGGTTAATGGCTGGCGGCTTAACACTATCTCCCCCAGCACTTGCTGGCACTCGGCGCGCACCCGCCCCGCTTGCTCATCCCAATCGAGCCAGCGCCGCTCACCAAGCAGCTCAGGTAAATAGCGCGCAATCGCCTCCAGTGCTACCGGTTCAGCCAGATAAATCGTCGGTGCCGCCTGCGTTTGCGTCACCTCGACGGCCACCAACAGCGGTTGGCCTTGGCAGGGATGGTCGCGGTTAAGGTCGGCACTGACCCCACCACTGAGCTGATAGCGCGCGCCGCTGCGCAGTTGGGCAATCCGATCGGGCCAAGCTAACGCGCACAACAGCCCCAGCCACTGCCCGGTTATTGGCAACGCTGTCGCCGAGGTTTGCCCAAGGCGCGCCAACCACCGCTTCGCCCGAGCGGCCAGCGCCGGCAGCTGGGACAATAAATGACTGCTTAACCGCTCGGCGCCGCGCACATCATCTTCGAGCCACGCAGCGACATAGGCCGCTTCTTGGCTAATGCCGCGGAGCCCTTGCGCTTCAAGCGCTTGGGCGCCGAGCAGCATGGCCGCGACGCGCGCCGGCGCGCCGAGCTCGCCCATGGCGCGGCCACGCGGAGTTAAGTGCCCGTGTGTAGTCATGGCGCCTAATCGCACCAGCAAGCGTTCGGCGCTAGCCAACGCGCCAGCCGGCGGCGTATCTAAGAGCGGCAAGGCGCCAATCCGGCTGCCCCACAGCGCGGCATTAAGCACCAGATCAGTCAGCTCTTCACGCAGCAGCGCCGGTGGCGTTTGCTCAGCCAAGCGTGCTTGCTGCTCTTGACTCCACAAGCGATAACACACGCCCGGCCCCAGCCGCCCAGCGCGACCAGCGCGCTGCAAAGCCGACGCTTGGCTGATAGGCCGCGTTTCCAGCCGCGCTAAGCCGCTTTTACTGTCAAATTGCGTGCGCCGCTCAAGGCCGGAATCTATCACCAAATGCACCCCCTCAATGGTCAAGGAGGTTTGCGCCACATTGGTGGTGAGCACCACTTTGCGCACGCCACTTGGCGCCGGCGCAATGGCGCGCTGCTGCTCGGTTGCTGGCAAACGGCCATGCAGCGGGGCCAAATGCACATCGCTGGCCACTCGCGGCGCTAAAAATTCGCGCACCCGCTCGATATCGCGCACCCCAGGCAAAAACACCAAGGCACTGCCGCGGTGCGCAGTTAACGCCTCCAGCACCACCGCGCCCACTTGCGCGGCCAGCGGTTGCTGCCAACTGATCGGTCGATAGACATGCTCCAGCGGATAAGCGCGCCCCGCACTGCTGATCACCGGCGCTTCGGGCATTAGCTGGTTTAAGGCCACGCCCTCTAAGGTGGCCGACATCACCAGAATTTTTAAATCATCACGCAGGGCTTGCGCTTCAAGGGCAAAGGCCAGCGCGGTGTCGGCATGCAAACTGCGCTCATGAAATTCATCAAAAATAATCAGCTCGATGCCCTCGAGCAGTGGATCTTGCTGCAAACAGCGCGTTAGCACGCCTTCGGTGACAATTTCTAAGCGCGTGCGCGCGCTGACGCGGCTTTCACCGCGCATACGCAAACCAATCGTGGCACCCACCTCTTCGCCTAACTGCGCGGCCAAAAAGCGGGCAATGTTGCGCGCGGCAATGCGCCGTGGTTCGAGCAAAATAATCCGCCCCGTCACGGCGCGCTCGCGCACTAAAGCCAGCGGCAGCCAAGTGGATTTGCCGGCGCCTGGGGGGGCTTGCAAGATCACTTGCGCGTGCTGCGCCAGCGCAGCGGTTAACGCAGAAAATTGCGCTTGAATAGGAAGTGGGGCACTGAGTGATGACACGGAGCTGATTCTATGCAAAATGGCCGAAAAAAGAGCGCTAGTATGCCACAGCTTGGCGCAAAGCCGCGGCGCAATCTGCGCCGGTGGATTAATCTACGCCAGTTGCGCGCCTAAGAACCGGAAACGACCTATGGCTAAACTATTTTTTGCCCTGCCCGCCACCGCCATCAGCGCTGATTTAAGTGCCTGGCGCGCCGCGCAGCCTTGGCCGGGCGAATGGGTGCCCCCTGAAAATTTTCACCTCACCTTAGCCTTTTTAGGCCACGCCAGCCCCGAGCAAACCGCGGCGCTGATGACCCGCGCCAGCCGCCAGCACTGCCCGCCGCTGCGCATCACGCTCGATAGCGTGGGTTATTTTGCGCGGCCCAAAGTAGCGTGGGTCGGGCCGCAAGTGTGGCCTAATGAGCTTACCGTCTTAGCCCACGCCCTGCGCCATCACGGCGAGCAACTGGGCCTTGGCAACGGGGAAAAGCACTACCGCCCCCATGTGACCTTGGCGCGCAAAGCGCCCATCGCGCCGCCTATGGCACTAAATGCCGCGCTAGCCCGCGCGCAGTTAACCCTCTGCGCGCAAGCATTTGCCCTCTATCAATCGGTCAGTACGCCAAACGGCGTGCGCTATGAGCCATTAGCCAGCTGGCCACTGCGGCCACGGCCTTAGCCTCGGCCACAAACCGCTACCCACACAAGCCGCAGCGCGGCCACGCTTACCCAACCCGTGAGACCCCATGCCAAACCACACCGATTTGAGTGCTCGCCTGTTTCCCGCGCCGCTTATCGCTGGGCGCTTAAGCAAACGCTATAAGCGCTTTTTAGCCGATGTGCAGCTCGATAGCGGCGAGTTGATTACCGCCCACTGCGCCAACACCGGGGCTATGACCGGCTGCGCGAGCGTCGGCGGGCGCGTGTGGCTATCGCTTAGCCACAACCCCAAACGCAAATTGGCCCATAGCTGGGAGCTAAGCGAAACCGCCCAAGGCGCAATGATTTGCGTAAACACCGCGCGCGCCAATGCCATCGCCGCGCTGGCAATTGCCCAGCAGCAGATTGCCGCGCTCACCGGCTATGCCACGCTAAGCCAAGAGGTGCCCTATGGCGCCGAGCGCAGCCGTATTGATCTTCTGCTCACCGATCCGGCGCGCCCCCGCTGTTATGTGGAAGTAAAATCGGTCACCTTGCTCACCGATGCCAGCCAAGGCACAGGCGCGTTTCCCGATGCGGTTACCGCGCGCGGCGCCAAACATCTGCGCGAATTAATGGCCGTGGCGGCGGCCGGCGAGCGCGCTGTGCTGCTGTTTATGGTGCTGCACACCGGCATTCACCAAGTGCAGCCGGCCGATGACATTGATCCGACCTATGGCCAGTTACTGCGTCAAGCGGCGCAGGCGGGGGTGGAGGTGTTGGCGGTGCGCGTGCCGCTCGATGCCCAAGGCTGGGCGCGCACGGCCAGCGGCGAGTATGCGCCGCTGCAGACAATTCCCGTCCATTTAGCTTAGAAATGCGCCAGCACAGGATAAAAACTTGGGCGCGGATCGCAGTTTCACGCAGCCTATTTGCCAACCCCGCTGCCCTCTGCTATAGATGTCGCCCTCAATTTTCAGACAGCACGGATTGCGTGCGAAAGAAGGAGACAGGTGATGCCAATTAGTAACGGCGAACCGCGCAAATCTCTAGGCCCTTTGGCCATAGCTGGCGTGGAACCTTACCAAGCTGCCAAAGGTGAGGAGTACATGAATGAGCAACAAAAGGCACATTTTCGCAAGATCTTGGGCGCATGGCGCAACCAACTGATGCAAGAAGTTGATCGCACAGTGGATCACATGAAAGATGAGGCAGCCAACTTTCCTGATCCCGTCGATCGCGCCGCGCAAGAAGAGGAATTTGCCCTTGAATTGCGCACCCGTGACCGCGAGCGCAAATTGATCAAAAAGATCGAAAAGACCCTCGTGTTGCTCGAAGAAGATGATTTTGGTTACTGCGAGCACTGCGGTATCGAGATCGGCATCCGCCGCTTAGAAGCGCGCCCGACCGCCGATCTGTGCGTAGACTGCAAAACGCTGGCCGAAATCAAAGAAAAACAGATGGCGGGCTAATTGCGCTAACGCCGGTGAAGGGAGCTGTGGCTCCCTTTTTTTATTCGTTTTTTACTGGCCCCTGCGCCATCTTTGATCCGTTTACCTATGACCACGCCGTATATTGGCCGCTTTGCGCCATCGCCTTCGGGCCCGTTGCACTTTGGTTCGCTGATTGCCGCCTTGGGCAGTTTTTTACAAGCCCGCGCTCAGCAGGGGCTTTGGCGCGTACGTATTGAAGATATAGATCCACCGCGCGAAGTGGCTGGCGCCGATAGCGATATTTTGCGCGCCTTAGACGCTTACGGCCTGCACTGGGATGGCGAAGTGGTTTATCAAAGCGCGCGCCATGACGCCTATGATGCGGTGCTGAGCGATTTATTTGCCGCCGGCCGCTTATATGGCTGCGCCTGCACGCGGCGCGAAATCGCCGCCGCCGGTGGCTTATATCAAGGCCAGTGCCGCACGCGCGGGCTGGCGCTAAGCTGTCACGCTCAACGCTTTGTCAATCAAGCGCCGGTGGCAGCATTTGTTGATCAGTTGCAAGGCCCTATCTGCGTGCCGACTGCACTGGCCAACGAGGATTTTATCTTGCGCCGCCGCGATGGCTTGTATGGCTATAACTTGGCGGTGGTGGTCGATGATATCGCTGCCGGTATTACCGAGGTGGTGCGCGGCGCCGATTTACTCGAACCTACCGTGCGGCAAATTGCGCTTTATCAAGCGCTTGCGGCACTCTATCCCGCACAAATTATCAACACGCCGCAGTGGCTGCACCTGCCGCTGGCGCTGGAAGCCAATGGGCAAAAGCTATCGAAACAAAATCATGCCCGCGCCTTGCCATTGGCCAGTGATACGGTGCGCGCCACCTTGCTGCGCGCTTTAACTTTTTTGGGGCAAACGTGGCCACCCGCGCTGGCCGCCGCCTGCATCGACGAGATCATCGTGTGGGCCATCAGCCACTGGCAATTGACGCAGGTGCCGCGCGCAGCTAGGCCAGAAACAGCATAAACGTAAGCGTTCCGCGCGCCGCAATGCGGCAAACTGCACGCTGCATTGTTCATTAGCCCGCGCCTGCGCTATCATAGCGGCCAATTTTGCCCAGCTTTTTTTCTGCGCCGCGCCGCTTGCGCGGCGGCTGTTATCTATCGAGGTGTCCCATTTTTAACCAAATCGCCCATTTTTGCCGCAAAGTGCTTGGCAAAGAGCGTACCGCCACTGATGCTACCAGCGAGGCGGCACGCCCGACCGCCAGCGGCGCCCAACGCCCCGCCCACGCCAGCCCACGCCAAGTCCTCAGCCGCAGCGAGCACAGCATTTCGCGCCAAGACATCAGCGAAAATGCCTTAAAAGTGCTTTATCGCTTAAACAAAGGCGGCTACGAAGCCTACCTAGTCGGTGGCGGCGTGCGTGATCTGCTGCTTGGACGCAAGCCAAAAGACTTCGACATCGCCACCAACGCCACGCCAGAGCAGATCAAGGCCCTGTTTAGCAACTGCCGCCTGATTGGCCGCCGTTTTCGCTTAGCCCATATCGTGTTTGGTCGCGATGTCATTGAAGTGGCGACCTTTCGCGGTCACCACCATCAGGTCAATAACAGCAAGCATATCTCGGTGCAATCGGCGGAAGGCATGCTGCTGCGCGATAACGTCTACGGCAGCATTGAAGAAGATGCCGAGCGCCGCGACTTTACCGTGAATGCGCTGTATTACAGTGCGAAAGATTTTAGCTTGCATGATTTTGCCGGCGGCCTGCCCGATTTAGCCGCACGCAAATTAGAGCTGATTGGCGACCCGGAAACCCGCTATCGCGAAGATCCGGTGCGCATGCTGCGCGCCGTGCGTTTTGCCGCCAAATTGGGCATGAGCATCAGCCCGCGCACCGCCGCGCCGATTAAAACCTTGGCGCCGCTGCTGAGCGATATTCCGCCTGCGCGCCTGTTTGAAGAGACCTTAAAGCTGTTTTTAGCCGGCGATGCGCTGAGCACCTATCGCGAGCTCAAAGCCTATGGCCTATTTGCGCCGCTGTTTCCGCAGGTCGCTGCCCTCGGCAGCCAGCGCGGCAATGCGCCTTATGAGCAGCTCATTGAACAAGCGCTGATGGACACCGATAAGCGCGTGCGTGAAGACAAACGCGTGACGCCGGCGTTTTTATACGCCGCCTTGCTGTGGGGGGTAGTGGAAAATCGCGCCCGCGTCTTAGAAAACGAAAGCGGCTTACCGTGGCACGATGCCTTGATGCTGGCGGCCAATGAAGTGCTAGATAAGCAAGTGCGCAGCATTGCTATTCCGCGCCGTTTCACCAGCGATATTCGCGATATCTGGGCACTGCAACTGCGCTTAACTCGCCGTCAAGGCCGCCAGCCAGAGCGCGCCATGGAACACCCGAAATTTCGCGCCGCCTATGACTTTTTGCTGCTGCGCGCCCGTGTTGAGCGCGGCTTAGGTGAATTGGCCAGTTGGTGGGATCGCTTTGTGGAAGCAAACCCGCATATTCAACCGCGCCGTGAAGTGTTTGACGATGCGCGCCAAAGCCAAGACGGTGGCCCACGTCGTCGCCCAAGTAGCAGCCATGGCAGCAGCGCGCCAGCGCCGCGCCCGAGCAACACGCCGGCGCGTAATGGCTCAACCGGCACGCCGACCTTGCGCCGGCCCATGGGCTTTGTTGACGCCGAGCCCAGTGTGACCTCGCACGACGCGCCCCATCCAGCCAAGCGCCGCCGCCCGCGTCGCCGCAAGCCAAAAACGGGGCATTAATGTCAGCGGCGAGCCGCAGCTGTGCTAGCGCGCCTTGCCTTCAAGGCGCGGTGCGCGCCTTTATTGCTTTAGGCGCGAACCTTGCCGACCCGGCGCGACAAGTGCGCGCCGCGATTGCCGCACTGCGCGCTTTGCCTGCTTGCCAACTCGGCGCCGTGTCGCCGCTGTATCAAACCACGCCGATGGGGCCGCAAGATCAGCCCGACTACATCAATGCGGTGGTCGAGCTGCACACCACCTTAGCGCCTTTGCCGCTGCTCGATGTGCTGCAAGTGCTGGAGTTGGCGCACGGCCGCGAGCGCCATACGCGCTGGGGGGCGCGCACGCTCGATTTAGATCTGTTGCTCTATGGGCAAGCCGAAATCCACCAGCCGCGCTTAACCGTGCCGCATTACGGCTTAAGTCAGCGCGATTTTGTGTTGGTGCCGCTGTGTGCGATTGCGCCGGATGTGCAGGTGCCCGGCCTTGGCCGCGCCCGCGATCTGCTTGCGCGCTTAGGCCCACACCAGCTCACACCGTTGGCGGCAAATTAGATTCGTCGCTGCCAGGTTTCAAATTGGTAGGGGTGGGGATTACGCGCATCGGCGGCATGTGCTTGGCACGCGGTGCGCTGCCAATGCGCTGGATCAATAGCGGGAAAATAGGTATCGCCCGCCACCTTAAGATCAATTTGGGTTAAATACAGCGTGTGCGCTTGGGCCAGCACGGCCTGATACAAGGCGCCGCCGCCAATCACCATCAATTCATCGGCAAATCCTTCCACCGCCAGTTGCGCCCACAACGCCTCAAGCGAGGCAAACACCTCCACGCCCTCGGCGCGAAAGCTCGGCGAGCGACTTAACACCACATTGCGCCGTCCCGGCAGAGGCCGGCCAATCGAGACGAAGGTTTTTCGCCCCATCAGCACCGGTTTGCCTAAGGTTAAGCGCTTAAAATGCGCCAAATCTGCCGGCATATGCCACGGCATTTGATTGGCCAAACCAATCACCTGCCCCTGCGCCATAGCCGCGATTAAAGAAATTTTCACGCACACTCCTTTGCATTCACGCTTACACAATCAAGCGATTGCGATAAACCACCAAGGCGGGAATAGCTAAGCCAAAACTTAGCGCGCCAACGATAAATAACGACTTTAAGCCATTTTCCAGTGCGGTTTGCAGCAGCGGCAAACTCACGCCATTTAGATTGAGCTCCACCACCGCAATCATGGATTTAAAGGCAAAGCTGCCGGGGATCATGGGGATAATCGAGGCCACGCTAAAGGCGGGGCGCGGCGCGAGCAAACGGCGCGACCAGTGCACGCAAGCAAAGCCTACCGCGGTGGCAGCAGCGAGCGTAGCCCACTCAATGCTCATGCCGTGGTGGATCAGCAAAGTGCGAAAACTGTGCGCCAGCGCGCCGCCGAGCGCGCAATATTTCAGCATCCGCGGTGGCACGTTAAACAGCATGGCAAAGCCCACCGCGGGGATCGCCGACCAAAAGGCATCTTTTGCCAGTAGCCATAGCAGATCATTCATAACTTCCACCCCCACACGCCGGTGAGCGACATCGCCAGCAAAATGCCGAGCGACGCGCTAATTGTCAGCAGCGTCGCCGTGCCCCAGCGCGCTAACCCCATGTTGAAATAGCCTTTTACCATGTCGGAAAACGCATTGATCAGCGGAAAGCCCGGCACCAGCAGCAAGGGACTGGCCGCCATGGCGATATAGGGCTCTTGCCCCCAGCTAAACAGGGCCGCGCTCGATGACAGTAACGTGGCAATAAAACCGGTGACAGCAAAGTTGATCAGCGGGCTGTGGTGGTGCTTGGCCAACCACTGGCGCACGCGCATTGCCACGACGGCCGAGACCAAGGTCACGGCAAAAATCGCGCTATCTCCGCCAAATAACTGGCTAAACGAGGCACACGACAGCCCGACCATCAACACCACCAGCCAAGGGTGGTAGTGAAACGGCGTGATGCCATCAAGTTGCGTGCGCACCTGCTCGGCATTGAGTAAGCGCCGCTCGGCCATCACGCAAATGCGCTGCACTTCGCACACTACCTGCATATTGATGCCTTGCTCACGTACGCGCCGCGTGGTGGTCACGCAAGCGCCTTGATGCAAACTAGTCAGCACAATCGCGCTCGATGAAATCGCCATCTCAACACTATCTAAGCCCAAGGCCAGCCCAACGCGCACCGTGGTGTGCTCGATAATGCGGCTTTCCGCGCCAAATTGCGCCAGCATCTGCCCAACTTTGGCAATAATGCGCGTCAACTCCGTTTGCTTTTCCCGCCCCATTGGCGCTGTGCTGCTGATTTCCATCGCTGGCCACTGTTCTCCCTAGACTGGCTAGATTGGTGCCGATGGCTGCGCGCAGCCACCCACAGGTTGATTTACAGCAAGCGCGCTGGCGCAAAACTGATGGCATCTACGCCGTAAATATCTGGGCGTAGGTGCTGGCGGCCGTGGCTATCGAGCCAACTGCTCCAATAGACGGTAAAAAGCGGCATCGGCTTAATCAGCGGCAGCCATTTGGTTTGCCCCTCGGCCAGCAACCCTTTCACCTTCGCCGGCCAGTATTGGCTGCCGGTTAATAAAAAATCGGCCAACTCGGCAGCTTGCTCCACACGAATGCAGCCGGAGCTAAACGCGCGTGCGCCGCGGGCAAACAGGCTTTGGCCGGGAGTAGCGTGCAAATAAATCGCGTCATTATTGGGTAAATAGAATTTATAGCGGCCGAGCGCATTGTCATCGCCTGGCTTTTGCCGCAAACGATACGGAAAACCCGCAGCCATCAGCGCGGGCCAATCGGCGTCATTGATCAGCACCACGTTATTGTCGCGATCAATCACCTCAAAATTTTCCCGCGCTAAATAGCTCGGGTCTTTGGCAATTTTGGGCAAAATATCCTGCTGCAAAATCGAGCGCGGCACATGCCAAGCGGGATTAACCACTACAGAGCGAATTTCACTGGCTAAAAAAGGCGTGGCGCGTTGCCGCTGGCCAACGATAGTGCGGCTGATAAACACCTCTTGCCCCTGCTCGACCACGCTTAAACGGTAATCGGGCAAATTGACCAGTAAATAACGCGGCAAGTTCAGCAGATCCACCACATCGCGGCGCCACAAGCTGCGCAGCAGTAAACTCGCGCGGGTCAGCGGGCTGGCATTAAGCATGGTTAAGGTCTGCCGGCCAATCACGCCATCGGCCGCCAAGCCATGCTGGCGCTGAAACGCCTGCACCGCCGCCACACTCGCGTCGTCATACTGTTCGCTGGCCGCTGCAACGCCGCTGATGTCTGCGCCCAACAGGGCTAAGCGCGAGCGTAAGGCCGGAAGCTGGGCAGCGCGCTCACCCGGGCGCAACGTCGGCAGCGCCAATTCTGGCCACTGTGTGGGCGCAAGGGCCAACAGTTCGGCAACACGGCCGCGCACGGCGCTGTATTCGGCCATTTGTGGCGCCATGACCCGCACTTGGGCCAACAATAAACTGCCCGAGGTCGCCGGCACCAAATTGGCCGCGGGGGTGAGATCTAAACGGCGCGTGGCCAATTGCTGGCGCGAGACAAAATCCATCGCCAACCAGTGCTGACGCAGGCGCATTAGCTTGGCAAACGCTTCATCATACAGCGGGCCACGCGCACTGGGCGCGCTGGCTTGCAGTTGGCGCCATAGCACTTTAAAGGTGGGATGCAGCGCCGCGAGCGCCGCTTCATGCAGTTGGGTTTCTAGCTCAAGGCGCGCCGCCTGTCCGGCTTGGCCATCAAACCACGGCTGCGCTACCACCGGTGCGGGCGCCGCTGAGGCGTGATTTTGTGCCGCGTTTGGTAACGAGGTGGCCGCATTCACCCAAGGCGCGACCGCAAGCCAGACCATCGATGTGAGTGCCAGCCGAAACTTCATCCCCATGCATACCCCAAAGCTATCAACCTAGCCGCGTGCTAGGCGTAAAAATAAGGTGCCTATGATGCGTGAATGCCATGCGATTTACTAGCACAGCGCATGCTGCGGTTGCCGCGCAATACCGCCAAGACTAGGCATAAAAAGGCGCGGTCCCGCGCCCAGACCTGCGCAGCGCGCCCGCTCACCGCTCGTCACACTTATACATTTTTAGTCAACGTTCGCCACCCGCGCGCTGAATTTGCGCCAAAAATGGACGCATTCACCCGCCGTTGCCCCCCGCACCGCCCTGCTTCATCGTGCGCTTTGCCTCGATTTACTCTAGGATGGTCGTTTATTTTGGCGCTTTTTGCCGCCCTGTGGCCCCATGCGCGCGCGGTCCAAAACAGTGCGGCGTGCGCCAGCGACTCGATGCGAGAACCCTATGACCTACCGCAAATTACTGTTTTTGACGGCCATTTTGCCACTCAGCGGGTTTTACCTGTTCACTTTGTATCTAGCCGCGCATCCGCAAGTGAGCTTGTCGTATCGCCTGTATTACATCGAAAAGATGAGCCGCTTTTGGCAGCACAATTCGACCATGGAGTATTACCAGCAGCCGGTGGACCTCACCCAAGCCAGCCGATTTTTGTCTTTTGCCGGCTGGGGCTATAAGCCCACCCCAAAGGGGACGCCGCTTATCGGCACCGGCCAAATTATGTGGGTGCAGCCCGCCGCAAGCGTGCCATTGGCCGCACTTAGCGTGAGCCTGACACTGCACAGCCCGGCGGCCAGCACATTAACCGCCCGCCTGGGTAGCGCCAGCGTCACCGTACCGATGGCGGCCGGCGAGCAGCAAATACAGTTCACATTGCCGGCGCAATCGGCCAGCGCCGATAGGCATGGTTTGCAGCAGTTGCACCTAAGCCCCGCCGCCCCCATCCATGTCAGCGCTTTTACCCTGCGCAATCAAGGGACGCCGCGCCGCAGTTTGCCTTAACCGGTTTAGCCAGCCCGTGGCCTTACTTCTTACAAGGAATTTGTTATGTCACACACCGATTTTCGCCTTTCGTTAGTCGTACCGGTTTATAACGAGCAAGAGAGTATTGATGCTTTTATTAGCGCCATTGATGCCGAACTTGCGCCGCTAAAAGATCAGCTCGAGATTGTGTTTGTGAATGACGGCAGTCGCGACAATACGCGCAGCGTAATTGAAGCGGCGATTGCCCGTGACCCACGGGTCAGCTTGGTCAATTTGGCCCGCAATTTTGGCAAAGAAGCGGCGCTCACCGCCGGTTTGCACCACGCCCGCGGCGATGCAGTGGTGCCGATGGATGTGGATTTACAAGATCCACCCGCCTTGATTTTAGAGTTTGTCAAACAATGGCAAACCGGCCAATATGATACCGTCTACGGCATTCGGGTCGATCGCAGCGCCGATACGCCGCTAAAACGCATTACCGCCGGCGGCTTTTATCGCTTTTTCAATAAGCTCTCATCGAGCACAAAACTGCCAGAAAATGCCGGCGATTTTCGCTTAATCGACCGCAAAGTGGTGGAAGCGATTAAACAATTGCCTGAGCGCAATTTATTTATGAAAGGACTGTTTGCTTGGGCCGGCTTTCGCGCCATCGGCGTGCCTTACGAGCGCCCAGCACGCCACGCTGGTGAAACCAAATTTAACTACTGGAAGCTGTGGAACTTTGCCTTAGATGGCGTGCTGAGCTTTTCTAGCTGGCCGCTGCGGGTGTGGAGCTATGTTGGCGTCGGCGTTTCTTTAGTGGCGTTTATTTACCTGTTAAAAATCATCACGCAAACGCTGTTTTTTGGCATCAATGTGCCCGGTTACGCGTCGCTGATGTCGGTGGTGCTGTTTTTAGGCGGTATTCAATTGCTGTCGCTTGGCATCATCGGTGAGTACATCGGCCGCATGTTTGTTGAGGTTAAGCAGCGCCCGGTGTACTTAATTGAAGGCGTGTACGGCCAATATGCCGCGCCCAGCCCCAACCAAGCGCCGCCGCCAGCCACCCGCACGGCCGCTGACGCCTCATGATCAGCGCCAGTGAGCTCAGCCGCTTAGTGCGCTTTGCCTTTGTTGGCGCAGGGGCAACCTTGGTGGATTTAGGCGTGTCGTGGGGGCTATTGGCTTATCGCCCCACGCTCAATGAGCATCTTGTCACCACCTTGGCCTTTGCCATCGCCTTTTGGTGCTCATTTTTTGGTCATCGCTATATCACCTTTCAAAGCCAAGGCGCGCCCAGCCGCTTTTTACTGGTGGCGCTCACCTCACTGCTGGTGCGCAACCTGATCTTATCTGGCCTGTTACTGGCCGGCTTAAGCGGCTTGGTGCCGGTGGTTATCGCCAGTTTGGCGGTGACCGTTTTAACCTATGTTCTCTCTCGACTGTGGGTCTTTGCTTAACATGACTACTTCTGTCGGCGCGAGCGCGCCTTATCGCCCTGCGCTGCACTTATCGCGCCACGATGTTTGGCTGGTGCTGGCGGCGTTTATCTTAAGCCGCGTGGCCCTGTATGGCTTGGGCTATGCCGGTGTGCAGTTATATGGCTCGCCGAGCATTGGCCCATTTCAAGCCTACTGCCAATTTGATTGCGTTTGGTTTCAACGCATCATTGAAAACGGCTATGACCTCTATCCACGCTGGCTAAGCAAAGGCAATGCCGCGAGCTGGGCCTTTATGCCGCTTTATCCCATGCTCGCCGGCGTTATATCGACCCTGTTTAACGTCGAAGCGCTGGTTGGTTTGCTGATCGTGTCAAATTTAGGCTTTTTTGCCTGCTTGCCCTTGCTACTGCTGGTGCTGCGCCAATTGCGCCTTGATGAAGCCAGCGCACGCTTTGGCGTGTGGCTACTCGCGTTTTCGCCCTTTTCGGCCTACTTCGTCTCCGGCTATACCGAGCCGATGTTTATGGCCATCATGCTGGCGATGTTTTTATTTGCCTATCGCCAGCAGTGGCTGTGGGTGGCTTTTTTGGGCGTAGCGCTGTCAGCCACGCGCAATCTGGGCGTCATGATGGTGTTTCCGGTGCTGATCTTGGCCTGGCAAGCTTATGGCTGGCGCGAGCTATTGCGCTTTGGTGAGCGTACCTTTGAGATTTGGTTCACCCTGTGGCTCATCCCGCTAGGCCTGTTTAGCTACATGTTTTACCTCTACCACCTCACCGGCGATGCCTTTGCGTTTAAACACATTCAATTGGCTTGGGGGCGCACCATGGACAACCCGATCAGTTGGTGGTTAACGGGCTTTGAACTCGGTGGGCGCAAGCTTTATCTATCGATCATGGTGATGGTGGGCTGGGCGCTAAATCTTTATCTACTGACGCAAAAGCGCTGGGCGGAAGGCTGCTTGATGTTTATCTGCTGCACCATCCCGCTCGCCACAAGTTTAAACGCCATGCCACGCTATATGTTTGGCCTCTACCCCACGCTGCTGGCACTGATCTTGCTCGCCCAGCGCTGGCCGGCCCTGCGCCCAGCCTTGCTCGGGGTAGGTGGTATGGTTTCAAGCTTTATCGCCGTCGCGTTTGTTAACTTTAAGTTCTTTACCATTTAAACCCAGCGTACAAGTCATCTTCTTGCGCCGGCCAGTGGCCGGCGCTGTTGTTTTTTGGCGACCACAGCGCTGAGCTAGGTTCTTTGCGTGAAGCTTGAAAGCCACACTGTCAGAGCTCGGCGCCCGTGTGATCTGGGCAAGGGGCATTAGCATCTTGCGCCGTGGGGGTTAGCTGCCACTGCAGCGCGTGGCCGGCAAACGGCGCGCAGATAAACACACCCAGCACCGCCGCGACCGCCTCGCCATAGAACAAAATGGGCAAGCGGCCGCGCTGCCAAGGCGGCACCGCGTACTCTTGCAGTAATTTTTTTAATTTGCGCCGGCCGGCGCGCCCCTGTGGTTGCAATAAACTCCCCGCCGGCACAGCAAAACGCACGCTAAGCGGCTCATCCGACCGCGGCGCACGCAACACGCCATTTTCTCCCGCTGATAACTGCAGGCTACCCAGCCCCGCCGGTAACGCCACCGCTTGGCCCACCTGCAGCGCGCAGTGCGCTTGCGCCAACGCCGCTATGGTCGAGGCATCCGCACCCGCCGCCGGCGGCGTCAGCACATACAGCCGACCGGCAAAACGGCGCGCCATGGGCGCGCTAGCGCCACTGCCCAGCTTGAGCACTGGGTTAGCATCCGCGCGCGCCAACGCCACCTCGTGCCACAGGCGGGCAAGTTGCTCACGCGCCGGCATCAAGGCGCCTTGCTGGCGCAGCCAAGCGCGCAGCGCATTATTACGCCGCGCCGGTGACAGCGCCGCTAAGGCGCTAATCAGCACGTCGCCTTGGCCGCTTAATGCATCGGCTAAATCTTCAGCAGCTAATTCAGCTAGCAACAGCTCTTGTTCGGCACACAGGGCTTGGCTGCGCGCTGCTGCACGGGCAAATTGCGGCCAGCGCGCAGTGAGCGTCGGCACCACCTGATGGCGCAAATAGTTGCGATCAAACAGCGTGCAGTGGTTACTTTCATCGCTGATCCAGCCCAACTGCAACTCAGCGGCCGCTACTTCCAGTTCGGCGCGACTGATGCCGAGCAGTGGGCGCATCAGGTAGCCGCCGGCATAGGGTTGCTGCGGCAAAATACCGGCCAAGCCGCGCACGCCCGCGCCGCGTTTGAGCGCCAGCAGCAAGGTTTCTAACTGATCATCTTGGTGATGCGCGGTGAGCAACCAAGCCCCTGGGGGAAAATCAACCGTCAGCGCCTGATAACGCGCGCGGCGCGCCAGCGCCTCTAAACTCTCGCCGGAATTTTGCGGCAACTGCACGCGTTTTAGCACCAAGGGCACCGCCCACGCCGCACACACCGCCGCGCAGTGCGCCGCCCACGCCTCAGCCTGCGGGCTTAAGCCGTGATGCACATGCACGGCATCCATTGCTACGTTTTGCTCGCGCGCCCAGCGCGCGCAAAACGCCAGTAGCACCGAGGAATCTAAGCCGCCGCTAAAGGCCACGCGCAGCGCGCTGGGGCGGCGCATGGGCTCGCCAGCCAACGCGGGCGGCAAGCCGGCTAAAAATGCGGCGTAAGCATCAGGCATAACGTGATCCATCGCATATGTGAATAGGCCGCCTATGCTAGCAAAAAGCGCCCTGCCCGCTCTAGGCTTATCAAAGCGCAGCGGCGCTGCTAAAGTGACGGCCACTGCTTTTGATCTTTTTATGCTGGAGTTTGTTATGCCTGCCCGCGTTTCTCGCTTTGCTTGTATGCGTTCGGTAATTGCCTGCGCGATTACCTCTAGCCTGTTATTGGCCTGCGCCAGCCCTGAGGCTGACTCGGCGCTTACCGTTGCCGCCCCCTCGGGCATCTTGCGCCAGCACATGGATCTGACCACGCCGCCTGGCGAGGATTTTTTTCGCTATGTTAATGGCCACTGGCTTGAGCGCAGCGCCATCCCCGATGATCGCGCCACCCACGGCGCCTTTCATGAATTACGCGACAAATCCTTAAGCGATGTCAAAGCCTTGGTTGAAGCGCTGCCAAGCGATGCCGCCGCGGGCTCATCGGCGCAGCAAATTAGCGATTTATATCGCAGCGTCTTAAATAGCGCGGCGCGCGAGCGCCAAGGTGTTAGCGCCTTAAGCGCTGAGCTCGCCGCGATTAAGGCAATTGATTCTAAACCCGCGCTGATGCGCGCTTTTGCCCGCGCCAATCAGGTTGGCGGCAATGCGCCGTTTGGCTTTTGGATTGGCGCCGATGCCAAAGCGCCGGATACCTACGCGGTCTATTTGTATCAAAGTGGCTTAGGCTTGCCAGATCGCGACTACTACCTAAAGCAAGACCCCGAGGCCCGCGCATTGCGCGCTGATTACCAAGCGCACATCAAAGCCATGCTGACTAACAGCGGGCAACCGGCAGCGCAAAGTGCCGCGCAAGCTAAGCGTATTCTCGCCCTTGAAAGCGCGTTAGCGGCGATACATTGGGACAAAGTGGCGCTGCGTGACCGAGATAAAACCTATAACAAGCAAACCCAGACCGAGCTTAACACCCTTGCACCGGCGCTGGCGTGGGACAGCTACTTAACCGCTGCCGGTCTTGCCGGCCAGCCAACGCTGATTGTTGGCCAGCCCAGCTACCTTGGCGCCTTAAATCAATTGCTGCAAACCACACCGCTGGCCGATTGGCGCGCGTATCTCACGTGGCAGCTGCTCAGCGATTTTGCGCCGTACCTTGATAGCGCCACCGATGCGCAGCATTTTGCCTTTTACGGCACCCGTTTAAGCGGCACGCCAAAGCAGCGCGCGCCGTGGCAGCGGGCGGTAGGCGTGCTAAATGCCCAACTCGGTGAGCCGGTGGGCCAGCTGTATGTCGCGCGTTATTTCCCGCCCGTGGCCAAAGCGCGCATGGAAGCATTGGTCGAAAACTTGCGCGCGGCCTATAGCCAAAGCATTGATGAACTCGATTGGATGTCGGCAGCCACCAAAGTGGCGGCCAAAGAAAAGCTCGCCAAATTTCGCCCCAAAATCGGCTATCCCAGCCAGTGGAAATCCTATGCGGGGGTGCGCATCGCGCCCAATGATCTGGCCGGTAACTTATTGCGCCTACGCGCCCACGATGCCGCCGAACAGTTAGCCCGCCTCGGCACGCCGGTGGATAAAAACGAGTGGCATATGCCGCCGCAAACCGTCAATGCCTACTACAACCCCAGTAACAACGAAATTGTCTTTCCTGCCGCCATTTTGCAGCCGCCGTTTTTTGATTTAACCGCCGATGATGCGGTCAACTATGGCGCGATTGGCGGCGTGATTGGCCATGAAATGGGCCACGGCTTTGATGATCAAGGCGCCAAATCTGATGGCGATGGCCGCCTGCGCAACTGGTGGAGTGCGGCAGATTTAACCGAGTTTAAAGCGCGCACCGAGCAGTTAATCGCCCAATACAACCGCTTTTCGCCGCTGCCAGAGCAATTTGTCAACGGCCAGTTTACTTTGGGTGAAAACATTGGCGATTTAGGCGGGCTGGCAATTGCCCATCGCGCTTACCAGTTGTCTTTAGGCGGCCAACCGGCGCCAACGCTCGATGGCTTTAGCGGCGAGCAGCGCTTTTTCATCGGCTGGGCGCAGGTCTGGCGCGGCAAATCACGCCCAGAGCAGTTGCAAATTCAGCTGCGCTCCGACCCACACTCGCCAGCGCAATACCGCGTCAACGGCGTGTTGCCCAATCTCGAGGCCTTTTATCACGCCTTTAATGTCACCCCTGACCAAGCGCTGTATCTGCCGGCCAAGGCACGGGTAAAAATTTGGTAAAGGTCAAAAGACAAGCGCCGCAAACTGTGATAAAACGCGGCGCTCATATTTCTGGCTTAACCGCTTGGGTTAAAGCTTATTTCGCGCATGCTGCCAACGGGGCGTTATGAATACTAAATTTGATGAACTACTCGAATTTCCCTGCAAATTTCCTTTTAAAGTGCTGGGCTTAGCCGATCCGCGCCTGCCCGAGCAAGTGGTAGCCGTGCTGCAACAACACGCGCCGGGCACCTATCACCCTACGGTGCAACCGAGCTCAAAAGGCAACTACCACTCAGTGCGCGTGACCGTCGTGGCGCAAAATAAGGCCCATCTTGAGGCCATGTACACCGCACTTGGCCAAATCGAGTTAGTGCGCTACGTGCTGTAAGCGCGCCAAACTGTGATCTAGCGCCCACCGTGCCACGGTGGGCGTTTTTTTTGCCTAGCCTTTGCCGTAAAGCTAAGTGTTCACCGTTGTAACGTGGCAAGGATGCTATGGCTCATATTGTTTCCCCCCCAGATGTACCGAGCGCGGCGCCGGCTAAGGGTGTCGACCAGCCGGCTATTTTAGTGCGCCACTTAGGCCGCCAGCCGTACGCGCCCACGTGGCAAGCGATGCAAGATTTTTGCGCCGCGCGCACCAGCACAACCCCTGATGAAATCTGGCTGCTCGAACACGAGCCGGTGTACACCCAAGGTCAAGCCGGCCGGCCAGAGCATCTGTTGTGCCAAGGCGCAATTCCCTTGGTGCACAGCGACCGCGGCGGCCAAATTACCTACCATGGCCCAGGCCAGCTGGTCGCTTATGTTCTGCTTGATTTGCGCCGTCGCGAGCTGTCAATCCGCGGTTTAGTTAGCCGCATTGAAAGCGCCATTATCGCCACCTTGGCCCACTTTGCGCTGCCAGCCGTAAGCGACAGCAATGCGCCAGGCGTCTATGTGCCGCTGGCACCAACCGCCGGCACGCTTGCCACCACGGCGACCATAAACCAGCCGCTCAGCGAGACGGCCATGGCGGCGCGCGGGCCAGCCAAAGGGCTCGCCAAAATTGCCTCACTAGGCTTAAAAGTGCGAGGCGGTTGCACCTACCACGGGCTAGCGCTGAATGTGGCGATGGATCTCGCGCCGTTTCAAGGCATCCATCCCTGCGGCTTTAAAGCCCTGCGCATGACCCAGATGCACGATTTTTTGCCCGCTATCACGCCAAGCGTGGTCGCCCCCGTGTTAACCCAGCAGCTACTGCAGGCGCTGCGCCCTGCGCCACAGCCATAAGGAGGGCTAATGTCACCTCTTCGCCCCGCGTTAACGCGCGCCCAGCAACACGCTATTGCCGTGACCCTCGTCACTGACGATGCCGCAACCAGCGCCGCGCCACCAGCCACCAAGACGCTGGCTAAACCCGATTGGCTGCGTATCAAGCTGCCCAGCGATAGCAGGCCGATTGCGCGCATCAAGCAGACGCTACGCGCGCATCAGTTGCATTCAGTGTGTGAAGAGGCCTCGTGCCCAAATTTAGCTGAATGCTTTAGTCGCGGCACCGCCACGTTTATGATCATGGGCGCCATTTGCACGCGTCACTGCCCTTATTGCGATGTCGCCAATGGCCGCCCCAAGCCGCTCGATAGCGAAGAGCCCAAACATTTAGCCACCACCTTGGCCGAATTGGCGCTGAACTATGTGGTGATAACCTCGGTGGATCGCGATGATCTGCGTGATGGCGGCGCCAGCCATTTTGCGGCCTGCATCAGCGCTATTCGCGCGCAAAGTCCAGCGACGCAAATTGAGATCCTCACCCCCGATTTTCGCGGCCGCCAAGCGATCGCACTGGCCGCGCTAAGCCACGCCTTGCCCGATGTGTTTAACCACAACATTGAAACTGTGCCGCGTCTGTATACCAGCACCCGCCCCGGCGCCAGCTATCAAGGTTCGCTGGATCTTTTACGCGCGATAAAGACCGCTCATCCTCATCTGCCCACCAAATCAGGGCTAATGCTCGGGCTTGGCGAAACAGACAGCGAAGTGCAGGAGGTGCTGCGCGATCTACGCGCCCACGGCGTTACGCGCTTAACCTTAGGGCAATATCTGCAACCGAGCCCTGCCCATCTGCCGGTGGCTCGGTTTGTGAGCCCCGCGCAATTTGCCGCACTAAAAACCCAAGCGCTAGCGCTGGGCTTTACCCATGTCGCCAGCAATCCCTTGGTGCGTTCGTCTTATCACGCCGAAGAGCAAGCCCACGCGCCAAACGAGGCAATAGGGTTGGCAAGCCCCAACTAAGTGTGCCCCACGCGGCCATAAAAAAAGCGCGCTCAAATGAGCGCGCTTTTTACCCACCAAGGCGGGTTTAGTTCATACCGTAACGCTTTAACTTCTTACGCAGGGTACCGCGGTTGATCCCCATCATCACCGCTGCGCGGGTCTGGTTACCACGGGTGTACTGCATGATCACATCCAACATCGGCGCTTCGACTTCCGACAGAACCATGTCGTAAAGGTCAATCACTTCTTGGCCATTGAGCTGAGCCAAATAGTTACGCAGAGCCTGTTGCACAGAGTCACGCAAGGGACGCTGAGTCGGCTCGGCGGCGTGATTGTGAGTCGTAGTTACCAATGCTTGAGTAGTTTGGGTTTGTTCGAACATATTCGGTAGGCTCTTTAGTTATTACGTTACGTTAGCTAGTCCATCAAAATACAACTCAATAGCGGCAAGTTGCGCCGAGGCGCACTCTAAGCCATTGAATTGTTTACGAAATTCTTGTGCTGCGCCCTTTTTGCCCAGATACCACCCTAGGTGCTTTCTGGCAATTCTGGCGCCTAAATGCGCACCGTAAAATTGGTGCAGTTCAAGTATATGCTCGCGCACCACAGTGCGAACTTCCGCCGGTGTCGGCGGCTCTAAGTGCTCACCAGTGGCTAAAAAATGGCGAATTTCACGAAATATCCACGGCCGGCCAAAGGCGGCGCGCCCGACCATCACCGCATCCGCACCGGTATAATCCAGCACCAAACGGGCTTTTTCTGGGCTATCAATATCGCCATTGGCCACCACCGGTATAGACACCGCCTGCTTAATCGCTTTAATGGTGTCGTATTCCGCCTCGCCGTTATACATGCAGGCCCGCGTGCGGCCATGCACAGCCAGCGCGCGGATGCCACAGCGCTCGGCTAATTGCGCAATCGCCACGCCATTACGCTCAGAAGGATCCCAACCGGTGCGAATTTTCAGCGTGACCGGGACATCAACTGCGGCCACGACAGCGCGGCAGATCGCCTCAACTTGGACGGGATCGCGCAATAACGCAGAACCGGCCAAGTTTTTATTTACCTTCTTCGCCGGGCAGCCCATGTTGATATCCACGATCTGCGCGCCGGCCGTCACATTGGCCTGCGCTGCCAACGCCATTTGCGCCGGATCGTTGCCCAAGATCTGCACCGAGCGCACGCCGAGTTCCGCACTGTGCGCCATGCGCCGCCGCGTCTTCTCGCTATCCCAAACATCGGGGTTAGCCAGCAGCATCTCCGACACCGCCATGCCAGCGCCATAACGCAGGCACAGGGAACGAAACGGGCGATCCGTTACGCCGGCCATCGGCGCCACAATTAACGGAGCCGCCAGGGTGTAAGGACCTATTTGCATCGTTCACGCTTCAGTGGCTTAGGGCGGCGTATATTACGCATTTTTTCAGCCTCTGGAAAGGTTAGAATTTAACCGTCAGCAATTTTTTTGCCCGTGCCCACGCCCGAGGCGAGGCCCCGCCGCCTAGCCACTGTAGTTACCCAGCGATGGTCGACGGCTGGGGCCAGTGAGCTGAATATCCACCGGATTAAAGCCTTTGATCGCCTCAAAAGCAAAATCGCCCAGCGCTTGGTGCAAGCTAGCCGGCGAGTGGTTGGTAATCAAAATCACGCTTTTCGATAAATTGCGCCGCCGGCGCAGCAAATGGCCTAAAAAGCTCGCTTGGCTTTCCGCTAGCGCCTTACGATTGACGGCAATTTCATCAATGATCAGCAGATCTACCTCTTCCAGTGCGCGGCGATAGCGGTTGCGCTCCTCTTGCTCGGGGATGACGTTAAAAAATAACCGATCCACGATCGAGGCCCACTGCTGAAAAATGACCGACTTTTGGTGCTCGGCAATCAACTCATGGGCAATAGCCCCCGCTAGCGTTGATTTTCCGCTGCCGTAATCGCCATAGATAAACACGCAACTGCCGCCACTTTGCGCCCAATATTCAAAGCCGGAGATAAAATGCCGTGCCGTTTCAATGGCATAGCCAAGCACAGGATCGCTGTGATCCATTTTTTCAAACACCCAGTCGGGATTTAAATCCGCCGCCGCCAGCAAGTGATTAATCCGCGTTTGCCGCGCCGATAACTGCAGCGCGCGCACGTCACTGTTGGCTTTAGCCGCGTACTCTTGGCGCAGCGTGGCGTAATCGTATTGCGTACCACCGGTTTGCTGCTGCAATTGGCGAATGCGCGCTAGCAAATTGTCCACATGGCGGCGCTCAGCAACCGCTGCACCGCGCGCCGCAGGGGCACCGCCATGTGGAGCTGCGGGATTAGCCGTGAACGCCGGCTTGGACTTGGCGCGGTTAGCCTGACTTTGCGCATGGCGAGCCAGCTCTTGGCGTAATTTGTCATCATCAAAGGCCGGCATAGCAACTCCTTAGCGGGCGCAAGGCCGCCCCTTGCGGGGTGAAAACCAAGCGCTGAAAAATTAAAGGCAAATTTTGCCTGTAAGCAGGGCACGGGGCAAGGCAAGCGATTAATCGCTTTTATGCGTGTGTTTTTTGGCCTCGGCAATCATCTGCCGCGCGCGATCACTAGGCCCCGTGGGGCTTGGCGCGGCTGCCACATGCTGAAAACCAACTACCGCCGTGGGGGCTTTTTTCACATAGCGGCGGCCCTTTAAGGCGCGAATAAAGCGCAACTGCCACTGGTGCTGCGACTCAAACACCTCGGGCCGCCCCAACCAATAGGCAATAAATTCGCCCAAATCCTCTTCGCTAAAGCGCGCCTCAAGCACGCCGCACAATTTGGCCAGCGCGGGCAATTGCGCATCGGGCCGCCAGTGCAGATGCATCGCAAACGGCCGTTCAGGCAAAGGCGCCCGCGCTTGACGCTCGATTAGCGGCAGCTGAAAAGAGCAGCCATGATAGTGCTCGCTAGGGGCTTCGGCCGCCGTTACCACGACTAATTCAGCGGCAATTAACTCTTGCAATAAGGCGGTGAGTTGGCGCGCATTAACTTGAAAGCTAAAGCCGCCCTGCTGGCGATCACTGACCGCCAATGCGCGCCCCAGCGCGGGGTAATCTAAGCACAGCGGTTGCTGCTCTTGCCATAAACGGCGCAGCTGTAAGCAGTAAAGCGTACGTGCTGGATGCGATAAATAAGGCACGCCCAGCGCATGGTATTCAGCAGGAGTCATGACAGCACCTGTTAGCACACAAGAAGAGGGCTGACATTATTTACCAACCCGTAGGCTTCGGCAATCAAACACCACGCCGTTTGCCGCCATGTGTGGCTACCTCGGTGCAAGGCCAAAATAAAAAGAGCTCCCCGCAGGGAGCTCTTGTATCGCCGTATAACGGCATAGCCATGCGGCCTTGGCCGCAATTAGGCGGTAGCCGCCTGCTTCATCGCTGGCGCCGCGTCTGCATGCACCTCGGCCAGCGCGCCACCTTCAGCGCCATGCATCCAATAAACCAAACGGTTCGCCATTGCCAGCAAGATCAGCGCACTGATAACCGCCGCCAACGCAATGCCGCCAAAAATCGCGATAGCGCCCGATTGACCGACCAATGAGCCGATGATGCCGGCGGCATAGTTGGCCAAGGCGATAAAACCAAACCACGCGCCCATCATCAAAGAGGCTAAGCGCAGCGGGGCTAATTTGGTCACCATCGACAGACCAATTGGGGATAAACACAACTCACCTAAGGTGTGGAACAGGTAAGCGCCGACCAACCAGAACATCGAGGTTTTCACGCTCTGATCGCCGCCTTGCTCAAATACCGCGCCCATCATAAACAGGAAACCAACGGCCAAAAACAGCAAGCCAAAGGCAAATTTAACCGGAGAATTTGGCTCTTTTTTGCCCATTTTCACCCAAATTGCCGCCACAATCGGCGCCAAGGTAATGATAAAAAATGGGTTTAATGATTGGAACCACGCAGTCGGGACTTCAAAATTGCCCAGCATACGGTCGGTGTAATCTTGGGTATACAAGTTCATCAGACCACCGGCCTGCTCAAAACCCGCCCAGAAAATAATGGTAAACAGGCCCAGCACCATGATCACCTTAATGCGATCAACTTCTTGCTTGGTTAACGGCGCTTTGCGGTCAGTTTGGCTGCGCAACGCTTTCGCCCGCTCGGCAGCCGGCACACAACCGATGTCGCCTAAATAGCGCTGCGACAACGCCACCTGCATAACCAGTGACACCAGCATGCCAATGCCCGCGCCAACAAAGGCCGCTTGCCAGCCAAAGTGGGTGGCCGCGGCGCCGCAGATGACGCCCGCGAGCAAAGAGCCCAAGTTAATGCCCATATAAAAAATGGTAAAAGCACCATCACGGCGATGGTCGCCCTCTTGATAGAGATCCCCCACCATGCTCGAGATATTGGGTTTAAACAGGCCATTACCCAAGATAATCAGGCCTAAGCCGGTGTAAAAAAGCGTGACAATCTGCTCAGGGAACAGATGGTGCGGCAGGGCTAGGGTAAATTGGCCCGCGGCCATCAGCACCGCGCCAATTAAGATCGCGCGTCTTTGACCTAAAAAGGTATCGGCTAACCAGCCACCGATCAGCGGCGTGATATACACCAAGCCGGTATACAAGCCATACAGCTTCAGCGCATCCGCTTGGGTCCAACCCAAACCTCCGTTAGCGGTCAAATCGGTTAAATAAAGTACCAAAACCGCGCGCATGCCGTAGTAGGAAAAGCGCTCCCATAGCTCGGTAGTAAAGAGCAAAAAAAGCCCTTTTGGGTGACCGAGCAAGGTCCCCTGGGTTGAGTTGTTCATCTGTTCCACCTGATTATTTGTAATTGTTTTGCATTTTTATGGCGGTTTGTCCCGCCTGTCGATTTTATAAAGCATGCATCACAAAAATACAACGTAATGATTTAAATCAGTTTTGTTATGCTTTATTGGCAAAATGCTGCACAAATGTAAAAAAGAGCGTACTGAGGCGCTCTTTTTACATTTGTGACGGTCGTAACGTCGCTAAATCATCGGCAAAAAACTTACAATGTTTTCACAAAAGTTTTTAGCCAGTCGGCAAATTCACCGTCTAATTCGCGATGGCGCACGGCATATTCAACGTTTGCCTTCATAAAACCCAGCTTGCTACCGCAGTCATGGCTTTTGCCCTTCATCGCATAAGCATTCACTGGCTCTTGCTCCATCAGCATGGCAATCGCATCAGTCAGTTGGATTTCATCCCCGGCGCCCATCGGCGTGCGCTCAAGCAGCGACCAGATATTTGCCGACAGCACATAACGCCCCACCACGGCCAAATTCGATGGCGCCGCTTCTCGGGCCGGCTTTTCCACAATCGCCTGCATCGGCAGCGACATGCCCGCAGTTAACGCTTCGCCACGAACATCGGCGATGCCGTATTTATCCACTTCGGGCTGAGGCACCGCTTCAACCATGATCTGGCTAACGCCATCGCGCGCAAACAGTTGCACCATTTCCGCTAGGTTATCTTGCTTGGCATCGCTGGCCACATCATCGATCAGCACATCCGGCAGCAACACGGCAAACGGCTGATCACCAATCAGCGGGCGGGCGCACAAAATGGCATGGCCTAAACCTTTGGCCTCGCCTTGGCGCACATGCATGATGGTCACATCTTTTGGGCAGATCTTCTGCACTTCTTCCAGTAGCTGGCGCTTCACGCGCTTTTCTAGCGTTGCTTCTAGCTCAAAGCTCTTATCAAAGTGGTTTTCAATCGAGTTTTTACTCGAGTGGGTGACCAAAACGATCTCTTTAATCCCCGCCGCAATCGCCTCACGCACGACGTACTGGATCAACGGCTTATCGACCACCGGCAGCATCTCTTTTGGAATGGCCTTGGTCGCCGGCAACATGCGCGTGCCTAAACCGGCCACAGGCAACACCGCTTTGCGTACAACAACAGGAGTTTGCGTCATCAACAGAGATCCCACATGAGTTAAAGTGCACTCATCATACCGAAAGAAAAAGGGGGCGACCACTGGCCACCCCCTTTGTTTGGTAGAGAACTGTCGTTATTTGACCATGATCAACGCTTTATTCGCCGTTAAGGTAGCCGCACCGATACCTTTGACCTCCAGCAAATCATCGACTGACTTAAATTTACCGACTTTCTCACGGTAATCGATGATGGCTTGGGCCTTTTTCTCACCTATACCTTTTAGTTCGGTTAATTGCGCAAGGCTGGCGGTGTTTAAATCAATTTTGCCCGCGGTGGGCAGCGCGGCAACTTTTTCCGCCCCCGCTTTAACCGCCGGTACCTCTTTTACTACCGCCGCCGGATCCAGCGGCTTTTTCAAATCAACGGCCTGTGCAGGCGCCCACAACAAGGGCAGCGCGGCCAACAACGCAAACAAAGTGGGCTTGAGCTGTTTCATCACGACCTCCGTAACCATGACAAGAAGATAAGCGCGCCCTAGCCGCCATACTAAAGCACATGGCAAAGGCCAAAGCGCCTTTGCATATTAGACGAGTTACGCCATCCTGCCCGCCAAAGATAACCGCGCCCCAAAGAAAAAGCCCTTGGCCACACCGCCAAGGGCTTTAAAGCGAAAACTACGCCAGCTTAACGCGCTGAGGGCAGATTAAGTTGCGCTTCGAGCTCACCTAAGCGGGCTTCCAAGGCGCTCACCTTTTCCCGCGTGCGCAGCAACACTTTCGTTTGCACATCAAACTCTTCACGGCTAATCAAATCGAGCTTACCCAGTTGCGCCTGAAGCACTTGCTTGATCTTTTTATCGATCTCTTCGCCCATGCCTTTGAGCCCAGCTGGTAAACTGTGGTGGATTTGCTTGACCACCTCTTCAAATTTTCTCGGATCCAACATCACTTATCCTTATAACGTCGTGGCAGAGGCGGCAGGCAAGGCACTAGGCGCAACACACTGCGTTTGCGTATTGGGCTGCAAATAAGGCGTTAAAATCGGCGCCATGCCTTTGAGCACCTGCACAGGCAGAGCTGAGGTAAAGCGGAATTTATCCGACTCGCTACCAGCGACATAGGCCGTGAGCGTGCCAAAGTGATCATCGCCTAAATAAAACACAAAGGTTGCCGTGCGATTACGCGCTTTCGAACTAGTCACATTACCAAAGCGACCAACCGTTTCGAGGCGGTTGTCACCCGTTCCCGTTTTACCGCCCATTTTCAACTCTGTGCCATCGGGCAATATAAAGGTACCGGCAATACGGCGCGCAGTCCCGCCTTCAACCACTTTAGACAAAGCCATGCGCAGCGCTTGCGCCACATCGACTGGCATCACGCGCACGCCAGGGCTTTTCAGGGGCGAAAATTGCGTTTCAAACGGCACGCCTTTGGCAAAGTGCAAGGTCTCAATACGTAGCGGAGGCACACGGATACCGCCGTTTTGAATAATGCCCATCAACTCAGCTAAGGCCGCAGGCCGATCGCCGGAGCTGCCCAGCGCCGTGGCCAATGAGGGCACCAAGTGATCAAACGGGTAGCCTAAACGCGCCCAGCGCTGGTGAATATCCAAGAAGGCTTCAACCTCAAGCATGGTACGAATACGACTATCACGCGCACTGCGGTGGCGGGTTTTAAACAACCAGCTATACACCTCTTGCCGCTGCGTTTGGCTCGCAGCCACCGCTTCGGCGAACGTCGCCGTTTTGTGCTCTTTTAAATACGCCAATAACCACAACTCCAGCGGATGCACGCGGGCAATATAGCCCTGATCCGGCAAGCTGTATTTACCTGGGCCATATTGCTCATACAACTGCCCAACACGTTTTGCCTTTAAGTTTCCCGCCGGCAAACGCTGGTGTAAAAACTCGGTAAACACCTCTTGGCTTGCCGTGGGCTCTAAATAACGGTGCACCGCAGCTAAGCGAGAATCTGTGGCTTTTAACCCATCCAAGAAAGTATCCAGCTGCTCCTCGGTGGTTTTACCCTGATATTTGCGCCAAAAGCGCATCAGATACGTTTGCCCTTCTTTATCGGCAAAACGCGCTAAATATTCTTTGCGCCGTGGATCTTTATCATCTTTTAATAACTGCGCACGATTGCCCTCTTTATACAAAGAGTAACGCACGATATCGCGCATTAAACGCACAAACGGCAGGTTAATTGATTCGCGCAGCGATTCGAGCATCGTCGGGTTGCGATGGTCATCGGTTTTACTGA
The DNA here is from genome assembly GCA_051658125.1 of Aeromonas sp. Lineage (GTDB taxonomy): Bacteria > Pseudomonadota > Gammaproteobacteria > Enterobacterales > Aeromonadaceae > Aeromonas. The sequence continues at coordinate 55,370 of JBOFMA010000026.1, forward strand.
AGTTATTAAACGTATGCAGGCCGCCGCCGGTGAAAAACGCTTCACCAGGACTCGCCGAATAGCGCCGCTCTAGCGCCGCTTGCAGCATCACCGGCAAACTTTTATCAGTCGCAGTACGCAAATACGTCGCCACCCAGCGACTTAAATTATCTTGCGCAAACAGCTCAAATTTACGCAAACCTTGGGGTGAAACTTGGCTCAAGCTATTGTGCAACTCAGCCAAAATTTCTAAATAGGTGGTTAGCACGCGCAATTTGGCGGTGGAACCTAACTCTAGCTTTGAGCCTTCGTTAATATCAAACGGCTGATCGGTGTTATCCGTTTGCACGCGCACTTTAAAACCGTCCGGCGATTTTTCAAATAAAGTGAAGCTGTAGCGCACATCGGCAGTTTTTTCTGGCGACAATAAGCGCTCGCCATATAAACCCACTTGCTCTGCAAACGCCGGCTCTGCCAAACGTTTTAAATACGCCGATACCTCATTTTGCAATGGCACATTTAAGGTCGCATGGGCCGACATATCAATCCGGTCTAAATCATACAGCTGCACACCAAGCAATTTACTCAAGCGAGTGCGCACCACTTGCAAACCTTTGTTGCCTTGCACGCGCACAATGGCGGGGGAGGTCGTAAAATCACGAAAGGTCACTTTAGAATTAAGTGCAGCCGTCATTAAGGGCTGCGAAATAAACTGCTCTTGCGCTAATAAGCGCAAATAACTGTTCGCGGTGACCTCTAAATCCGTGCGACCTTTTTTAGCTAAATAATAGGATGGGCGGCGATGGGCAATCATCAACGAAAGCACTTGGCGCAGCGCCAAGCCTTGATCTTCGAGCGCGGTCTCAGCATTGCGCGCGGGATCTAATAAGCGATTTACTTCATTAACATCCGCACCAAACCAGACCCACAGGCCATCACCCAAGCCATGCACTTCACCATAGCCCGGTGCTGCTGACAAAGGCACAGAGTTTAAATAAGCCCACGCGACTAGCTTGCGAGCTTCCAAGGTTTCAGGGCCTAAGCGATAAGCGCGTACGCTAGCAGAGGCCATCTGTTTTAATTTTTCCAGCGCTGAATGGGTGCGACCATCTGGAGAGTGGCGATATTTTTCCACTTGGGTGGCCAAGGTACTGCCACCGGCCGATTGCCCTGGAATATCTAACGCTTTGCCTATTTGTGTTAAAGCCGCTTTCATAAAGCGCGGCCAATCTACCGCAGGATTAGATAGTGGCTCTTGCGTGCTTAATAAGTCTTTGTTTTCAATAAACAGCAACGACTGGATCACCAGCGGAGGGATCGCTGCAAAATTTTCATAGTGGTGCGTTGGGTATTTAAAATCATAAAACGGCATGCCACGACAATCTTGGATCTGCAGTCCCGCCTGAACTTTTTCAGTATAAGGCACAAAAAAGCCATGGCTGACATAGCGCGACAATTCATCCGAAAAGCGCACCTGCTGCTCAATTTGATAACCGCGTTGCAATAAACGCTCTTGCACCTCAGGCAATAGCACATAGCCAAGCCGCGCATCAAATGGGCCACCTTCAGGAAAAGTAATTTTCTCACTTTTGCCGGGAGCCAAAGCATATGTCAGCTTGGCGGCATAGCGCGATAATTGCTCTGACTGCAGACGTGATGTACGCATTTCATAGGCTATCAGTGCACCAATCGTCGCAAGCGAGCAAACACCGACCAGATATATACCCCAGGAACGCTTCTTGCGCGTTGTTGGTTTTTCGCCAAGGCTTGGTGCCTGATTGACTGAATTTTGTTCTTCCACGTTCACGGGACCTACCTGTATTTTGCTGCTTGCTTGTAATCACAGCTTATTGTTATTGCAGCCTAATCATTAGGTTACATAATTTTTAACGATAGCATGATGTTAACAGGGCACGAGTAAAAAAGTGAACCCTTAATTTCTCTCTCCGCATACCAGCAAAAGTGCGCGGCGAATTAGCCGACGCTACGCGTCAGTGATAAGCAATAACGCCGTAATTGCTCAATAAATAAGCACGTTGGCTTTATGCAGAGTTATTTTGTTAGCAGATATTAAATAAGCGGTTTCAGCGGTAATCCATTTTATACGCACAACGGGGACATTTTCGCATTGCGGGGCCAACATGTGTTGGCTACGCCATTAAGCCATATCTTTATTTGAATGTTCAGTGTAGGTATGCAGGCCGCGCGAACCCATCGCCAAGCCAATTTCAGCGCGCATAGGCAGGATAAAACGCCGCAGCTAATACCAAAACCCACCCAACGCAACAAGGCCACCTCAATGAGGTGGCCTTGTTGTGTTGCTGTTAGCACTTGCGCACTAACGTCTAATTGGGTGCCTGGCAGTTCCCTACTCTCGCATAGTGAATACTACACTACCATCGGCGCTACCGCGTTTCACTGCTGA
>JBOFMA010000027.1:0-2598 GCA_051658125.1 Aeromonas sp.
AAGCACTGCCAGCACAATTGAAACCATTGAAAAGTTTCAAAATACTACCATGTCAAAATTGGAGTCGTTTGCTGATTCGTTAAACTCTACCGCCAGTAATATATTTTCACAGCAGTCTGATTTAATGACATCGATTGCTGAGGAAACGAGCCAAGTAATGAATACGGCTAAAAAGTCGTTGCAAGAAGGCTTAGGTGATATCGATAGCAAAGTGAAATCAATGTCGGATACGGTTCAAAAAGAACTGGAAACTTTCCGTGTACAATACCAAGAAAACTTAACATACTATTTTGAACGGCAAAACGAATTACTTGAAGGTAGCCTCAGCAAACAGCAAGATGGTTTACATGAAGTAATAAGTAAATTTAGCTCGGTATTTTCCGATGAATACAAAACTAGGCATGAAATTTTGCAGCAAATTGCCGAACAACATGAAAAATTACAAGCCTCAGCTAAAACAGTGCAAACGCTGGCTGAAGTTATTGGCATAAATAAATCTACACGGTTGGGTGAATTAGATGATGCCACTCGCGCTATGAGTTCTCAAGTTGGCGAATTGAAAAAATCCTATACACAAGCGGCAACAACTTTTTCAAATGTGACAGAAGAATTGCCCAAGGCGATGGATAATTATTTCAGTCGTGCAAATGAAAGTATCGAGAAATTTTTTACCGAGTTTGATCATTCATCGAGCCAGATCCATAACCGCTTGTTGGAAGCGGCAACTCTATTAATCACCGCGCAGTCGCAATCAGACAATCAAAAGAAGGTCAGTTGATAATGCGAAAATCATCGATTTTTTATTCCGCTAATGACATTGATGAATCTGGTGTTTGGTTGTCGGTAGGTGATCTAATGTCAGTGTTGCTGATGATTTTTGCTTTGCTGCTGATTAGTGCACTGGTGCAAATCGCTGAATCTACTGAAAAAAGCCAAAAAGTACAGGTCTTAATAATCAAAGATATCAATGAAGCGCTTAATAATGCCGGGGTAAAAGTACAAGCGAGTCAGGATACGGGGGACATATCTATTACAGACTCAATACTGTTTGATGTGGATGCGCATGAGCTCAAAGCAACCGGCAAGACTTTTTTGAATAAATTCATTCCAATTTATGCTCGCGCTGTTTTTCAGTCTAAAGAAACGCGTAATGAAGTTAGCCGGATCGTGGTGGAGGGGCATTCTAGCTCTGATGGCAGCTTTAATAGGAATATGGAATTAAGTGTACTCAGAGCAAACAGCGTGATTGCTTTTATCAACTCAATGCAGTTTAAAAATAAGCATGCATTCTTTGAAAAAGTTATTATTGCTGGGCGGGGTCCATTAGAGGCTGATCAAAAACATGCAAGAAAAGCAGACCGCAAAGTGAAATTTAGATTTCAATTTAAAGGCGATAATTTTATAGGTCAGATTCGGCAGGTGAAGGTGGCAGGAATATAAAATGAAATTATTTAACCCACCCAAAATACCGACTAAAAATAAATTGAATCCGGGGGGCAGTACCCAATGGCAGGCGCTTACTGTTAATGGTGCTGAACGACACAGTTTTCCATTAAAAACGCTAATGCAATTAGTGCAGTTGGTTGAACAGGGGCGATTACAAGAAATTACTCTACTCGAATGGTTGCAAATACTACAAGATAAATTGCAATGGCATGCACTATCGCGCGCTGAAGAACTACAGGCTTGCAACGCGGTTTGGGTGGCCATTAATAGCGCAGCGCAATTGCAAACACTGGCTTTATTTAAAATAGCCTTATCTGTTGAAGGTAAAGAGCAACAGGTTGTTGAATCTATCGTGCGGCACATGGCTCTAGCGCACACGATTAAAGGCTTAACCGCACCTGTCGCAGAGAAAATAGCATGGCTATCGGCACTTCAAGATGGAGACCAGCAAAAACTAGCAACTATTTGCTATGAAAAACAAGCAACAATAGCTAAGTATATTGCTAACTTAGGTTTTCCTAATGCAAATGGTTATCTAGATAGCGTCACACTCAGTATGTTAGATTGTCTGGAACAAGGTAATATAAGTAAAATAGACGATGATTGGCTGTATGAAAATTACTTAGAGATAAAAACAGAAATAAATAAGTTGGAGTTTTTAAACAAATTAATTCAGCAACAAGGTCAATTTGATTATGGCGTGAAGCTAGGTAAGTTAGTATATAACAACTGCCTACCAGACAAAGAGTCTAGCTATTGGAAAAGATTAAGCCAAGCGGCAAAAAATATTTTGAAGAAAAAATTTCAGTTGTCGAGTTATTCTGATCTATCGAAAGTATTGTCTTGCTTATGTGATAGAGAATTAGGTGAAAAGCTGCAGCTTGATGAAAAATGCATCAATAATATTCAGGCTAGATCCGAGTTTTGGTCTAACTATAGTCAAAAAATTATTCGCACAAGAATTTTGTTGCCAGCAAGTACGTTTGCTTATGTAGATGAAAATACTAAAGGGAAATTAACATTTATTGATAAATTAGACTTGTTGCATGAATCGGAACAGCATGAGCCAGAAAGTGAAGTTTATATATTTGAGTTTGATACAGTTATTATTGTCGAGTTCCTGCGCGGGCGTTTAAGTGAAACGATTTTTTT
>JBOFMA010000028.1:0-6417 GCA_051658125.1 Aeromonas sp.
TGGCTTTGCTCGCGCACAGTTAAAATGTCGCCCATAGCCGCTTGCCACGCGGCCACCACACGCTCTTCACTCGGTGCGCCGATAAGGCTCATATAAAAGCCGGTGCGGCAACCCATCGGCGAGATGTCGATGATCTCGACATCCGCGCCATTTAGGTGATCACGCATAAAGCCAGCAAACAAATGCTCCAGGGTGTGGATGCCGCGCTCAGAGAGCACTTCTTTATTCGGCTGGCAAAAACGCAGGTCAAAAACGGTAATAGTGTCTTGCTTTGGGGTGTGCATGGTTTTAGCCACGCGCACGGCGGGGGCGGCCATGCGCGTATGGTCAACACAAAAACTATCTAATAATGGCATAACAGGTGCTCCTAACTATTCACCAAAACCAGCTGCCGCTGGCGAGCTGATTTTTACATTGTCGATATTGCGCGCCGTAGCGCTGTGCTCTGGCCTCGACTTTACGCGAGGTTTTCATCAGCCAGCCTTTGCGCAGATAACTTTTGCGCTTATAGCCGCCCCACCCCTCGTGGTAATTCAGATATTGGCCATAGGCATCCCATTTCGAGGTTTTGTTCAGCCGCTGCGCTTTGTGCGTGTACCAACCCATAAAGTCGATAGCGTCGCTAAAGTTATCCCGCGCGCTCCAACTATTGCCGGTTTCGCGCTGGTAGTCGGCCCACGTTTCATCTTTAACTTGGGCATAACCATACGCGCTGCTGGCACGGCCCGTGGGGATAAACAAAAAATACTGCATTGGCGGACGCGCATCTTCGATAAACGAGGACTCTTGGTACATCATCGCCATGACAATTTGCACCGGTGTGCCCCATTTATCCTGCATGCTGCGCGCCGCGTCATGCCAACTCGGTTTTTCGCGAAAAATTTGGCAGAGATCTTCAATTTGCGCCGGCGGGCGCGTGCTACAGCCGGCCAACAATAGCGCCAGCACACCACCGAACAACCTACGCATCAAAGCGCATCTTCATTTTCTTCGCCAGTGCGGATCCGGATCACGCGCTCGATATCACTGACAAAGATTTTGCCATCGCCGATTTTACCGGTACGCGCCGCTGCGATAATCGCCTCTAAGCAAGCATCGACGTCATCATCAGCCACAATTAACTCGATTTTCACTTTCGGTAAAAAATCGACCATGTATTCGGCGCCACGGTAAAGCTCGGTGTGCCCTTTTTGGCGGCCAAAGCCGCGCACTTCAGTCACCGTCATACCGTTCGCACCGATGTCCGCCAGCGCTTCGCGCACATCATCGAGCTTAAAAGGCTTAATGATCGCCTCGATTTTTTTCATGCAAGCTCCTTACCAGTTCTGTTTGCCAAAGCCCGAAGTGATCGGATAACGGCGATCTTTGCCAAAATTGCGCGGGGTAATGCGCGGGCCGATAGCCGACTGTCGACGTTTGTATTCGGTTAAATCCACCAAACGGATCACTTTGCGCACAGTTTCTTCTGCAAAGCCTTCAGCCACCAAATCAGCCACAGCGGCATCTTCTTCCACATAGCGCTGCAAAATGGCATCCAGCACCTCATAGGGCGGCAAGCTATCTTGATCTACCTGATCTGGCGCCAGCTCCGCTGACGGTGGGCGATCGATCACGCGCTGCGGAATGATGTAACCCAAACTGTTGCGATATTCACTTAAGGCGAAGACTAAGGTTTTTGGCACATCTTTTAACGGCGCAAAACCGCCGACCATGTCGCCATACAAGGTGCAATAGCCCACGGCCATCTCACTCTTATTGCCGGTGGTCAGCACCAAACGACGGCGCTTGTTGGAAATCGCCATCAGCAGTACACCGCGGCAGCGCGCTTGCAGGTTTTCTTCGGTGGTATCGCGCGCTGTGCCGGCAAACAGCGGCTCGAGTTCACCCATAAAGGAGCTAAACATCGACTCTATCGGCACGATGTTAAATTCCACGCCCATGCGCTCGGCTTGCTCTTTGGCATCATCCACGCTCATTTGCGCGGTGTAGCGAAACGGCATCATCACCGCCTGCACCTTATCTGCGCCCAATGCATCGCTGGCAATGGCCAAGGTCAGCGCCGAATCAATGCCACCGGATAAACCAAGCACCGTACCGGCAAAACCGTTTTTGGTCACGTAATCGCGCACCGACAGCACCAGTGCTTGATAAACCTGCGCCAGTGGTGCAAGCGGCTCAGCAGGGGCTGCGTGTGACACCGGCTGGTTATCCACCAGCGTAACCAGCGCCAGCTCTTCTTTAAACGCGGCCAGCGCATGGGTTAGCTCGCCTTGGGCATTAAATACTTTCGAGCAGCCATCAAAGATCAGCTCATCTTGGCCACCGACTTGGTTGAGATACACCAGTGGCAAGCCATGTTCGCTTGAACGCTCACCCATCAAGACGCGGCGCACGGCGGGTTTAGCTTGATCATACGGAGACGCATTGATCGTCAGCAGCAGTTCAGCGCCCGCAGCTTTCACGGCCAACGCCGGTGCGGCGTGCCAAATATCTTCGCAAATCAGTAGCCCGACACGATGGCCGCGAAAATCCACCACGCAGCTGTCACTGCCAGCGGTGAAATAGCGCTGCTCATCAAACACGCCGTAATTAGGCAATTTTTGCTTAAAGTAACGCGCAACCAATTGCCCGCCGTCATACAGCGAGACGGCGTTATACAGCGCCTCGCCTTCACGCCACGGGTGGCCAACCAGCACAGCGCACGCGCCGCTAAAGGCGGCAATGCGCGCTAGCCCCGCTTCCACACGCGATAATAAATCGGCCCGCAGCAGTAGATCTTCCGGCGGATAACCGGTTAGCGACAATTCCGGTGTGAGCAGCAAATCAGCGCCTTGCGCGCTAGCCTCGGCGGCCGCCGCCAACACGCGGTCACAATTGGCTTCAATGGCGCCCACAGTCAGATTTAACTGCGCTAGCGCGAGGGTCAGGGTCTTGGCCATAGCGATATCTATCCATAAAAAAAGTGGCCGGATAATAAAGAAAAGGCGGCGCTAGGGCTAGCGCGAGAGCCATTCGGTGTACCGTCGGACTCTTGATACGACTAACATACCCATTTGGACTTGAATGGTTTAACATATACAATGTTGATTATTAAACTAGCGCAATTAGCCTAATCAGGTCACCTAGCTATATAGATTGAACCTTAATTTTCAACGGTAGTAACAGCTAAAACTAGCCATCAGATCCCTGCCCTCTAAGCACCGTGTGGAAAATTAACAAACATGCAAAACAAGTCACTGAACTTCGAAATGCTGCGCCGCAAATGGCCCGAGATAGCCGATCTGGGGGCGATGGCGGAGAGATATGTCTACGACGACCCGGAGACTTCACTGGTAAAACTGCGCAACATGGTCGAGTTGATCGTGCGTTGGATTTATCGGGAAGAGCGTTTGCCCCAAGGCTATCGACCCAACCTGTTCGATCTCATCAGGGACGATGTATTTGTCGACCTGATGCCAAAGCCCATTCACGGGAAACTCGATATCCTGCGCCAATACGGCAACAAGGCCGCTCACGGGGATAAGTGCGAGCAAAAGCACTCCGTTTGGTTGCTCAAAGAGGGGTGGCTGATCGCCGCCTGGCTCTATATCCGCTACGACAACGGCAATCAGCAGGAATGTGGCAGTTTTACCCAGCCAGCGCAGCAACCCGTTGAACTTACAACGGATGCGTTGAAGAAAAAGGCGCATGAGCTGGAAAAAGCCTGTGCCGCCCTCAAGGCTGCCGAAGAGCGTGAGATCGCTATTCTACGTGACCTGCAGCAGGCCAAGGAGAAGGCGGACGAACTCAAGGCTCGTCTTGAACAATCCCGCCTGAAGAACCAGCAAGCGGTCAGCCTGCTCGACATGAACGAGGCCGAGACTCGCCGCCGCCTTATCGATGCCCGCCTGCTCGATGCCAACTGGGATATCTCGGATGATGGCAGCGATACCGCACAAGTCAGCCAAGAGGAAGCCACCCTCAAGCAGCCCACCAAGACAGGTAAGGGGCGCGCTGACTATGTGTTGTGGGATGACAACCACCAGCCGCTGGCGGTGATTGAAGCGAAAAGCACTCAGGTCGATGCCGAAGCAGGACGCCAACAAGCCAAGCTCTATGCCGACTGGCTGGAGGAGAAATACGGTCAGCGCCCGGTCATCTTCTACACCAATGGCTACGACATCTTTATCTGGGATGATCATCCCGCTCATGGCTATCCACCGCGCCGTATATTTGGCTTTTACAGTAAGGCGAGCCTGCAACACCTGATCCAGCAGCGCACCAGCAAAAAGGATCTGTTGCAAACCCCCATCGACACCAATATTGCCGGGGGCGGCACTCGCCTCTATCAGTTGGAGTCTATCCGCCGTGTGACTGAATCCTTTAGCCATAAAAAGCGCAGTGCGTTGATTGTGCAGGCCACCGGCACCGGTAAAACACGTGTATCGATAGCGCTGACTAAGTTGTTGCTCGATGCCCGTTGGGTGAAGCGTGTGCTCTTCCTATGTGATCGCAAGGAGCTGCGTAAGCAAGCCCGCAATGCCTTTAACGAATTTATCAATGACCCGCTGTGTGTGGTCGGTACGAGTGACAAAGCAACGCAACAGACCGCCCGCATTTTTATCGCCACCTATCCTGGCATGCTCAACATCATGGAGCAGTTCGATGTGGGCTATTTCGACCTCATCGTGGCCGATGAATCACACCGTTCGATCTACAACGTCTATGGCGATTTGTTCAAATACTTCGATTGTCTGCAAGTTGGCTTGACGGCGACACCAGTGGAAATGGTTAGCCGCTCAACCTGTCAGCTGTTTGGCTGTGATTACAAAATGCCGACCGCTGAATATTCGCTGGAGAAGGCTATCGAAGATGATCACCTTGTGCCTTACGAGGTGGTGCCTCACACCACCAAATTCATGCGTGAGGGGATCAAACGCGACAATCTGACCGATGCGCAGATTGCTCAACTGGAAGATGACGGTATCGACCCCAACACTCTGGATTTCGATGCCAAAAGCATCGACAAAGCGATTTACAACAAGCCTACCAACGCCCAAGTCATACGTAACCTGATGGAGAACGGCATCAAGGACAAGGATGGCCAGTTACCGGGCAAGACCATCATCTTCGCCCGCAACCACCAGCATGCTCTCTTGCTGCAGGCCGTGTTCGATGAGCAATACCCCCAGTTTGCGGGTAAGTTCTGCCAGGTGATCGACAACTACGACCCCCGTGCCGAGCAGTTGATCGACGACTTCAAGGGCGATGGCAAAAACCACGACCTTACCATCGCCATCTCGGTAGACATGCTCGATACCGGCATCGACGTGCCCGAAGTGGTCAATCTGGTCTTTGCCAAACCGCTGCGATCCAAGGTGAAGTTCTGGCAGATGATCGGGCGCGGCACCCGCCTGTGCAAAGATCTGTTCGGGCCGGGCAAGCACAAGGAGAAGTTCCGCATCTTCGATCACTGGGGCGTGTTCGACTACTTCGAGCAGGAGCCCGAAGAGGTGGAGCCTGCGGTCAGCAAATCCCTCGCTCAGCAACGCTTCGAGGCCTGGTTGCAACTAGGGCGCGGCGCCTTGAAGAAATTTGACCGGGATGCGCTCGACAAGGTGACCCTGCTACTGCGCTCCCAACTCGATGCGCTGGATGACAGATCCATCTCGGTACAAGAGCGCTGGAAAGAGAAGGCACGCTTGAGCGATCCCAAGGTGCTGCGGCAATTTTCACCGGCTACCCAGCAGGCGTTGCTCACCGAAATGGCCCCCTTGATGCAGTGGCTCGATGTACGCGGCCAAGGTGATGCTATGCGCTTTGATATGGACATGATCGCCGCCCAGCAGGCGCTCTATGGCAACCCGGAGCAGTTGATGCAGAGCTACCACAAGGTGGCGGAAAAGGTGGAACTGCTGCCGCCCCACTTGGCTCAGGTGCAGCAACACGGCGAACTGATCAATCAGTTGCGCGAGTTGCTCTGGTGGCAGCAGGCTGATTTCGATCAGTTGGAACACGCTCGCATCACCCTGCGCGACATCATGCACTTGATGGAGAAAACCCCCACTCCTTCGAGCCCGCCGCTGGTCACCAACATCAAGGAAGACGAGGGGGAGTATCAGACCGGCCAGCGCAAGACCAATATCAAATCAATGGATTTCAAACTCTACCGCAAGCAGGTACAGGGCGTGCTGGAACCCCTGTTTGACAGCAACCGGGTGCTGCAAAAGATCCGTCGTGGTCAGCCGGTTACCGACCATGAACTGGACGAACTGCGCAAACTGGTGCTGGTGCAAAACCCCAACGTCGATATCAAGGTGCTGACCGACTTCTATCCTGAAGCCAGTGCCGGGCTCGACAAGATCCTGCGTACCTTGGTGGGGATGGATGGAGAGGCGGTGGCCGCGCGTTTCACCGCCTTCGCCGCCGAACATCACC
>JBOFMA010000029.1:0-7769 GCA_051658125.1 Aeromonas sp.
ACAACAGCAGAGGACTGAGCAAAGGAATGGCGACTAACGCCGATAAAATATCAAATGCACGCTTAGCCAAGATGTAAATAGGTGATGGCATTAATGAACCAAGGTTATTTTCCTGCAAGCGCTCTATTTTTGCCCGCCCTGTTAAGGCTTCCGTTATCTGCTTAATATGATAAACCGGAATATTATTTAACGCGCATTGGGCTAAAAAATGCTCGCCTTCATCGAGCAAAGTTTTATCATATAGATCTGCAACCACCGCATCGACTGGCGTAGTTAACTGATACGGCACCGTTAATATTTGCCAATCCACCTCTTTAATTTCTAATAAACTCTGGTAATCACCGCTAGGCACAATCGCGTATTTCATCGGGCGATAATCAAGGCGCAAATAGAACGTGATCCAGCAAAACAACAACGTCATAGAAAAGGCCGATATCAATAGCGGCCGACTATAATCTAAGCGCAACACCAACAATAATGTCAGTAGCAGCGCATATAGCGAACTCACCGTCGGAATAACATAAACCACCGAACTGGTGCCAGGGAAACGCAAAAAACGCACCAATAATAGTGAGCTTGAAATATACGCCAGCAAGGCACCACAGACGCTATTAACCCGCACCTGATCAAAATCCAACCAAAAACCCCAACCCCAGCTATACCAAGCCGGTAACAGGATCGTCACGCTGGTGCCAATGAGTAATAATATCAGCGGGTTTAATAATAAGCCGACATACCATGCATCGGCGCTACGTTTAAATTTCATAATTAATCCTTACCGACGCAAATAGGTACGATATAGCATATTGCGCACCGCTCGCGGCATCATCCGCGTAGGTATGCGCACCGCTAAATTAGCGAGCATTTTAGATAGCGAAATAAATCCGCGCCGATAAAAATCGCGCTGCAATAACCATTCGGCCTTGGCATAGCGCCAACCGCCACGCCGAGTGGCTAATGCCGAACCGGTGCGGGCATAGACTAAAACCTCGGGCAAATTCGCTATTTGGGCGCCTTGCACAATTAAGCGCACCCACAGTGCATAATCTTCAAATAAAAATTCTTGCTGATAATTCCCTGCCGCTAATACCGCCGCTTTTTTAAACATCACCGTCATATGATTAAACGGATTACGCGTCCTAGCGTGCCGAGCAATGGCAGCCGCAGTCAATGGCGTTTGCCGCACGGCGTGGCTTAACTGCCAGCTGTCATCAAATTCGGCAATCCAACCGCCGAGCAAATCAGTGGCCGGATGCGCCTGCAAATAAGCCACTTGTTTAATAAAGCGCTCAGGATGGCAAATATCATCGCTATCAAAGCGAGCCACCCACTCCTGCGTGCACGCGCTTAAACCGTGGGCTAACGCCGCACCTAAACCCACATTTTGCGCCAAGGCCACTAAACGCAGCGGCAAGCGCGTTTGATAAGCGGCAATCACCGCTGATAACTCTGCGGTTAATGGGCCATCGGCCACTAATACCACCTCACACGGCGCGCAGCTAATGCCACATAGGCTATCGAGTGCTTGAGTAAAATAATCTGGCGAATCCTTGCCATAAACAGACATTAATAGAGAGAACTTGAATTCAACCATAATTTATCTCAGTACATAGTGACAGTATTTAGCGTTATTTAATAACCGATTACCCTAGCAAATATTTAATTCATCAAACAAACTACACCATGCATTCAATACCGTAGACAGGGCATATTGTTGATGCCGTTGCACTGCGGCGACTGCATAATTATCACGTAAATTTGGGTTTTTCATTAACGATACGAGTGCCGCAATGAATGCTCCCTCATCATTATCCTGAATTAATTCACCGGTTTCTTTTGCAATAATTAATTCTGACGGCCCGGTAGGCACGTCATAACTCACGATAGGCAATCCATAAGCCATCGCCTCAATAAATGTCATAGGTAAGCCTTCATAATGTGAAGTACTTACATAAATACTTGCCATTTGATAATATGTCGCTATATCTGTTGTTGGTGGCAATAATTTTACATTTCCAGTTAAATTAAGTGCGGCTATCTGGGCAGTTAATGCTGATTTCTCCGGCCCATCACCAACAATATTTAACTGCCAAGTACATTCTGGCGCCACACGCAACAACTTTGCCCACAGATTAATTAGACGCTTAAAACCTTTACCCGCGACATAATGACCGATTGCCAATATACTCGGACTAGTTTGCTGCTTAACTATCCGATACTGCGCTAATTGCTTAGCATCTGGCGTAAATGGCGAAGGGTTGTATATCACGCAATTATGTTGGCAATAGTTTTTTAAAGCCAGCTTATCGATGTCTGTTAACAAGGCCACGCTACGATAACGCCTATAGGTTAGTTTTTTTAGTATTTTAACCCAAGGAGCATGATGAGCAAAAGCCGTATGCTCACAACAGATCAATGGAATACGCAGGCGTTGCAAATAACTAAACCATGCAAAATATACCGAAAGGCGCCCCATCGAGAGTAGCATGACCACAGTATACTCAGAAGAATTAATGTGTTCGATCGCGTGCTGAATATTATTTTCATATCTATTGCGGGCCGAACACCAGTGTCGCACGCCGGCACTTAAAGGATAAATACAGCCTCGATGTAATAAATCGTAGATAGTAACCTGATGACCTTGCGCCAAAAAGCCATTAGCCAATAGGCTAGCGACGCGAGCGATACCGCCAGCATCTAATGCATCGACCACTAACGCAATATGCATGTCTTAAACCTTATTTTGCCACGAAACTACGACGAAACATCACCCGAGATAGTAGGTATTTAAAGTTATAGTAAGAAAGTAAACAGCAACCGGCGACTTTAATAAGCTTCATAATTTTATTACGTTCAATAAATGCTGAAGTTAATAATTTTGTCGAATGGATATGTAAGAAATTTACGATATGAGAAGATGCAATGTACGTCTCAAGTTCATCTTCCGAGAAGTTGTCATTGCCACCATTGATTCGCCTTTGCCTTAACATCTGCACATAAACATGGGTTTTTCTTTGCTTTAAGCTGGCCACCGATGCGGTATTACCAAAACGCTGGCGCATACTAACTAAGGCCTGACTATGATTATCACAGCGAAAACCTTGTTCAAATGCCCTTAACAAAAAATCATAATCTTCTGCATAGGGGATTTCTCTGTAACCAAACAAAACATCATAAACCGTTCTTTTTGCCAACCAAATATGACCTATCGGAGACTCGAATTGGCTGCTACGCAAAATAGCTTCAATCCCCGTCGGCAATTTCCCTCGTGTAATTTCATTTCCACGTTCATCAATCGAAATAATTTGGCAACCGACTAAATCTAAGTCTTTCTGCTGTAAAAATAAAAATTGCTGCTCTAGCTTACCCGGCAACGCAATGTCATCCCCATCTAAGCGGGCAATATAATTGCCTTGTGCATAAGACAGTGCTTTATTCAAAGTTTTACAAATCCGCAGGTTGTGTTCATTTTTAAAAACTTTAATGCATGCATTCTGCTTAGCTAGCCCTTGCGCAATGAGGAACGTTTCATCGCTAGAACCATCATCGACAACTATAATCTCTATATCAAAATGAATTGATGACTGGGATAATAAACTAATTATTGCCAACTTAATGTAAGGTGCCACATTATACACTGGCATTAAGACTGAAATTAAATCACGCATAGTCAAACTCACAATTTTGCAATTTACTTTCTAAAATAATGGCAGCATTGACCAAAAACAAGAATGGTGAATATACGCCGAATAAAGAAATACCACAAATCCAAGTAGGCAACCATATATATAGCGCTGCACCTTTTGAGACAATAATGGAATAGACCATGAACAAAAGAAAACTAATACAGCCGACAAAGCCCATCTCAATCACTACCGTAACAAATATATTGTGAGCAAAAATACCTGTATAAGTATTGAAATTACCAAATCCAACACCAAATAACCGAGGTATCGTAGGTAACTCTTCAATTAGTTCCATCGCGCGGCGTACAATATAGAACTTAGAATTAAAGCTCCCATCATATTTAACAAAATCCATTATTTCAAATAAATACAAATAACAGAGTAAAGAAAAAAATGACAAATAAGTTATTAGCGATACGGTTGCACGCCAACGATAACCATGATGTGAATAAAATATAGCAGCACAGATAAATGCAGCCCCCATCGCCGCTCGTGACATAGTAAAAAGCAAAATAAACAACAATAACCCAAGGATCAAGCCAAAACCGCGAGACCCAATGTTAATCAAAAAAAGGTAAAACACTACAAAGGACAGAATAACCAATCCGGTGAAATTTGAGTCAAAATAAAACATGCTTTTTTTAAAACCATATAACAAACCTCGACTCGGATTACCGATAGCAAGGCGTACTAGCCATTCAATAAAAAGATAAATTATGAATATATACCCTGCAAGACGATAAATATTCATCCGTGCAGAGCGTGATTGCAAACGAAAAAATTCGTAAAATGGCACAGCATATAGGATCGATAGAATAAAGATAACCGAAGATAAATAATTTACCTTACGGATCATTAGCGCAGGGGTATGAATGTTTTTAAAGGCAAGCACCTGCATAACTAATATGCTAAAGGCGAAAAATACAAACATCAATGATACCCGTGTTAAACTGCGCTTAGTCATTACCATTAAAAAAGATAAAAATATAGAGAAGATAATAATCAGGTAGGATGGATTCAAACCTAATCCATTAATACTGAAAAAAGAAAAAATGAAAATCATTAAGCAAATATATTCACTTTTTTTCTTTAAATTTTTAACGTGCATTTTACTCTCTCGAATAACACTGCACTTGGATCCATAGCCAACGAGTGCGGGTAATAGCGCGATCTTAAGGCAGCTTGTCGTTGTTGCATTAGCTCTGATGGATAGAGATAATCATTAAATTTTGCAATTATTTCAGGCCATGTTTGCACTAATAGGCCAATACTGATTTCTTCAGCCCTGACGTAGAGTTGGCGCTCTTGCTGTACATAATTATCGTGATCAAAAGGCATAAATATAACGGTTTTATTTAAAGCCAGTGCATCATAATACACACTAGAGAAATCTGAAATTACGACATTATATGTAGCGAATTCGGTGTAAAGATCCTCACTTGCATCACATATGATATATTTAGAGGCGGCAATTTTTTGCTGCATAACCGCAGGCAAGCTATTGGCTGGATGTAATCGAATGGTTAATTGTCCATTAATGTCAGCTAACCAGCGTTCAACGCGCTCTAAACTAAATCCATGCGCAGTTAATAAGTCAATCTCACTGTTATATTCACCGCGATAAGTCGGTGCAAATAATATTTTTATCCGCAATCCAGATACTTCCATGCCATTAGGTATGGCTAAATTCGACAACCGTAGTTTTGGATAAGGAGCAATAATTACCCGTCCAGCCGGTAAATTAAATGCGCGATAAAATAATTGTGCGACACTATCAGAGCTAGCTAATAGATAAACACGTCCTTCGAGGCCGATACATCGCAGCGTATTTTTTAATGCCGTCATAATATGCCAATGCCAAGCCCCCTGCTGGCTACCTACATCACCAATACCGCTGGCAATAGCATCAGCCCCAATATATTTCATCGGTGTGCCATGCCAAAGATTAAATGTTGTCGTCTTTACATTTAAAAATAATCCAAAAAAATCGGTGCTTTGGTGACAATTACAAAACACCGCTTTTGCAGTGAGGTGATACCAAATAGATTTAATACTGCGCCCAAAGATAACCTTACCCCCCTGTAGGGCAACGGTTTCGGCTACAGATAACTCCGTGGTATACCAAACACATTCATATTCCGTATGATTTTTTGTTAGATATTCGAAAAAATATTTACTATTGTCACCATAACGACGCCCTCCCCAACTGCTAAATAGAAAACGCTTTTTATTCAATGGTATAAACCATGATAGTGCATAAATAATTAATTTGAGCAGTATCATACAGCCTCTGCATTTTTTTTCGGATGGATTGGGGTAGCTTTACCGGAAAAATAGATAAAGAGTGATATCCGCAGTAACATAACGACTAATTCAACAAAGAAGACGCTTAAACAAATATTCTGTGCGGTCAAATGAGCATTAAAATAAAGATAACTAAGCGATATCAATTGTAAAACTGCTGCGACTAAGACACTTTTATTGGCTATATCTACTCGCCCAAGCACAGAAAAAGCTGGATAACCAAAATTAACTGCGACGAAATTAACCAATAAGGTACATAAAAAAATGCGCAATAAGCCACTGGCAGCAATAAATTCAGGTCCAAAAAACCAAACCATGATCTCAGCCGCAAAAACATAACTCAATCCACAGCCGAATAACAAAGGCACAAATAAAATAATAACAAAACGATACAATATCTGCCTTTCTCCCGTGCGAGTTAAATAAGGATAGAGGGCTTGACTTAAAGGGGAGGTTAAATTTTGTCCGGCCTGATAAAGTTTTTCTGCACTATTATATAATCCGGCAGCTCCCGTTCCAACCACTGTCGCAATAACCAATGCACTCGCACTGGTATATACACCTACAGCAACCCTAGATAAGAAAAAAAAACCACTTTCTTTAAGTAACCTGGCACACAAAGCGAGGGGCGGCGACTTAAAATAAAAACCCATCGCATGAAAAAAATATATGCCAACTAGCGTAGTAATGGCATGACTGAGTGCTAATCCACAGAGCACCCAGCTTAATTTATCCGGACCATCAACCATTACCAGCACAAAGCATAAAAAGGCTAACTTACTAGCTAACGCAGAGTAGGTTAACTTTCGCATCTGCTCTATACCTATAAAAAACCAATTTATTTGATAGCCCTGCAACACCATGATCAGTAATAATAACCAAGGCAAGGGGCCCACGCCGAGTAACGATTGACTATAAAAAAGATAAGCCAAAACCACTGCCGCACAGATTGCAAAAAAAAATAGTTTAAGCACAAAAATTGCGCCCATATAGTGGGCAACACGCGCTTTATCATGTTTATATTTTGCTAACCAATGCGGTGCCGATAAACCAAAGCCATAATCCGTAATAATAAAAGCCAAGCTACACAGCGACAATACCAGTGCGTAAGCACCAAAACCGTCTAGACCCAAGGTGCGACTTAAATGCGGTAGCACTAATAAAGGAGCCAAATAATTTGCGCCTTGCACACCGAACAAGGCTACAATGTTACTTTTTAAACCACCTTCCGCCATCGATGCCTGCCGTTTAGATAAAAGTGAAGGAGCGATTGGTTTTTGGATTAACCGCCTGGCCCACGCCACCAAAAGCCTACGCCTGTTAACGTTTAACTTAAGCCCCCACGCGTCACTGCGCATGCTTAAGTGTTTTTAAAATGTCTATCGCGCTATGCAATGCGTTATCCAGCGCGTCTAATTCCTGCCAATTGATCGAAGATAATTGTTTTTTCGTTTTCGTGGTTGAGACATTGTTGGTTCTTGGCAAATAAATCACTTGGCAATGCTCTTCTAGAAAATCAAATTTACCTTGCCAATCATCGCCCATGGCAAATATGGTGGCATTATATTTTTTTACATCAGCAATTTTTTGATCCCAATGATGCTCGGGAAAAACTTCATCCACATAGCGGCACGCGGCAACCAGGGCAAGATCATGAGTGTTTTTTGAACACTGATAGCCCAATTTGACCTAGCCCATCGCTTGTGATCTGATACGCTTCTTTTTATCCAGCATAAGCCGCATCACATGACGATTGATGACATCCGCCAGCATTTTCAA
>JBOFMA010000030.1:0-4321 GCA_051658125.1 Aeromonas sp.
CGGTTTTAGCTAAACGTGGACTGAGTATTTTATCTTTTAACGTGTAATGCGTTAACCACCACACGCCGCCACCGGCGAGCATTTCCCATGCGCGGGTGGGCAATAAATAAAATGATGCACTTGGTTTTATTGGTGTAAGAACCACTGATAAAACAAATGAAGCGATGCCGGCCGCCAGCAGCGCCCATTTTAAGCCCGCTTTACCCCACCAACGCCAAACGATCAGGCTGGCTAGCGGCAGCAAGATATAAAATTGCCACTCCACCGATAATGACCAGGTGTGCAGTAGCCATTTTTCGTGCGACGCGGCATCAAAATAGCCCGCCTCTCGCCTAAACCGTATGTTAGAAACAAACGCGATAGCGGTTGCCGCATGGGTGCCCAGTTGTTTGTAATCCAGCGACGGCAACCAAAACCAACCGAGCACAATTAATGTAGCGCAAAGCACTAATAAGGCGGGAATAATCCGCCGTGCGCGCGCTAAATAAAATTGACGTAATGAAAAGTCATTGCGCTCAAGGCCGCTGACAATAATGCCGGTCATTAAAAAACCGGAAATAACAAAAAATACATCGACGCCGATAAAGCCGCCGCCAAAGCCGGGCACACCGAAGTGATACAGCACCACCGCCAGCACTGCCCATGCGCGCAGGCCATTTATATCGTGACGAAACGCCTTAGGCGCGGTTACCGACGCGCTATTAGCGCTGGCTGGCTGGCTGGCTGGCTGGCTGGCTGGCTGGCTGGCTGGCTGGCTAAAGGATAAGAATTTTGCATAACGACTCAACATAAGAAAACATCCACCACATCAACAGGTGCCGCACGCGGCCGCTGTGATAACCCAAAAAGAGCGCTAGTGTGCCAGATAGCGCCTGCTGCAGCTAACCCTTTATCGCCGTCGTGGGTCATTAGCCGCCAAGCGGCGCAAACTAACGCCCCCCCCCAGCGGCGCCATCACGTCAGATGATGCCTACGGACTAATCTGGCCTACGCGGGGGCAAGCGAAATGACAAACTGCGCGGTTGATCACAGGCAGTGGCGGGCAATAAAAACATCACTAACAAAATCAACGCATTAGCGTTAGGCTAGCCGCTATTTATTCTTGGCTTAGAGCGCTTATGTCCACTGTCATGCCGACCGCCGTTACGGCAAGTTTATTTAGCATGCCCCTCTTGGCGTGGGTGCTACTGTCTTGGTTATTGCCTTTGCTTGGCGCCTTGGGCGCACGCTTTGGCCTGTGGCCGTGGTGGCTGGGCTTTATTCTGTGCGCAGTGAGCGCATTATTGGCCCTTGGCCTGCTGATCAGTGTGCCCAACAGCGCTTGCCGGCCATTGGCGCTGCTTGGCGCCGTGCCGCTGCTATTGCCACTGGCTTTTGTGCTCCAACTGCTGCGCGCGCCGCTCGTAAATGACATCAGCACCGATATTAACCAGCCGCCAACACTAAGCTGGGCCCAAGAGCTGCGCACGGCGCAAGATAATCCACTGGCCTCTGGCGCGATAAAAGCCCTCAGCGCGCCGCCGGCGCCACTGCATTCGCGCTTAACTCCAGCCGAAATTCAAACCGAAGCCTTAGCGCTGATGCAAGAGCTCGGTTGGCAGGCGCGCTTAAGTGCCGATGGTGTGGAAGGGGTGGTCACAAGCTTTGCCTTTGGTTTTAAAGATGATGTGGCGCTGCGTTTGCGTTTAGTCGGCGCTGAAACCCGTGTGGATATGCGCAGTGCTTCGCGGCAAGGGCGCAGCGATTTAGGCGCCAATCACGCCCGCATCACACGTTTTTTAGTGCGCCTAAACGAGCGCCTTGGCCAAGCCTATAAATCCAAACAACCTTCGCATAATTTTTAAGGATTGATTGCATGCGCGTTGCCACCAAGCCCCTTGCCGACTACCCGCTGTGGCTCAGGCCATTTTTTTGGTTGCAGCGGCGCAATTATGGCCAAGTGCTGTTGCCCGGCCTGTGTTGGGGGCGCAGCCCGCGCTTGTTTGCCGCTGTCGCCACCTTATATGGCGCGCTTAATCGCCGCAGCTCACCGCTTTCGCCCGTGCTGCGCTCGTTGATCACTGTGCGGGTGTCGCAGCTCAATCACTGCGCGTTTTGTGTCGACCTTAATGCGCAAACGCTGATCCAGCGCGCGGGGTCAGAAGACAAAGTCGCCGCGCTGGCGCACTGGCCAGACAGCCCGCTGTTTGATGATTTCGAACGTGCGGCGCTGGCCTATGCCGAGGCGATGAGCCGGCTGGGCGATGGCCAAGGCAGTACAGTGACCGATGCGCACGTCAACGCGTTAAAAGCGTGGCTCGATGAGGATGGCGTGGTCGAGCTCACGGGCCTTATCGCCTTTCAAACTATGTCGGCCAAATTTAATGCCGCGCTGGATGTGCCAGCACAAGGTTTTTGCCTGCGGCCGCCGCATTTGCCGTCACTCCCCACGCCCGATGCGTAAAATCGGCCTGCTAGCGCTACTGCTTGGCGGTGTAGCGCTGTGTTTTAGCTTAGATCTGCCACAGGCATTGACTTTAAGTCGTTTGCAAGCCGAGCAAGCGCAGTTGCAAGCGTGGGTCGCCACCGATTTTGCCCATGCGGCGCTGAGTTTTTTTGCGCTGTATGTGCTGATCACCGCGCTGTCGTTGCCCGGTGCCAGCTTGCTGACCTTGGCCGGTAGCGCCCTATTTGGCCTTGGCTGGGGCTTGCTGCTGGTGTCGTTTGCTAGCTCTTTGGGTGCCACGTTGGCGTTTTTAACCGCGCGCTATGTGCTACGTGAGCGGCTAACAAGCCGCTTTGCCAGCGCCTTTGCCAAGCTCGATGCCGGCATGCGCCGTGACGGCAACACCTATCTGCTCAGCCTGCGCCTGATCCCCTTGGTGCCGTTTTTTTTAGTTAATTTATTGATGGGCCTCACGCCGATGCGTGTGCGCGATTTTTATGCCTTAAGCCAGTTGGGCATGCTGCCTGCCACGCTGATTTTTGTGCTGGCGGGGAGTGAATTGGGCCAATTGGCGCAAGGCCAAGCGGTGTTAACGCCACCACTTATCGCCGCCTTAAGCCTGCTGGGACTGCTGCCGTTGATTGGCCGCGCCTTAAGCTACGGCTTGCGCCGCTGGCAACAGCAGCGAAAAATCTATGCCGCCTTTAAGCGCCCAGCGCGCTTTGATTACAACTTAATCGTCATTGGCGGTGGCGCGGGCGGCTTGGTCAGCAGTTATATGGCGGCCAGTCTTAACGCCCGTGTGCTGCTAATTGAACAAGGCGCGATGGGCGGCGATTGCTTAAACCACGGTTGCGTGCCGTCAAAAACCTTGATCCGTGCCGCGCGCTTAGCCCGCGACATACGCGATGCGCAGGCTTTGGGCCTACATGCTACGCCCAGCGTCGATTTTGCTGCCGTGATGGCGCGGGTGCACGCGGTGATCGCGCGCATTGCGCCGCACGACAGCCGTGAACGCTACCGCGCCTTGGGCGTGGATTGTCTTGCCGGCCACGCGGCATTGACCTCGCCTTGGGAAGTTGAGGTCAACGGCCAACGCTTTAGCGCGCGGCATATTGTGCTGGCTACCGGCGCTAAGCCATTTATTCCGGCTATTACCGGTTTAGATACGGCACCTTATTTCACCTCGGACACGCTGTGGCAATTGACCGCGCAGCCCAAGCAGTTGCTGGTGCTCGGCGGCGGTGCCATGGGCTGCGAATTAGCACAAGCGTTTGCCCAGCTCGGCAGTCAAGTGACCTTAATTAGCCGCAGCGCGCAATTGCTGCCCGAAGAAAGCGCCGAGATCGCCGCCACCTTGCAGGCGGCGCTGGCTGCCGACGGTGTGCGCGTGCTCACTGGCTATCAGGTCTGCGCTGTGCGCTATGCCGAGCAGCATCATTTAATGCTGCACGATGCTCAAGGCCACACCTTAAACATTACCGGTGATCAACTGCTGCTGGCGCTGGGGCGGCGCGCCAATGTGGCCAATCTGAGTTTAGACGCGCTGGGCATAGAGCTTACCTCGGCAGGGCAGATTGCCGTCGATAGCCAGCAGCGCACGCGGGTACCAAACATTTTTGCCGTTGGCGATGTGGCCAGCAGACAAATGCTGACCAATGCCGCTGGCGCGCAAGGGGCACAAGCGGCGCTCAGTGCCCTACTTGGCCCATTTTGGCGCGGCCGTCGCGCTACGCGCCAACCTTATACGGTCTATACCACGCCAGAAATTGCCCGCGTCGGCCTTGATAGCCGTCAAGCGGCGGCGCAAGCGATTGCGGTGGACATGACTCGGTTTAGCTTAAGCGCCCTTGATCGGGCCGCCTGTGAAGGACGCGAGCAAGGCTGGGTTGAAGT
>JBOFMA010000031.1:0-5477 GCA_051658125.1 Aeromonas sp.
CGAGATGGTATGGCGAGAGGCGAAACATCGCTGGCAGCGTTTCATTGCTTGGGGCAAGGATACTTTCGATGAAAAATTAACCAGCATGCTAAATGGTTATGGCTCTGACTTTACAGTTAAATTTCATTGAGCACTTAACGGCGAATTAAACCGATAGATCAGCACGCCGGCTATCGCTTTCACCGCTTCGTTAGCGCCCAAGGTACGCACCACACCGCCCTCGTCAATGCCCAGCAGTTGATCGGTCGGGCGCATCACGTTGTGTAAAAACTGAAACAGGCCCAACAGCACGGCCAAGGTGATGCCGGGGATTACCCCCATCGCCAGCACGCTGACCAACGTGATTAGCGCTAGCCAAAACGCCGCCTTATCGCTTTGTTTAAGCGCCCACAGCGCAGAAAAATCAATCAGCGACCAAGAGGCCAGCACCAGCACAACGCCAAGCGCAGCGGTGGGGATATAGGCCAGCGGCGTGGTCAGCCACCAGGTTACCGCGCCGATCGCCAGCGCCGCCACCACCGAGACCAACTGGCTTTTGCCACCACTGGCATCATTGACCGCGGTGCGTGAATCGGCGCCGCTGATAGCAAAACCTTGGCAAGCGGCGGCGGCTAAATTGGCCAAACCCAGCGCGCGAAACTCGCTATCCGCATCAATTTCATAGTTGTTTTTGCTCGCAAAACTGCGCGCGGTGAGCATCATCGACACAAAACTGACCATGGCTAAGTTCAGCGCCGGCAGCACTAGATCGCGCAATTGCGCCAGCGGAAACACCGGCCACTGAAATGTAGGCACGCCAGCATCCAATGGCCCCAGCGCCGCTATGCCAAAGCGATCGAGCTTAAACGCCCACATCACGCCGGCGGTAACTAGCATCGCCACCATGGCCGCCGGCAGTGCCGGCTTAAAGCGTTTGCTCAGCAGTAAACACGCCAGCGTTAGCACGCTCATGCCCAAGGTCGGCAGGTGGGTGTGGGCTAAATAACCCCACACATCGGCTAGGCGCTCAATTAAAAAGCGCGCTTTAAAGCGAAAACCAAAAATTTTGGCCAACTGGCCGACCATGATGGTGATGGCCACACCGTTGATAAGCCCGAGCAAAATCGGCCGCGAGAGAAAATCGGCCAGCACGCCTAACTTAAAGCGACTGGCAATCAAACACCACGCCCCCGTCATGGCGGTCATGGTCATCACCAACTGCCAGTGCTTGGCCGGATCGCCCCCCGCCAGCGGCGTCACCACCGCGGCCAGCACCGCGCACGTGGCCGCATCGGGGCCCACAATCAGCTGGCGCGAAGAGCCAAACAGCGCATACACCAGCAGTGGCAAAATCGACGAATACAGCCCGACCATAGCGCCAACACCGGCCAACTGCGCATAGGCAATCGCCACCGGCAGCGCCACCGCTGCCACCGACAAACCCGCGCGCACATCCGCCAGTAGCCAAGCACGTTGATAGTGCCCAAGCCACGCCAACCCCGGCAGCCACTGCGCCCAAGCCATAGTCTTCACCTTAAAGCCCCGCAAGGCTCTGGCAGCGCGGCCGCATGTGGCGCAGTTAAAAAGTTTTGCAGCAGCGCCAAGCCCTGCTCACTCATGATGCTTTCGGGGTGAAATTGCACGCCCTCAACACGCAACTGCTTATGCCGCAGGCCCATAATTTCCGCCGCTTGGCCAAAGGCGGGCTCACTCCACGCGGTAATTTCCAAACAAGCCGGCAGGCTCGCCGCCTCCACCACCAGCGAGTGGTAACGGGTGACGTGCAATGGCTGCTTTAAGCCCGCAAACACGCCTTGTTGCTGGTGATAGATCGGCGTGACCTTGCCGTGCATCGGCGTGTGGGCTCGCACCACTTTCGCCCCAAAGACTTGCGCCAAGGCCTGATGGCCCAAACAAACCCCCAAAATGGGAATACGGCCCGCAAATGTCGCTATCGCGGCCAGCGAAATGCCGGCCGCCTCTGGCGTGCCTGGGCCGGGGGAGATTACTAAATAATCCGGCGCCTTGGCGGCAATGCCCGCTAGCGTGATGGTATCACTGCGCACCACCTCCACTGCCTGCCCCAGCGCACCAAAATATTGCGCCAAATTCCATGTAAATGAGTCGTAATTATCTAGTAACAGCAGCATGCCCACTCCTTACTGGTGAATCGCCGATGCGCATCCTAGGTCCAACGTGCCGCTTGTGTGCGACACAGCGCGGCGCAGCGGCGAACGCGATCTTAAGCCTAGCCTGCGCGCAGCGTGATCGGCTGCACACTTTGCCCTGAGGCAGTGCTAGAATCGGCGCTTTTCGCCCTTGGCTAACCATTAAACCACGATGCCGATTTTAACTATGCTTTTTTCCCTGATCACGCGCCGCGTGAGCCTGTGCGCGCTGCTGGTTTGCAGCGCCCTGCTTAGCACCCAAGCGCATGCGATACCCGAACGCCGTACCATTGATAGCCAGCTAGCCCAGCTAGATCAAAGTAGCGCGCTGACGTTAGCCCAACAGGCAGACAAGACTTTTTACAGCGAAACATTAAGCCTGCTCGATGACATCGACGCCGAGCGCGCCAAAGCCAAAGCTCAAGCCAAAAAGCTCCGCGGCGTGCCCAAAGCGCTGGATGAAATCACCCAGCGCCAGCGCGTACTGAGTAAAGCGCCTTCATTTACTGAACTGAAAAAAACACTCAGCGCCCTGAGTCTGGCCGAGCTGGACGTGCGCCAGCAGCAAACGCTGGCCGCCATTGGCCAAGCGCAAAGTGGCCTAAGCACCAGCAGCATGGCGCTGACCAACCTGCAAACACTGCCCGAGCGGGCACAAGCAGCCATGAGTCGCAGTTATCAGCGCCATCAGGCCATTCGCGCCCGCTTAAATGAGGGCGACGAGGTCAGTACTGCGGAAAAGATGAAGCTAGAGACCGAAAGCGCGCTGCTGGAATTACAGCTCACCGCCGTGCAAACCCAACTGGCCAACCGCACGGCGCTACAAGATTTGGTGATTAAGCAGCGCGATTATTACAGCGCGCACTTAAGCCGCGAAGAGCAGACCTTGCCGCTATTACAAGAGGCAATAAATGCCAAACAAATTGATAGCGCACCACACGGAGAAGATGGCGTCACTGCGGCCAAGCTCACCAGCCCGTTACTGCTGCAAGAGCAAGCGGTTAACCGCCGATTAAGCGATCAGCTCACCCTCACCATGACGCGCTTAAATGCGTTGGTACAAAAAAACCTGCAAGCCAAAAGCTGGCTAGAGCGTGGCATGCAAACCGAGCGCAACCTCAATGAACAGGTGCAAATGCTCAAAGGCAAACTGCTGCTGTCGCGCATTTTGTATCAGCTCTATCAGGAGTTAGAAACCGCGCCCAACTTTGCCAGCGATAACCTCGATGAGCAGATCGCAGATCTGCATTTGGGCCAATTTGAGCTGCGCCAACAGCGCGATCAGCTGTTTAATAAGGCGCAATTTCAAGCCAAGCTGATTGCCGCCAGCGGCGAAACGCTAACCGAGGCGCAGCAAAAAAATTTAAACCTGCTGCTAGAAAACCGCATCAGACTGCTCGATGAGCTCAACCGCCAACTCGATACTGGCTTGGCCAATGCCATCAGCTTGCAACTCACCCAGCAGCAACTATCGCGCGTATATGCCGCGATTGAATTTACCCTGCAGCAAAACATTTTCTGGGTCAGCAGCAATAAACCGCTCGATAGCAAGTGGCTGTTAAGCTGGCCGCAACTGGCGCAAAAGCAACTGGAAAGCTGGAGCGTGACCCCCGATTGGCAACGCCTGCGCGCCAATATTATTGGTATCTGCCTACTGGCTACCCTGCTGATTATTTGCGGCGTGTTGCTGCGGGTTAAGCGTCCTGCCATCATTGAACAGCGTAAACACCTGCGCAAAGACTTAAGCCGTCTGCGTAAAGACACCCAATGGCACACGCCGCGCGCGCTGTTACTGTGCGTGATCCAGCAGTTACCCACGAGTTTATTTATCTTGGCCGGTGGCTTGCTTTTTACCTACAGCGGTTTACTCGAACCTAAACTCATCTTCCAAATCAGCCTAAATATGAGCTTGGGTTATTTAGTGTTTAGTGTGTATTTAACCGTGATCCGTCCCGGCGGCGTGGCTGAATACCATTTTCGCATGGAGCCCACCGAATTAGCCGCAATGCACCAAGGCTTAAGCCACCTGTGGGTCGCCCTCTTGCCACTGATCGCCCTCTCGACCAAAGCCGTAGTCGAGCCTTCAACCTTGGGCAACGATGTGGTAGGCCAAGCCCTGACCATCGGCCTGTTGGCGCTTTTGACGTATTTGATGTTTCCCATTTCGCGGGGCCTGATGAACCGTAAAGGCGGCGTGCAGCAATCTCTTATTGCCATCACCCTCGCCTTCGCCCCTGCGGCATTACTGATCTTAGTTGCGCTCGGCTACTACTACACCGCGCTCAAACTCACCGGCCGACTGCTAGAATCGTTCTACCTCATTATTATTTGGAATCTGGTCTATCGTGCGTCACTGCGCGGATTGGCACTCGCTGCTCGCCGCTTGGCCTATCGCCGCGCGCAAGCGGCGGCCAAACGCAGCAACAAACCGCTGGAAGATGCCGAAGGCAACGAGAAAGTAGAAGAAAAAGTAATGGACTTGGCGGATGTGAACCAACAGTCGTTGCGCCTAACCGTTACTATCCAGCTCATTTTGTTTGGCAGCGCCTTTTACTGGCTGTGGTCGGATCTGGTGGCGATCTTCTCCTATCTTGACAGCATGGTGCTGTGGCATAAAACCGTCACCGGCGCGACTGGCAACGTACTAGCCCCCGTCAGTGTGCGCGATGTCTTCACCGCTTTGTTCATGTTTGGCGCTATCTGGTCACTGGCCAGAAACCTGCCAGGCCTGTTAGAAGTGCTGGTACTCTCACGCCTGCCACTGGCTCGTGGCGCGGGCTACACCATCACCACCATGCTCAACTATGTGCTGATTGGCGTTGGCTCCTTAAGTGCCTTGGGCCTGCTGGGCATGCCATGGGAAAAATTGCAGTGGCTGGCGGCGGGCCTTACCGTCGGTATCGGCTTTGGCATGCAAGAGATTGTCGGTAACTTTGTTTCTGGCATCATCATCTTGTTTGAGCGCCCCGTGCGCATCGGCGATACCGTAACCATTGGCACCTTTTCGGGCACCGTATCGAAAATTCGCATCCGCGCCACCACGCTGACCGACTTTGACCGTAAAGAGGTGATCATTCCTAACAAAGCGTTGATGATCGAACGTCTGATCAACTGGTCGCTGAGCGATACCGTGACCCGCGTCATCATTCGCATCGGCGTCGCCTATGGCTCAGATCTGGATCTCACGCGCGAATTACTAAAGCAAGCCGTGCAAGAAAACAGCCGCGTACTCAAAGAGCCGGCGCCTTTGATTTACTTCCTCACCTTTGGCCCCAGCACGTTGGATCACGAACTGCGCTTTTTTGTCAGCGAATTAGGCGATCGCAACCC
>JBOFMA010000032.1:0-1887 GCA_051658125.1 Aeromonas sp.
TGATTGGCTATCAAGCCAACACCACGCAAAGCCCTGAAACCATCGTCGGCATGCAAATGCTGATGATCGGCGTGCCAGCGGTGCTGATCTGCATCAGTTACGTCATCTACCGCGTGGGCTACAAGCTCAACGGCTCTTATCAAGAGAAAATCTTAACCGCGCTCGGTCGCGTGTAAGCGCGCCTAAACCAACGCCCCGCCAGTTCACGCTGGCGGGGCGTTGCTATTTATGTAATGCACCTCACCGCGCCAAGCGCACTGCCGTTTGCTTAAGGCGCAGCGCCTCACGAGGCCCTGCCAGTGGCGGCGGCAACAAATACCCGCTTGGATATGTGATCTCGTTGGCATTTTTGTGGAAAAAATGGGCGTTAAGTGAAACCGGTTACAGTGCTGTTAGGCGGATCACGGAAACACGGCACAAAATTCGTTAGGCTTGCCCAACTATTCAAGCGCATTAAGCACTTGGGATTAGATCTAAGGACAGGTTGGTAACGCAATGACTCGCGACACACTATTGGGCATGAACAAAAATCTGGTGATGTTTGGCGCCATATTTTTTCTGTATTTCTTCATCATGGGGGCGTATTTCCCCTTCTTCCCCATTTGGCTACATGAGGTTAACGGTATCAGCAAAGCGGATACCGGTATTGTGTTTGGTACGATTTCGCTGTTCGCGTTGCTGTTCCAACCGGTCTTTGGCCTGTTGTCTGACAAGCTCGGCCTGAAAAAACACTTACTTTGGACCATCATTGGCGCCTTGACCCTGTTTGCACCGTTTTTTCTCTATGTGTTTGCCCCACTGCTCAAGCTCAACGTCTATTTAGGCTCGATTGCCGGCGGCATTTATATCGGTTTTGTGTTTGCGGCCGGTGCGCCGTCGATTGAGGCGTATGTCGAAAAAGTCAGCCGTTCAAGTGATTTTGAATTTGGTCGCGCGCGCACTTTTGGTGCCATCGGTTGGGCTGTCTGCGCCTCGATCGTCGGCATCATGTTTAGCATCAACAATGAATTTGTGTTCTGGCTGGGTTCGCTATTTGCGGTACTTATGGGCGTGTTGTTTTATTTCATCAACCCCAGTCAAAGCCGGGCACTCAATGCGGCGTTAAGCCCGAGCGCAGACAGCCAAGCGTTTAGCGTAAGACTGGCATTAGGTCTGTTTAAGCTGCCTAAGTTCTGGTTTTTCACCCTGTATGTGATCGGCGTGGCCTGCACGTATGATGTGTTTGATCAGCAATTTGCCAACTTTTTTACCCAGTTTTTCGCCAGCAAAGAAGAGGGCACGCGCTACTTTGGCTATGTCACCACCATGGGCGAGCTGCTCAATGCCAGCATCATGTTTTGTGCGCCGTGGATTGTGAACCGCATCGGTGGCAAAAATGCGCTGTTGATCGCCGGCAGCATTATGACGGTGCGCATCTTGGGCTCGGCGGTAGCGCAAAACGTCACCCACGTCGTACTGCTTAAAACCCTGCACATGTTAGAAGTGCCGTTTTTGCTCATCGGTACCTTTAAGTACATCACCAGCCAATTTGATGTGCGCTTTAGCGCCACCATTTGGCTGATCGGTTTCCAATTCTTTAAGCAATTAGCCACCTTGTTTATGTCCATTTGGGCCGGCGCTATGTACGACGTGATTGGCTTTCGCGACACTTACATCGTGCTTGGCAGCATTGTTGCTGGCTTTACCCTGTTGGCATTGTTTACCCTCTCCGGCCAAGGGCCGTGGGATTTGTGGCGGCGCACACCGCCACTGGCGCATGGAACGCATTAATCGCCTCACTGGCCGCCTTGGGCGGCCACTCTTTTGTATAGGACCTCAATGAATGAGTAGTTGCATGACTTCGCTGCAAAGTATTCTCTCTGCTGCCGACTGGCAAACCCAAGCGAT
>JBOFMA010000033.1:0-1817 GCA_051658125.1 Aeromonas sp.
CCTATCCGGATGATTTAAGGCTAACTCTTTAAGGGTGATTATTTCACATTCTGTCAGAACAAATAGCTTCATCATGGCAATCACCTTCTTTTGAGATTGGTGAGCTTATTTTACAATTAAAAATAGCTTTGCACTTAACCTACTTTAATGCGCCCTATTTTAAGCGTCGCGTGCTGGCGCAATTAGTCACTGCGCCCCACTCGCCGCGCAGCGTGGTGATTGATGCGGTGGCGTGTTTTACCCATCAAGACATAAGTGTGATGAGTATGCTCGGCGATTTAGATAAAACCTTACGCCGCCGCGGCGTGCACTTGCTGTTGGCCGGACGGCAAGGGCAATTAGGTCGCTGGCTCAAGCAAGCGGGCATTCGCTGCGGCGAGCAAGGCGTGCGCTTAAGTCCGGATCTTTATCAAGCGCTGCAACTGGCGCGTGAGCTTGGCGAACCGCGGTTTATGGATGAGGCGCCGCCAGCCGCAAGTGACGCGCCCGCATGGCCGGCTAGCGCATCTGCCTCGGGGCCTCTGCCAAGCGCGGATGCCGAGTTGGCCTTCACCGCGCCTTGTGAGCAAGAGGTGCACAGTAATTGGCCGCGCTATTAGTAAGCTAGCGCGTAAGCGCTAAGGCTTGGCTGCCCGTGCTGCCGCGGAGGGCGCGTAAGCGCTAAAAACGTTGGCTATTTTGCCCACAGCGAAGGGGGCTAGCGGTTGCATCGGCACTTGGCGATGGTGTTAAATGGCGCTTGGTTTTTCCCGTCCCCCGTTCGCTGCAAAGGTATTGCTATGCAAACCCACTCCTCCACCGGCCCCGGTAGCCTGTTCTCTTTGACGTGGCCGCTATTTATCGATTTAGCGCTGCACTTTTTAACCGGTGCACTTAACACCTTTATGGTCGGGCATGTCTCTTACCAAGGCGTGGCCGCTTTGGCGGTGGGCAACCAAGTGTTTGATCTGGCTATCACCCTGTTTAGTTTTGTCAGCATCGGCACGAGCGTGGTGATCACCCAATATCTGGGCGCAGGGGACAAAACTAACAGCCGCATTGTGGTGCACACCGCGATTGGTTTTAACTTGCTGATTGGCTTGGTGGCGGCAGTGGGGGTGATGGCTGGGGCCTCCACTATGCTTGGCTTAATGAATTTGCCGGTGAATTTGCTGGCCGATGGCACCTTGTATTTACAGATCATCGGTTTGTGCTTGCTGCCAGAGGCCGCTGCGCTGTGCTTGGCTGCGACCTTGCGTGCCCACGGCCACACGCGCCAAGCCATGTACGTCACGCTGGTGGTGAACCTTATTACCTTTGTCGGCAACTTGCTGCTGCTGTACGGCTGGTTTGGCTTACCGCAATTGGGCGTCGCAGGGGTGGCGGTCAGCACCGTGGTCGGACGCTTGTTTGGCGTGGTGATCTTGGTTTGGCTGGTGGGGCATAAAACCGGCATTCGGCTGCAAGCGCGGCAAATCGTGCAACCGAGCAAAGAGATGCTCGGTAAAGTGCTGCATATCGGGTTGCCTGCTGCCGGTGAGAACTTGTCGTGGATGCTGCAATTTATGGTTGTTACCGCGTTTGTCGGTTTACTTGGTGACAAAGCGCTGGCCACCCAATCGTATTTTTTCCAAATCTGCCTGTTTATTTTGTTGTTTGGCCTGTCAATTGGCTTGGGCAATGAAATTATCATCGGCCACTTGGCCGGCGCACGGCAGTTTGAGCGCGCCTATAAGCAACTGCTGCACAGCTTAAAGCTCGGCCTGATTGTAACGACCTTGATTGCGATTGCTGCGGCGATGAATGGCGAGCGGATTATCAGTTTATTTACCGCCGAT
>JBOFMA010000034.1:0-1802 GCA_051658125.1 Aeromonas sp.
GGGCAAAAAGCCGAATTGTGGTGCGATGGTGGCGAAGCGGCCTTTTTAGCGCGCATGATCCAAGAAAGCCAGCAATTTGCCGACCAAGTGGGCTGGTTTAGCTCGCTGGTGTCAAAGGCCGATAATCTGCCCGCCGCCAAAGCGCAGCTAAAACGCCTGCAGGCCGAGGTGCGCGAAATTCCCATGCACCAAGGCAACAAGATCACGCGCATTTTAGCCTGGCGTTTTGTGTTTAAGGAGCCGCATGCCCCGCACCAGCCCTAGCCAGCGGCCTCGCGTCCCCGCCTTGCAACCCGGTGATCACCTGCTCAGTCGCCGCCGTGGTTTTAAGCATCATGGCATCTACTTAGGCCAAGATCAGGTGATCCACTACGCCGGCTTAGCCGACGGCTTTAAGGGCGCGCCGATTGAGATCTGCTCCTTGGCCGACTTTGCTGGCCACGACGGCGTGGCCAATCTGCGCAGCAAAGCCCATCCGCACAGCCCGTTTAGCCGCGAACAGATCTTGGCGCGCGCGCGGTCACGGTTAGGCGAAGACAGTTACCACGCGCTAAGCAATAACTGCGAGCATTTTTGTAACTGGTGCATTGACGATAGGCATCACAGTACCCAAGCGCAAATCGCCGCCAGTGTTGCGCGCAGCGCGTTACGTCTGATCAGCACGCGCTGGAAAGTCGCAGGGATCGTGGCCGAGTTGCTGCCCGATCCCAATCGGCCCAAGCCGCCGCCCCGCGCTAAAAAATAGGCTTGAAAAGCCGGCGCGAGCATGATGAGTTAACCCTTTAGCCGCTAGCCGAGGTAAAGGATGACCGCTTGCCCCCCCGCCCCACTACTTAACCGCGCTTTATACGACGCCGTCATGGTGCCCAGTTACGCCCCCGCTGCGCCGATCATGGTGCGCGGCCAAGGCTCGTGGCTGTGGGATCAAGCCGGTCGCGATTATGTGGATTTTTCCGCCGGCATCGCCGTGTGCGGCTTAGGCCACGCCCACCCACAACTTATCCAAGCGCTCACCGACCAAGCCACCGCGCTGTGGCATGTCGGCAACACCTTTACCACCGAGCCGGCCTTGCGCTTAGCCCACGCCTTAACCCAAGCCACCTTTGCCGAGCGGGTGTTTTTTGCCAACTCCGGCGCCGAAGCCAATGAAGCGGCGCTAAAGCTGGCGCGGCGCGCCGCCATCACCCGCTTTGGCGCGCAAAAAACTGAGATCATCGCCTTTAACCGCGCGTTTCATGGCCGCACTCTGTTTACGGTGACTGCGGGCGGCCAGCCCAGTTATTGCGCAAATTTTGGCCCGCTGCCGGCCGATATTACCCACCTGCCGTTTAATGACCTGCCGGCGTTAGAAAATGCGCTGTCGGCGCGCACCTGCGCGGTGATCATTGAGCCGGTGCAAGGCGAAGGCGGCGTGCGCGTGGCCGATGATGCCTTTTTGCGCGCCGCCCGCGCCTTGTGTGATAGGTATCAGGCGTGCCTGATCTTTGATGAGGTGCAATGCGGCATGGGCCGCTGCGGCGCGCTGTTTCGTTATCAACAAGTGGGCGTAACGCCGGATATTTTAACTGCCGCCAAAGCGCTTGGCAGCGGATTTCCGTTAAGCGCCATGCTCACCCGCGCCGACCTTGCCGCCTACCTGCCGGTGGGCAGCCACGGCTCGACTTATGGCGGCAATCCGCTTGCTTGCGCGGTGGGCTTGGCCGCGCTAACCGCGCTTGATCAGCCGGCATTGCTCGCCAACGTGCAGGCCCGCTCGGCGCAGTGGTTGGCCGGCATGCAGGCTATCAATGCCCAATTTGACT
>JBOFMA010000035.1:0-3145 GCA_051658125.1 Aeromonas sp.
CACGCCGTGTGAAGTGGTCACCCACGGGCGCCACGATCCGTGCGTGGGTATTCGCGCGGTGCCGATTGCCGAGGCCATGCTAGCGCTGGTGCTGATGGATCACCTACTGCGCCACCGCGGGCAAACCCTGCGCTAAGCGCACCCGCAAAAAGTCGCCCGCCACGAAAAAACTAAAGCCCCCGCCAAGCACTTGGTGGGGGCTTTTTTTGGTTAGCCGCTTTGGCTCAATGCCAGTGCGTCACGAGCTTATCTTAGGCGCGGTTTAACGTTTAACGCGCGTTGAGCCACTCAAACAGCGCCGCACCGCCCACCCGCTGTTTATCAATTTGGGTGGCGGTTGGCAAACTGATCGGCTCGCCGTTCAGCGCCGTTTGCGCGGCGTTTGGTGTGGTAAAAACCACCAGCGCCAGTGACGGATCCCATTGCCGAGTGATATCTAAAAATCCTTGCACCTTGGCGGGGTTGGCCATGCCGCTCACCATCAAACCCACACCAAACAGCAAGCCGCTAAGCTGCGCCAACAGACTCGTTAATGTTTCACGCATTATTTTCTCCTTGCGAACGGATTTAACCCACCAGCCACACGGTGATAAACCCCGTGGCCATAAAGGTCAAAGTCGCAACCAGCGAACGCAGCGACAAGCGCGCGACCACACCTTGGCCGTGCCCGTATTGCCGCTACCGGCGCTGCAAGTTAATTTACGCGTCGGCCAATTGCCGCCAGCGGAAAATAACGGCGTGCAGTATCTAAAAATTCCCCTCCATCGCCTTTAGCAGGTAAACGCGCCGCGCGGGCGGGCAAAAATTTCAGCGCGCGGCGACTAACTCGGTATAATGCCGCCTTTTCGCTTACCAGAACTAGGCCATGGACAATCAAGTACAAAAAATGCGCATTGGCGGCTCGTTGGAAAAATCCTTAAGCGCCGGTTATCGCTTAAACGTAAAGGGCATCCTCACCGAAGGCTGGGGCATCACCCGTCAGCAGGGCTTTGGCCTGTTATTGGCCATTATTGCCGTGACCTGTTTGTGGTTTTTGCTCAGCAACCAGCTGCTCGTGCCGTTGCTCAGCCAAAACCCCACCGAAGAGAGCCATTTAACCCTGCTGCTTAGCCTGCTGATCACCGTGATCATGGCGCCGATGACCAGTGCGCTGGATATGCTCGGCATGCAGCAAGCGGTAGGCGCCCGCGCCCGCGCTGCCCAAGTGTTTGATTACTTTCGCTATTTTGTGCGCCTCGCTCTGCTTAGCGTGCTATCAAGCCTGTGCACCAGCGCCTTTGGCCCGCTGTTTGAACTGCTTGGCCTGCCGGTCATGCTTTCGCTCATTCCGTCGGCGCTGTTTGGCATGGGCCTGCTGCTTGCCGTACCCTTGACCTTAGAGCGCGGTCTTACGCCGCTGTCGGCGATCATCGTGTCGTTTAAGGTAGTGCTGCATGGTCTGCCGAGCATTTTGCTGTTTCACACCGTGATGCTGGTGCTGCTGTTTATCGCTTTGCTGCCGATGGGACTGGGACTGATCTGGGTTGCGCCGCTTTACTTTAACTGCAAAGGCATTATCTATCGCGACCTGTGCGGTATTGCCGTGGAAGTGCGTGAAGTGCCCAAAGCGCCGGACGAATTTCACGCCTAAGGCGCCCGAACCGTCACGCATAAAAGAACCGACCTTCTGGTCGGTTTTTTGTTTTTTACGCGCTTAGTCACACGTTTGTCATCGTTGCTTTGTCATACTGGCCCGCCAATCAAGCCACGGGAGAGAAGAAAACATGAAAAGCAAACGCGCGCGCTACGCGATTAAACGCCGCCAACTGACCTGGTGGTGGCATTATCTGCCACTGCACCAAGGCGTGGTCGGCGGCCATTTGGGGCCTAAAATTCCGCTAGAGCCCTTGTAACCGCGCGATTAGATGACCTCACCGGTCAACGCGCGCGCCGGCACCTGCAGCGGCTTAAGCCAGCCATAGCCCAGCTGCTGCATCTGGCGGCGGATCCACGCCGATTTTTTCACCACATAACTGCTTGGCGGGGACGCGCGATAACGCCACGGATTGGGCAGCACCGCCGCCAATTGCGAAGCTTCCAAGCGCGTTAGTTTTGCCGCCGGTTTGTTGTAAAAAAACTGCGCGGCCGCCTCCGCGCCATACACACCAGGCGCAAACTCGGCGATGTTCAAATACACCTCAAAAATACGCGCCTTAGGCCAGCTTTTTTCCATCAGCCACGTAAACCACGCCTCCACCAGCTTGCGGGCGTAGCTTTTGCTTTGCCACAAAAACAGATTTTTCGCCGTTTGCTGGCTTAAGGTGCTGCCGCCAATAAGCTGATCGGTTTGCCAATTGCGCCAAAACGCCGCCATGATGGCATCAAAATCAAAGCCATGATGGCGAGTAAAGCGCTGATCTTCGGCCGCGATCACCGCCAGTTGCAGCTCAGGGCTAATGCGCGTGAGCGGCACCCAGCGATGGCGCACCTTGGCTATCGGCGCCGGTGGACTTATAGCCCGCGCTATACGCCAACTCCATAGCGGCGGATCCACTCGGGCCACCAGCCAAACCGCTAACAAAGAGCCCAGCCACGCCAGCAGCAGCGCGTAAGCTGCGTAGCGCAGCGCCTGTTTTACTCGCCGCGGCGATAGCCAGCCCAGCAGTTGCATACGCCATGTGGTGCGGCGGGGTATAAACCCCGGCGGGATCTCAACCCCCGCTAAATCGGGGTCTACGCGGGGAGCCATTCGATATGACAGAACTTTTCATCCACACGACGCGACAGCAGCAAGCGCGCAAACAAATGAGTGAACTCCTGCGCCTCATCGCCGAGCCCCAACCAAATCTCCGCATATTCGGCATCCGTGGGCACAAAGCCGACATCGGCCGCCCAATCTTCTTCTGGTGCTTGCTCGGTGAGCAAGCCACAGTCATTAAATTGCGCATTAAAGCGCTCGATTTCGGCCGCCGGCAGATTATCCGAGGCCAATTCACAAAACAGTTCGAGTGCGGTTTCTAATAACTCATCCACGCTGTGCAGCGCGTCGTCTACCTGCTCTTGGGTCATATTTTTTTCCAGTCAAACTGCGCCAAAGCGCCAACGGCGGGCAGTGTAACAAAAATGGGGCAGCTTGCGCGAGTGCCACGCCGCCGTCAGGTTACGC
>JBOFMA010000036.1:0-5734 GCA_051658125.1 Aeromonas sp.
AAAAATCGACTATTTGAGTACATGGAAATTGATTACAACCAAACGCGCATGCATAGTGCGCTAGATTACCAAACCCCGCTCGAGTTCGAGCTTAAACACGCCGCTTAATGACGTGTCCAGTTTTGGGGGATCAGATCACGGGAGCACACTTTGTTAAATTTAATAACAAATACACAAATCGAATAAATATCGACCACTTATGATTCTCTTTTGTATTAACGCAATTAGTCAGCAGCTTAAATTTTGAGCATTGACGTTGTCTGGGTTGTTCGACATTTATGCTTTCGATAATTTTTAACAAAGTGTGCTCCCGCCCTGATGGTGTCGCGGGTTTCACCCGCCACGAACAAGGCTTGGCTTTCAATATTTTCAGCTATGGCTAACAAGCGGCCATAGAGGTAATCGCGGCTCACTCGTGCTTGCTCTAGCGCCATCTGGTAACTCCTTTCTATGTGATAGCCACGGAAAAGTGCGCAGGCGATGCCTAGGCATTTTTCCCACTCCCAATGTTCTTTAAACCCCACCCGATTGCTGGCGCGACGTGTCGTAGTTGCCACCAGATCACGCGGCAAGGGCCGACCATCAATAATGCAGGGCAGCAAACGTTCAACGGTTGCTTTAGTTAATTTTTCATCCAATTTTCTGCCATAGGCGGCTTCCGCAATATCAAGCGGTGCCGGAGCCCCAATAAATTGCTTATTTTTGCCAAAATATTGTGCCCACGCGCATTGCACATGCCAATTTTCGACCCGCGTTAAAAATTCAGCGCCCTTGACCTCTCGATAAAAAACAATGCCCATGCGACCCGGCGTAGCCGAGTCAATTCCCATCACCACAATATCTGCACTGAGATCTAACCCCGCGCCATAACCCGCAATCGCCTGCTTGAGTCGTAAAGCGAATAACTGGGCGGTATCAGCTAGGCCCGATACGGTTGGCGCGGTAATTTTGCTAGCATCTTCAAACAGCGCGATTGAGCTCGCAGATAGCGGTGGTGTCGGCTGCCCCGCCAACGCCCAACTCACAATAACCAGATCGCCACAACGATAACCTTGCCGGGCAATCAACCAACGCAAGGCATTGTGCGCTTTTTGTGTTACCTCAAAGCCAACCGATACTGCCTCACTCGAGGTTAAAAAGCGGCCTCTAAAGGTGTAGCCCGAGGTGTCGTTTGACGAGATAAGTTTTGCCTTATCCCCGCCGTGTCTGAGTTTGGCTGGGTGCTGAAGCGCAAGTGGCATCTCAGTGCCTACTGCCATGCAGTAGCCGCGCTCGCTTTGCGTACTTCGGTAATAGTTAATCCAAGCAGCAATCAATTCAGCATCACTGCCCGTCTTCACCGAAGACTGGCCAACATCCTCCACCGACCAGCGCACAAAGGCATCCGCTGGGGTTTGGGTGTTTTGAATTACTTTAAAAATAGCTGGGGTTAGCGCTTTATCGCCTGACCAGGCTTTTAAGAGCTTGCCATCTGCGTCAACTGGGAGTACGCCAGCTTCAACCAAATTAGCAATGACGGTGCCGCATTCTAGATAGCGAAGTACCGCATGCAATTTCGGATGGCTATACGGCGATGCAGCCCATGCACGCACGTCGCCTAACAGTGACCGATGAGGCTGTTGGGGATCACTAGAAAATCCAGAGGTGACTTCGCCACCGTAGGCAAGAAAATCGCCCGCCACATACTGCAATTTGTCAGCTAACGGGTGATTTATCGGCTTTGAGCCGGCACGCCCACCGGAGGCTTCTGTGCATGGGATTAGCGTAGTAGCCGACGTTTTCTCCACCACGGCAGCTCGTTTAAACTCACCATCTGCATGCAAAACAATCTCAATTTGTGCCTGCTGCGTGGTATGGCAAATGGGCATTAACGCCAGCCCATTTTCCGGCTCGTTACCGGAGCAAGCATCGTATGTTTCGTAGAGTTTTTGGATCCAACTCATGCTTGCACCTCCAGTTGCGCCCACTCATCATCTGCTGTGCGTAGGCTGTTATGCAGGCTGAAGGCTTTTACACTCATCTTGCGAATATATTTTTTGATAGCGCACTGCTCTGGGCGCTCAAATTTAATCACGCCATCATGCATAACCGTGCGCGCGAAACGGGCGTGCAATTCGTCGCCCCCCACCTCATCGGAATAATCAAAACCATGAAACATTAAGCCCAACGCTAATTCACCTGCGCCATCAAATTCGCTAATTTCGGCACCGAATTCACACGGCTCAACGTAGCCTTGGCAGTCACGCGTGCCTAGAAAGATATCTTGCCGCCCACCGCGCTCGAGCATGCGCCGCGCAATGTTGTGGTGTTTATGTTCATTGCGATCCGCGGCAAGTTCTGGGCGCGCCGTATTCCATTCAAAATGCGCACGCACCTGATATTCAACATCGGCCAGAAAGGTGTAAATCGCTAAACTATTGCCGCCACTGTATTCCTGCGGCTTCGTCCCCTTCGTCTGGGTACGAATGCGCTTCATAATACGTACCTCATCTATGACCCAGATGAGCGTTGGCTTCCAATAAATGGATTTGCAGATACCTTTTAGCGCCTCGTACGTCGGCACCTGATATGAAAACTTTTCACCACCCACTTTGGTCAATGGATCAGTAAATAGGGCGTAACGCCCCCATACCTTAAATTCAATACTGTTGCGGTAGTTAATCGACATAGAGCGCCTCCATTAGGGATGCTGGAACAGTAGAAACGCCAAATTGCGGACTGTAATAACGGGGATCAAGTGTAAAAATTCGCGCCTGTTTATCTGGATCTGGCATTTGCAGTGCGCCCATCTTCATCAATTTTTCCAGCACATGAGGAAAAACATTGACGGTAAATTGCTGGGCTCGGCGCAATAACGGCACATCAAGCGCCACATCAAAAGCCGCATGCAAGTGGGCCACTATCTCAACGCCCTCTTCTCCGTAAGGCACCACAATGCCTTGTGTTGGGGCATCAATAGATTTGAATGCTTGCGCAGCGGCCATAAACGATTGATTAAGCAGACGCTCAGGAGCATTACCCTGTTGCCGCTTACAATCGGCTACCGCCATAGCATTTTCCGCTAACAGATTGGCAAGCGTGTCATCACGTCCGAGCGTGGCGGCCGCGATGCTGTAGTTCATTTCCTCTTTACGTTCAAAAAAGTAGTATTGATAAAAATCCGCGAGCGCCACGGGACCAAATAAATTATGCGCATAGCGTTGTGGATCCTTGGCGTAGTCATCTAGCACGCGCAATGTGATATCGCGCCCTTTAGCGATGTCTGGTAGTAAGGTTAGTTTTTCGTCTTCCGGTCTTGGGTTAACGATATGCACGATTCCCCGCGCCACGCGACCATTGCGGTTACAGCGACCGGCCGCTTGGGCGATAGAATCTAAGCCCGCCAAATAGCGGATCACCACCCCAAAATCGACATCAACTCCGGCCTCAATAAGCTGGGTACTGACACATAACGTCGGTAAGCCGGCCGCAAGTCGTTCACGCACTTTCGTGAGTTCAGCCTTACGATGGGCCGGGCACAT
This sequence comes from Aeromonas sp., assembly GCA_051658125.1. Lineage (GTDB taxonomy): Bacteria > Pseudomonadota > Gammaproteobacteria > Enterobacterales > Aeromonadaceae > Aeromonas. The sequence continues at coordinate 3,522 of JBOFMA010000036.1, forward strand.
ATCCGTGCTGAGGTGGAATACATCGCTGTGCTCTAATTGTGTTGCGCATATGGAAAAAATAGCCTGTGCAGCCCGTTTGGTATTAACAATGACCAAGCTACTGCCGGCACGGGCCAATTCAGCCAGAGCCAACTGCGCGACGTCATCTTCACGCCAACCGCTTGGCTTGCGCTGGTCGCGAATATCTACGCGCTGTAAGTCGGCAAACAGCTTATGTACATCGGGCATGATTTCATGTTGCTCCGCTAATCTGATCGCCCCTTGCGGTGCCGATACCTGATGCAGCATCGGTTGGGTGGCAGTACAGAGCACAACGGTGCAATTACATTGCTCGGCGAGAAAATTAATCGCGTTATTAAACAGATGAGTACATTTAAGCGGCAACGTCTGCACTTCATCAAAAATCAGCACGCTGTTGGCCAGTTGATGCATGCGCCGCGCACCTCGCGTACCCGCACCAAACAAGGTTTCCAAAAACTGCACCATGGTGGTGTAAACCACCGGCGCGTCCCAATTTTCACACAGTATTTTTTCACGCCACGTCTGCTGCTCTGGCGTAACGCTACTGTGATGCTCAAGCACGATCTTGCCCTGCTCAGCTGGGGCTGATGCTGGCTCAAGAATGTCACGCACGACCTGTGCGTTTTGCTCGATGATCGAAGTAAAAGGGATGACATAGATAATGCGTTCAAGCTGGCGTTGCGCGGCGTGATGAAGAGCAAAACGCAAACTTGCTAGTGTTTTGCCTCCGCCCGTGGGCACGGTAAGCGTGTAAATACCCGCGGGCCGCGTTGCGGCATCAAAGCAGTGCTGGGATATATCGCCACGCAAGTGATCAATTGGACGCAAAGACGGCATCGCCGCTAAGGTAGACTCCAAGCGCTGGATCAAATCGGGCCAACCGGCGTAGTCACCTTTAGGGCGAAATTGCTTTATCTGTTGCTGTTCAAAATCGGCGGTATCGATACGATCGGCATCAATCAAGCAGCTAAACAAAAAGCGCACACCAAAGCCAAGTTGCACTAGAGCATTGCGTCTTTCACCTTTGTGCAGTTCAGGGTTTTGGCTGATGATGCGGCCAAGCCACGTACGTAACTCATTGACCAAATCAGGGCTATCAAGCAACTTCTTGATTCGCGCAAGAACGGCAGGATCAGCCACCTGCGTGACCTCATCGAGGTGCGTTTTTTGCTTAACTTTTTGCATGCGCTGCATGAAATTATCCCTGCCGGGCACATCGAGACAATCAATTAAACCCGAATGATGTGAGGCAATGCATAAAGACAATATTTGGGCAAAATTAGCCTCTAGAGGGCCTCTGCCAGATAAGGTATTCCAGACAAACTGCGCGCCGGCGGTCGAATGATCGACTTTGCCGCGCTGGGCATTAGCATCAACATAATCATCTTCATCACAATTTTTTAGCCCTAACGCCGATTGAATATAAGCCTGAAATTCTTGGCTGTACTTACCCAGATCATGCAGAAGCCCAATCAACTCGCCTGCGAGCGCGATATTTAACTTTCCCGCAAAACTCGCCGTCAATAACCCCACATCCTGCAAATGTTCACTAACCAAATGAGCAGATTTATCTCGCTGACGGTAATGTGCGAGGGCGGGTTTAACTGCCGCGATGGGTTCTGGCGGCATCGTGTCCAGCTCAATTTTTTTACTGTGCATAGGGATCTCATTAACGGTAGTCACCGTTTACCAAAGACGGGAATTGCGGATCTGTCGATAAGTTAAGTGGCCTTAACCACCACCTAAGAAGCCTAACACCAAACCGACAACCCATTTAGTATATATGCCCAGACATATTTAAATAGTGACTAGCATCACACTTTGGTGCCAACCGGCATGTCATGGCCAATAACAATTTCGTTAGTACAAGATCACGACCTATAACTACTTTTTAGATGGTTAGCCTGTAGGTTTGGCGAGTGGGGGGTTAACTGCTGCGCGTCTATTCCACCAGCGGTGGCAGATCGACGCCTTCTAAATGGTTGATCACTGTGTCTAGATTACACTGCACCGTGGCCAGCAGTTTGTCGCCTTGGGCCACTTCAACTCCCGTCATCGACTCACCGTCGGGGCTACGCACACTTTCGCTAAACACGGTGTAATGGGTGTTGCCACGGCTCAACTGCACGCTGTAGCGCATGACCGAACCCATGCCGCTCCACTGATAGGTTGCCGCGTCGGCTTTGGGCTTA
>JBOFMA010000037.1:0-5053 GCA_051658125.1 Aeromonas sp.
ACAAATCAAAGATAAGGATACAGCCAAGGTAATGGATATATTAAATAATCGCCCGCGAAAGGGACTTGATTTAAAAACACCTAATCAGGTATTTTTAGAACTAAAGGACATTGTCGCACTTGCAGGTTGAATCCAAGAAACACCTAATCAGGTATTTTTAGAGCTAAAGGGCATTGTCGCACTTGCGGGTTGAATCCAAGAAGTTAAAATGAAAGACCTGACCCAATTTTTCTGTTTGTCTATACAGTGTCGCACTTCTACTTAAATCCAAGATCTTAAAAAATATGCTCACAACATTTTATCTATATTTAATGGTAATTCTTTTTTACGTAAATTCTATTTTTTCATTGCTATTTTTTCATAGTAATAAAAAATTGAAATCAAGCAATCATAAAAAGATGTTTTTTTTTGTGATGCTGTTTTTTTTTATCGCTTCAGTAAGTATATTGAAATTAGAATGCAGCGGCCCTGATTATCCACTTTATGTTGAGCATTATTTAGGTAATAGTGTTGATAAGTTAGAACTAGGATACGAATTTATTTGTAAATTAGGTCGGGATTTAAATATCAGGCCAGATGTGTTTTTTTTATTATGTTTTTGGTTTTGTATAATAACCAGCTCTATTGCCATATATAAATTATGCAGGCGGCATAACACAAGTTACATATTTGTTTTTATTATGTATTTTTCATATCTTTTTTATTTGCACTCATTCGTCCAAGTTAGAATAGGTTTGGCCTTAGCGCTATTGCTAATAATCTATTCAATGGATAATTTGAATAGATTATCACGTTTGATTTTAAGTTGTTCATGTTTTCTTTTCCATTCGTCATCAGTAATGTTTTTGATTGTTTATTTTTTTTTCATCTGTAAAAAATGTTCATGCAGGGGTAATGAGTGGAATAAGATAGGGGCGTTTTATATTTCACTGCCATTTGTAGGTTTTTTAATATTATTTTTAATTAGTGGCTCATCAGTAGTGAACGATTTGCTAGTTAGTATTGAATTAATTGCTCCACGTGCAGGTATATATATATCATCAAATGAAATTAACATTATTTCAGCATTTAAGTCTAAGCAAATATTAATATTGCTTACCCTATTGAGTTATCGACTGTTCGTGTATTTTAAAAAATCAGTGTATAGTGAGTTTGAGTTATTTTGCTTTAAAATGTCAACAATTTCAATAACATTTTTTATTATTCTATCTAATTACCCATCAATTGCCTATAGAATATTTGAATTATTTGAATTATTTTTTATATTCCTCGTATCTTTTTTCTTCAAAAGAAATTTCTATATTGGTTTTTTTATTTGTATTGTTTATGTTTTAATGTCTTTGCGTTCAGTCTTTTTTATCGATACACCATTGTTATGGATTGAGGGGTAGTTTTTCTTGGAAGATAAATCAGTAGATATTCTGTTGGCAACTTATAATGGTAGTGAGTTTATCGTTGAGCAGATCGAGTCTATATTAAAGCAATCATATAAAAATATACGGCTTCTAATACGGGATGATGGCTCTACAGATAATACGTTCAATATAGCAAAAAAAATTGCTAGTCTCGATGCGCGCGTTGTGCTCATAGTTGATTATTTTGTTCCAAATGGTCCTGGTGAGAATTTCAAAAGGTTAATCCAAGCATCAGATGCTGATTATGTCTTATTTTCAGATCAGGATGATGTTTGGTTTGAAAATAAAGTGGAGTTATTGGTTAATTATGCTGAAAAGCACTTTAAAAGTGAATTAGCTCTTGTATCATCCCCTGGTCTGGTTGTTGATGAAAAATTGAAAATATTAAAAGGTCGTGTTACTAGAAAATCGCTGAATATAGAGAGGGTAAATGATTTATTGTGTGGGAATGGCGGAATCCAAGGTTGCTCCTTATTGGTGACAAGGGGGCTGTGTGATGCGTCTATACGAATGAAAGACAGCTATTGGTATATGCATGATTATATAATTACTCTATACGCAGCCTGTTTTGGCGAAATCCATGATTTACCTGTGCACACATTTTTATATCGACAGCATAGTAATAACGTATTAGGGTATAACAATACATCACTATATGCCACACTAAAAAGACTGATATCTAATGTCACGTTGCTTGAGCGCCGGTATTTAACTGCATTGCGTGATTTTATCTATACAGAATCAGATAATATTAGCGAATTGAATTTTAATCTAATAACTGAATTTCTAACTGTTGTTGAACAAAGAAATAAAATAAAGATTTCGCATTACTTTATTAAAAATAAACTAACAGTGAGAAAGTCAGTAGTTTTTTGTATAATTAAAGTCTTTCTATGTAGAAAAATAGTTGATTAATTGATTTTATTTATGACTTCTTGGTTTCAAGTTTTTGGTCTAATTATTTTGCGAGCAAACCTATAGGTATTGTCTCTATGCATGGTAAATCACGTTATGAAAATCTTATTAATTATAACCGGCCTGGGCATGGGCGGGGCGGAGCGGCAGGTGTGTGACTTGGCCGACCAATTTGCCGCTAAAGGCCATGAAGTATTATTAATTTCTATGACCGGTGAAACGGTCAACCGACCGCTATCCGCCAAGATTGAAGTTGTAGAATTACGTATGGCCAAGACCCCACTGGGTTTTATTAAAGCGTATAGCAAAACACGGAATTTAATTAAAAAATTTAAACCCGATGTAGTGCACAGCCATATGGTGCATGCTAATTTGTTTTCCCGTTTATTGCGATTAACCACTCGTTTTAAAAAACTAATCTGTACCGCGCACAGCTCAAATGAGGGGGGGGGGGGCGAATGCTGGCTTACCGTTTGACTGATCATTTATGTGACATAAGTACTAATGTGAGCCAAGAGGCGGTGGATGCATTTATAAAATGTGGTGCTTCATCTGCAGATCGTATTATCGCCATGCATAATGGCATTGATACGGAATGTTTTACTTTCAATTCAAAAAGTCGTGCTGTTTTGCGTAAGCAATTAAAGCTGACAGATAATATACCATTAATTCTTGCAGTCGGTCGTTTAACCGCGGCAAAAGATTATCCAAATTTATTAAATGCTTTTAGTCTATTGCCAGATAAATTAAATAATGCGCAATTGGCGATTATTGGCACAGGTGAAGAAAAAGATAATATAGAAACATTAACTGCACGATTAGGTTTGATCAGCCGAATACATTTTTTGGGGTTGCAACGCAATGTGCAGGAGTGGATGAGTGCAGCTGATATTTTTATTCTTTCATCTGCTTGGGAAGGCTTTGGCTTAGTTGTTGCCGAAGCAATGTCCTGTGAACGGGTTGTGGTAGCAACAGATTGTGGTGGGGTGAAGGAGGTGATTGGTGATTGTGGCTATTTAGTTTTAGCAAAAAATTCAGCAGCGCTATCTGCTAGATTATTATCAGCATTAGAATTACCTAGCGAAGAAAAATCGATTCTAGGAGAAAATGCTCGCAAACGTGTAATATCTAAATATTCTATTTATGCACAAGTTGATAAATGGATTGAATTATATTCTGACTATTCACTGAAATAAGAGGTGTTGATGGATTATATACTTGCTAACAAGAAACGAATGAAAATACTTTATGTAATAAATTCTTCAAGTTTCTTTGTTTCACATTTCTTGGGTATTGCATTAAATGCAAAAAAAGAATTTGATGATGTTTTTCTGTTAGCACCAGATGATGGAAAAAAAGAAATCATTGAAAATTCAGGTATTAACTTTGTCCCTGTTAAACTAAATAGGGGAAGCGGTAATTTATTAAGTGAAGTTGCTACTATTAATCAATTGAAAAATAAAATAGGACAGATCACACCTGATGTAATACATGCGTTGACAATAAAGCCTATTCTGTATACAGGTTTTATATTAAGGTATTTATTACGTGCTAAAGTTAAAATAAAAAAAGTTTATTCAATAACTGGACTCGGTTCATCTTTTTTATCTGATAAGATAAGACATAAAAGCCTTTGGTTTTTTTTATTAAAACTCTATAAGCAAGCTTTTTCATTGCCCGATTCGAAAGTTGTTTTTGAAAATAGTGATGACAGAAAATTATTTGTAGAGTTAGGCGTGGCTGAGTTTGAATCAACAGTAATTGTTGATGGCGCGGGAGTTGACACTGTCGCATATTATCCAGATTTTAACCCTAAGCAAAACTTTACCGTTGTATTGGTTGCACGCCTTTTAAAAGATAAGGGGGTTTTTGAATATATAGAAGCAGCAAAAAAAATAAAAAGACAAAGCATTGGAATTAGAATGCTTTTGGTTGGTGATGTTGATGAAAAAAACATATCATCAATGCCTTTAGATTATATTAAAAATGCACATGAAGCAGGTGATATCGAATGGTTGGGTAAGAGAAACGATATAGCTGATATATATAGATCCGCAAGTATTGCCTGTTTACCCTCTTATCGAGAGGGGTTGCCTCGTTCGTTGATAGAGGCTGCTGCATCTGGTTTGGCTATTATTACAACAAATGTACCTGGTTGCCGACAAATAATATCTAAAGATAATGAATTTATGAATGGTATTTTAGTCGAATCTAAATCATCAGATGCAATAGTTAATGCCATTATGATACTTTATGAAAACAGTGAAATGACAAAATTCTATGGGAATAATAGTAGATTGTTAGCATTGAAAAAATTTGATTCAAAGATCATAAATGATAAATTTATTTCTATTTATACATCAAAGGATCTTTAATGCAAATTTTACTTACTGGTGCTACAGGATTTGTTGGTGATTTTTTTTTAGAAAAGTGTGTTCAACATATTGTAGTGTTAGGGCGTTCTAAACCAAATACAGCTAAGTTATTTGATTTTTTTAAAGATGAATTATCTGGGGATGCAAGCTATTCTTCTGCGCTACAAAATATCTCTGTAGTGATCCACTGTGCTGCTCGTGCGCATATTATGCAAGATTCAGCAGAAGATCCACTTGAGCAATATATGGCGGTAAACTACCATGGCACGCTTAATTTAGCACGGCAAGCGGCAGCAGCGGGTGTTAAACGTTTTATCTTTTTAAGTTCGATTAAGGTTAATGGTGAGG
>JBOFMA010000038.1:0-3945 GCA_051658125.1 Aeromonas sp.
TGGCTTTAATTATGCGCGAAGAGGGCTTTCGGGCGCGGCCTTATTACTGCTCGGAGGGCTTCCCGACCATCGGTTACGGTCGCGTTCTGGGGGCAAAAGGCACGCCCTTGCCCAATTTGCGCGTGACGCCAGAAGCGGAGCATGGCTTTGTTTTGGCCGAGGTTAACCGCTTGGCGCAGGCATTGGCGGGTAAATGGCCATGGTTTGTTACCTGCCACCCAGCACGGCAAGCGGTGTTGATCAGTATGGCTTATCAGCTCGGGCTGGCTGGTGTGTGTCGCTTTAAGCGCATGCTCGCTGCCATTGCCGTGCAAGATTTTGAGCTAGCGGCCAAAGAGATGCTCAATAGCCAGTGGGCCAAGCAGACTCCAGCCCGCGCACAGCGCGCCGCGAAGGTGATGCGTCAGGGGGCCTGAGCCCCTTTAAACAGCCCTTGCACCAAAAAGCCAACGAGACCGACTACGGATACTGTTGTGGTAGTCAGCAGTGCAATCATGACCGACGGGGGAACGTCACCCGCTTTTTGATAAAAGTAACTCACGAAAATTAGCGCAACAAAAGCGCACCACACGCACATAAAAGCAAACACGCGGGGTGCCAGCCATGTTCTTAGCCACGTGTCAGTTTGCGTGGCTTTAGTTCTAGCAAGCGATTCGTTAATTATGGTGGCCGAGGCAAGTTGATCTAGTGCGGCCGAACCGTGCACATAAGCGTCTTCCTCCTGCTTGGCAGCCAACTCGGTTATGTCGAGCGGGGGGATTTGTTCTGCCGCCCTCTTGATGCGACTTAGCATGGATGCGTTTGGGGCATCTCCGTAAACATCTATAGCAGGGGGTAGGTTAAAAGGGTGATCCACTCTTGCCCTCAATATCACATGGCGAGTTAAAGGCAGCGGGGCGGCTGCCCATTCAAAATGGCGGCATAGGTTTGTGCAATCATTGCGTTGGGGATCTCACTATTTCCACTGCGCCCTTGAGCTTGATGCCAAGTGGCATGCCAAGGGCTGCCCACCTTGTGCGTCATAGCCGAAAGCTGCACGCCACTAAACTGGCCGTATGTCTGTGTCACGGTATAAATCAGATCCAGTTCATCTTGTGCTAGCGGTGAAAGCGGCTCTGTGGTGTGGTGACATATAGGAGCGCCGCCACAATGCTTAAATGCGCGGTAAATTTCAGGAATGACGGGGCCATACGTCCAAGCGATCACCGGGCGCGAGATAAGCGCTCGCCCTAAGCCAGCAAGGCAAAAGCCGTGCGCGATATAAACTAGCTTTTGCAGCTGCATGTGCGTGATGGGCAGCTCTAATCGCTGGGCGCTAGCGACTACGTGGCGAGCTATCTGTACAGGGTCGTGAGGCGTGCGCATGAATGTCTCTTGGGTAAGAACGGCCGATAAGTGCGGTCTCATCAGAGTTGCCGATATTAAGCCCAGCGCTATAAATGTCAATTCAACGCCCGCGCTAGGTAGCCGGCAGCGCCGCCACATCCGCCACTTTTCCCCCTGCCCCACTTGACACCCACCGCAAGGCTTAGGCATGATGCGTGCCAAGAGGGTAGAAGCTCGAAGAAAACCGGTTATCCCACACCCGAAAGCTGTGGAATTTTTTCGCCCATATTCTGGGTTACCGTAATGCACGCCTTAGCGTAGTTGCGCGGTAACGCCATCGCTTTATGGTCGGGAGGGTGAGGAATACAATACCCGCAAGGGGAATAACTCCACCTGTGTTTTCTCAGGCTTCTAACCTCCCGGCCGCCATTATGTTGATGTCGGTCAACTCGTTTAGCAGATGCCCCTTATATCCCCGCCCGATTGGGCGAGGGTTTACGGGGCATCTGCTAAATTGGCTCGTCGGAAGCGAACGATTAATGGAGTTGCTGCCCGTTATCGCCCCGCCACTAGAAACCGCTTTGCAGGATGTTAAATCAATTTCGATCGCAGATAGCCCGCCCTCAGTGCGTCCGGTAGACGCGGAGCGACAAGGCGATAGCTCGATCGTGGGCCTAGCGATTAGCAAGTTGCGCACAATGATAGTCAGCAGCCAAGTCGATAGCGATGCTGTGCTGGGTTCGCTTGACGATGTGATCTCTTGTGAATTGCAGATAAAGTTCAAGCATGCCAGAAATAGTGCCGCAGCCAGCACCGAGGCAAACCGTGCTGTTAGTGCGTTGCTGCGCCCGATCGCTCAACATGAGCAAGTAACGCTTCAGCTACAAGATGGGCGCAAGGTGACCGGTGCCGAAGTGCTATGCACTAAAGTTGTGCCTATTGAAATCACTCCGTCGGGGCGTTTGGTTGATATGCAAGTGGGTCACGCCATGCGCGGCTTTGCCTGTGAGGTAGACGATGCCTGTTATCGTGAGTAGCTTTATCGCGATCGCCTTAACCCTTTTGGTCTCTCTGGCTTTGAGTGTGCTGGACTTTGCCTGGCAACCAGACGCGGCGTTTACGGGTACGCTCTATACCATTAGCTCAATTATGTTTTCTATCGGGCTAGGGGTGGTTGCCACATCAGCTCCGCATGGAGTGAAAAATGCAGAGGTGATTAAGCATTATCGACATGGTATTAATGCGGTGCAGGTTGGCTTTATCAGCCAGTTCGCACTTGCGACCATGCTATTTTTTCTGCATCAATATGTTTTCATGCAGATGAATTGGCAGTGGCCTTATTTTCGTTTAGGTATTCTGGCTAGCGTAGCACAGGTGGTTACCACCGCCTTTTTTACCTTAAATTTTTTGCAGATTAAGCGTCTCAATGAACAGATTTTTGACCGATTACTGCGCGAGATGCCTTAGCTCATCCCAGCCCTCTGCATGAGGGCTTTTTTGTGCCTGCGAGGCGGAAAAATCCCCGTTTATCCGTGTGACTAAGACCTATGCTAGCCACATTCATTGGGCTAGAAGAGGAGTCGTCATGCAGCAGCCCCCCGTTATTGTGTACAACTTAAAGCAGCGCGGCCGCCAATTTCGCGGCCAAGAGCGCGATTTTAACATTCCCGGATTGGTAGCCGCGATTAACGGCCCAGCCACACAGGAGCGGGTGAAAACGCGCGGCATGTTGGGGTATCTGGGCCACTGGCCGCGCATTCGCTTTGGTATGGAACCACCCGAAGGCGGCCTGTTTGGCGGTAAAGCGCATGCAGTTGAGCCCGCCGTGGTGACGGTATTCCTGAAAGCGCACGCCAACGGCGATATTGAGCATCAAACAGAGTTTCTGGATAACGAGGCCGGTAACATTGCTTCGCGCATGTTTGCTAACCGCGTGGGCGGCTTTAGTTCTGCGATCGATCCAGTTAATTGCGAGCTTTACGGCTTCGACTGGGTGAATGACCCCAACTACAGCACGAATCGTGGTTACGATTTGGCCCTTGATAGCGCGGCCGAGGGCGGGGTGGGCTTTATTGAAGTGCTGATGGCCGAACAGGCCGAGCGCCTAGAGGCACAGGAGCTGCTGCTGAATGCTTTGGAGCTGCAGGCAGGCATGGCGCTGGATTCGGCTCAGCGACTGGCGCGAGAAAATGACGAGCTGCTCGACTTATTGGCGGCACATAACGCCCGCGCGAGTAAGTCACTGGCCAATGCCGTGTTAGATAATGCTGGCTTTGGCTTGATGCGAGATGAGCAAGCCCGCCAGGCGCGTGATCGGCAGTTGTTCTTAGATGCGACCCACCTGCCGCAGCCAGTTAGCCCAGCCACGGCCGTCAGTGAAGAGGCGGAGCGTGATTACTTACAGTTAAGCCGCCGAGTGTTGCCCTATGTTTGATCCCGTAAAAGTTGGACTCGGTGAGTTTTTGCAGGCTTTTTATGCAGGATTGGTGCCCACCACGACCGCGCTGCACGAGTATGTGGCACGCGGCTTCCCGCATAGCGTGGCGTGGGCATCTGGGCGTTTAGTGGACAAAGCGGAGGAGATGATCGGCGCTTGGACTAAAAACGATACTGCGCAGG
>JBOFMA010000039.1:0-9460 GCA_051658125.1 Aeromonas sp.
GAATAAATATCGACCACTTATGATTCTCTTTTGTATTAACGCAATTAGTCAGCAGCTTAAATTTTGAGCATTGACGTTGTCTGGGTTGTTCGACATTTATGCTTTCGATAATTTTTAACAAAGTGTGCTCCCGCCCTGCAGTAATACCGGCTACGCTTTACCATATTACGCTCATCGAAGCGCTGCATTTCAATGTTAATTAATTTGCCACTGTTCGTTTTCGCTAAAACATCTAAACGCGAAAAATTATCTTCAACATGCTATTTGTTCACTTCACTATTTTTATTTATACAGTAATAATCGGCACTTACGATTTAATACAAGCGTTCAAAAATGAGAGCAGAATATTTGGATGTTTTGCATTACCAAATAGACTTTTAAATACGAAGGCTATTTTCGGATCAAATAATTGTGTGCACATCATTTGCTCCTGTGGTTCTAGCTAATGGACAATATTCAATATTAACAACGCATAATTATAAACGCTTCTTTTTAAAACGTTCACTGATATTGGTTTGAGCCACAAATAATATTTTGGCTGGATTTTTATATCGAGCTAAGTGGATACGACAGTGGCTGCGGATTAAACGTTTAGCGGTAGCTAACTCTGTGCCAGGATGCAGTACAACCTCCGCCGTCACCGCTTGCCCAGTTATCGCATTGCTCTCGCCATACACTAAACAGTCGGCAATCTCGGGCAATTCAAACAGCACCGATTCAACTTCCGCGGGCAATACTTTTTCACCGCCAACGTTTATCACCTCTTTGGCTCGCCCTTGGATTTTTAAATAACCATCAGCCAATTCTTCAACTAAGTCACCAGTTTTAAACCAGCCGTCACTGGTAAAACTATCCATTGTGGCGTTTAAGTAACCCAAAATCTGCGTTTTACTTCGCAGCCACAATTCGCCTGCAACAATTTTATATTCGGTATTGGGGTCATCAAGACGTAACTCTAAACTACTGGAGTTCCGACTAGATGTTTGACTAATGCCCGTTTCACTGGTACCAAAGGTTTGCAGTAATTTGGTTTTTGGAAAACAGGTTTTTAGTTTACTTAGCAAACTCGCTGGCATCGCTTCCGTGCCATAGGTGATCATTTTTAGCGAAGAAAGGTCGAACCGAGCAGGGCAACTAGCCATCAATAACATATTTAAAAACGTTGGGGATGATGGTAATACGTGAATTTTATGCTGTTCGATAAGTTTGGCAATAGCATCCGGCTGGCGCGAATGTGGTAAAATAAGCTGCGCGCCCATGGCCAAAGTATTAAATAGGGTATTTAATCCACCGATATGGTCGAACATTAAAAACACAAGTAAGTTAAGGTTTTTAACTTTTTTCCCTTGATAACTATTTAATAAATTATCCAGATCATGGATCATCGCTTTAGGTGCACCAGTACTACCACTACTAAACAATATTAATCCAGCATGTTCTTTGCTTTGTAGTTGCTCAATTAATGGATGAACTGGCAGCGCAGGTTTAACTGTAAGGCTGATATCTTGTTGCTGCAAGTGAATACACACCGTACAAGCGGCAACATTTAACCGTTGGTCAAGTTCTTGTGCGGTAGTCGCAACGATCGGCACAATGGTGCAGCGCTGCTGTTGTAGGGCAAAAAATAAGGCTATCGCATAAAAATTATAATCACCAATCAAGGCAACGATACTATGTGAATTTATGCGCCCTGCAAGTTGCTGTTGATAAGCTTCAATTTGTGCAAACAGGTCTTGGTAGGTGAAACATCCAAATTGATCAATGATCGCGTTACGTTTGCCTAGTTGATGACTATGTTCGATAAACCAACTCATGCTGCACCACTCTTTTATTTAAATACACCGCCAAGATAGATAATCTGCCCAGTAATATAGTTACTTTCGGCACAATTAAAGAAATCTAATACATTAATAACATCACTGACTTCACCAAAGCGTTGGCAAATTTGTTGCTGCAGTAACTCGTCTAATTTTGCTGCTGGCACGTGACGAATCAGATCGGTTTTAATCGGTGTCGGTGCGATAGCATTTACGCGTACGCCCCACTGGCCTAATTCTTTAGCGCCAATCCGAGTCAGGCTCTCAACCGCCGCCTTGCTAGCGGCATATAGCGCTTCGCCGGCAAGATCTAGCGCAACGGCCACCGTAGAATAATTAACTATCGAACCTTGGCCTTGCTTCATCATTATTTTGCCGGCTTCACGCATAAATAAAAAACTACCCAACACATTGGTGTTCACTATATTTTGCGCGGTACGCTGTGGCGTGGTGAGCAAATGGTTCATAGCTGCCATGCCGGCATTATTGAGTAAGATATCGATGCCTTGCCATGTACGTTGCACGCTACGTACCATCGCAATAACGGCTTTTTCATCCGCGACATCTAAACAAAAATGCATGTAGTGCGCGTGTTCGATGCTGCTTGGTCCGCGACTACAACCCGCCACTTGATGGCCTTGCGCTAGATAATGTTCGGCAAGGGCCTTACCTAAACCTTTCCGAGTACCGGTAATAATAATCCGCGCCATTTTACTTAATCCTGCGCCTTGGCTTCATCAATTAATTGTTGCATGTAGTTAACCAGCGTTTCCACGCTGCGAAAAGGCGAGGTTTTTTGGCTCATTGCCCGATCATCGGCGAGGGTGATATCGAGGTTGAAATCCTCGCTGATTAATGCCTCTAAATCCGCAACGAGAAATACCATCCCCATGCTATCAAGCGCTTGACCAAACAGGCGTGTACTTGGGGTCGCTTGCTGCAAAGCCATATTGGCTTGCTCTTGGCCCATGTCATTGAGCAGATTTAAGGTGAGATCCATTAACGTGGACATAAGGGCTCCTACTAGGTGGGCAAAGGGAAAGTGAACTTACCGTGGCCGCCGACGAACGCGAGAATGTCATACCAGCACAGCCAAACACTAGCCAAAGTAGCTAGATTGCGGCTTGCTGATCGCGGCTTGCCATAGCTACCGCACGGGTCGCGACATAATTCGCGCCCGTGCTGCGAAACCGGCCTTGTAGCGCGATTTATGGCTTGCGCGCAATCCTGCGCTTTTAACGTTTATTTTGCTAGAAAAAGGGCCGATTTTGGCATTTCATCTGGCAAAATAGCGACTTACACCGCATTTTACACTGGCGCGCTGGTCATGCCGCCAAACCAGTGCGGTTAATCATTGATTAGCGACCAAACGTGCATTGTAGTTAACTCACTTGACTGCAGATTTTATTTCTCCGTATTCAAGTCGCTTTGCATACCTGCGACGCCAGCTGTGCTAACGCCTAAGGTTTTTGCGTTGGCGGATGTTACTGCCGGCGATGTGTGACAAAACAAAGCAAGATGCGTTCCATCCAATCTTAAATTTTGGTGCTTATGCAAATTTCATTTCTTCCCGTCCAAGCGCAACACCTCGAGCAGTTACGTCAATGGCGCAATAGTCCACGCATACGCGCACAGATGTTTCAGCAACAGGAGATTTCAGCTGCAGATCAGCGGCGCTGGTTTGCACAGTTAGCCTGCGATCCTTCACGCCAAGTGTGGGTGTGCTGCCTAGATCAACAGCCCGTCGGTTGTTTAACCTTCAGCCAAATCAGTGCGCAAGGCTGTGAGTGGGGCTGCTATCGTGGTGTTGAGGTGTGTTGGCCAGGGATCGGTTTAATGCTGGAAATCGCAGCGCTAGATTACGCGTTTAATCAGCTTCAGGTTGCAGAGTTACGCGCCGAGGTACTCACAACGAATGTAGGTCCGCAACAGATGCATAAAAAGGTGGGCTATCAGCATTGCGGGCGTTTTATTACCGTGCACAGCATCGAGGGGGTCGCCTTACAGGTGGAACGATTTACCTATCAACGCAATGCTTGGCTAGCGCAGCGCGCCGAGGTATTAGGCCGCTTTCCCAAAAATATGCAATTGATGGCCGAGCAGATGCAATTTCTACCCGCGAGTCCTGTGCGCTAAGGAGTGAATACGATGGCGATTGCGATTATTCCCGCCCGTGGCGGTAGCAAACGGATCCCGAAAAAGAATTTGCGGTCATTTTGTGGCCAGCCGATGCTGAGTTATGCCATTAACGCCGCCCATGCGAGCGGTTGTTTTAGTCATGTGGTGGTTTCTACAGATGATGCCGAGATTGCCCGCATAGCAGAGGAACTCGGCGCACTCGTGCCCTTTTTGCGCGCGCCCGAGTTAGCCGATGATCACACCGGCACCACGCCGGTGGTCATCGATACGATTGAGCGTTTAGCCGAGTTGGGCATTCGCAGCGAACATTACTGCTGTATTTATGCCACTGTGCCATTAATTGACGCGCACGATATTACTGCCGCACAGCAACAACTGTTATTTGGCACGGCGGCCTTGGTTTATTCCGTAGCGGAATTTGCCTTTCCTATCCAGCGCGCGGTACGTATGCGGGATAATGGCGAGGTTGAGCCCTTTTGGCCGGAGATGATGGCGCAGCGCTCACAAGATTTAGAGCCCGCTTATCAAGACGCTGGGCAATTTTATTGGGGCACGCGTGAGGCATGGCTTAATGGCAGCACGCGCAAAGCTGCGCATGTTTTGCCGCGTTGGCGGGTGGTAGATATCGATACACCGGAAGACTGGCGGTTAGCCGAGTTGCTCTACCAAGCGTTACATCGGTTGCCTAGCGAGGTCACATCACCATCCGATGCCGTTAAGCCATGTGGATAACACAGATCACACCACCACTTCGCAGAGCCAATGCGCTAGGTTAAGTACCGAAAACAAACATCCCGGGCGCCCTTGATGCTGATGTGCAACATAGGGCGCCCGATTTGTTTTAATGCAGGATTACATCAACGAAACGCCTTTGGCACGGTGTGCAAAGCGCGAAAGCGGGCGGTGATCGGGGCGTGATCCGAGGCATCACTGGCAGGGGAGTTAGCTTCTAGCAATTTCAGGCTGCGGTAAAAAATGTGATCTAGTGGGTAATCACTGACGCGCAAGCGCTGATCTGGACTCATTTTGGCCTGTTTTAAGCCCAGCTCGTTGACAAAACCCTCCAGCCAGCGGGTACGCTTTTCGCTCCAGCTGTTGAAATCACCGGCCATGATCACGGGGCCTTGGTGAATGCGCATCAGCTCTGTCAAGTCATACAGTTGCTGGCGAAAGCGCGCCATGCTGAAGGAAAAATTGATCGCATGTAGGTTGATCACCAGCAGACCATCGGGGTCTTCTGCCAGTGGGTATAAACTGACTAAGCCCGATTTAGGAATACGCAGCAAGGGCTCGGGGGTGCGCACGCCGCAGCTAAAGGCATCTAAGCTTTTTGCCGCAGTCATCACGCCATACGAGATGCCCTCTTGCTTAAAAGCCTGCATTTGCCGCCACTGATAGGCGTTATGTTGCAGCCAATTGCGCATGGCCGGTGCATCGGTGGTCTCCTGTAGCATCAGCAAGTCTTGGCCTTTGGCATGTGCATCTAACCCAGCTTGCCAGTTGGGCTTTTTACCTTTGTAAATATTCCATACCGTGAGGCTAAATTCACGCGGCAGCGGTTCGCGCGCTAAGGCCACCAGCGGGGGGCGAAAACAGTTGGCAATCGGCTGCTCACCATTTGCCAGCACTTGCTTGTCTTCACGGGAAATATCAAGACAGCCAGCCAGTGCGAACAGCAAAAAGGTGACGCTGAGCGGACGTAAATAGTGGATCATGGGGTTACCGTATTCGTTAGTAGATAAATGATGAGTACCACGCGAGGAGCAAGATCAGCGCCAGCGCATGGATTTGCCGTGCGCGGCACTGTTTGGCCGCCGCTGGCAACGTGTTAGCCGTGCACAGCGCGGGCAATGGCGCGTGGCGCACCTTGGTCATCGATGGCTACATAGGTAAAAATGCCTTCGGTCACACAATAGCGCTGGGCATCGCTTTCTCGCAGCACGGGCTTGACCCAAATTTCTAGTTTTAAGCGCATAGAGCTGCGGCCCAGTTTTTCACACAGGCCATAGCAGCACACCACATCGCCCACTTTAACCGGACTATAAAAGGTCATGCCTTCTACGCTCACTGTGCACACGCGGCCTTTAGCGATTTCTTTGGCTAAAATACCGCCGGCTATGTCCATTTGCGCCATGATCCAGCCGCCGAAAATATCCCCGTTCGGGTTGGTATCGGCCGGCATCGCCAGCGTGCGTAGCAGCAGATCACCGGCAGGCACACGGGCATCGGGCGCTAGGGCTAAGTGAATAGCGGACTCGGACATAATCGCTCCTTTGGCGGCATGAAAACTGCGCTGGCCGCGGCATCGATAAAATGGGTCGGCATGATAGGCCGAGCGGACGCGGTTGGCAAACCACGGGCCGCTTTTCTTTTTGTTAACTAAAAACCGCCGGCGAGTTGGCCTTGGTCTGTAAAAGCCAAGCCAAGGGGTCAGGCCAGCGATAAGTAAAGCCTAACTCGGTCACGATGCGTTGGCCACCGATGGGAGCATACGCGCCCGCCATAAACTGCGGCGCGGGTAACTGCAAATGCTGGCACGCCGCGCTATAAAAATCGCGCCGCGTTGGGTGCACCGGCGCGCTTAAATTAAATGCCGCCTGATCGCGCCCCACCTGTAGCAAGCGCACGATGGCGGCAATCACATCGCTTTGCTCAACCAAGTTAACCGCTTCATCGCCGCCGCTTAACTGCCGACCGGCTAAGTAATACACAGGATGGCGTGCCGGACCATACAGCCCCGCGGGTCGCAGCACCATGGCGCGGGCAAAGCCAGCGTTCAGCAGCGCACGCTCGGCCGCCAGTAAGCGCGCCGCCCGCGGGCCTTGACCTTGCGGCGATTCCCACTCGCGTTGCCCAGGTTGCCAGACCGAGGTGGCGCTAATCAGCAGTGCGGTTTGCGTACCGGCGGCCAGCGCCTGTTGGCAGGCGCGGGCAATGCTGGCGGCATAGTCTTCGCTTTGGCTCGGCGGCAAGCAAAAAATCAGTTGCTTGGCGCGCAGGGGCCAAGGAGTGGTCAAGATCGGAGTCGGAGCCAGCGTCAAGGCCTGCGCGCATAAGCCATCTTGGCTTAATGCTGCAACGCTACTGGTACTGCGCGCCGTCACCGTGACCGTATAACCCGCCGCCACCAGTGCATGGGCCAGCGGTCGGCCTAACCAGCCGCCGCCGATAATCGCCAGATTGCCAAGATTATCCAGTGCCGGTTCGTAGCTAGCGCTCGGCAGCGCGTTTGATACGGCCGCGCCACGGTCAGCCGCAGGCCGCGGTAATCGCCTATTTTCTGTTATGGGCATAACGGTCACCTCTGCTCCCTGAGTCTTTGGACATAGCGCCGCGGATGACCGCCGCTAGCGGGCTGCATAATATGCAACGTCATGCACGGATTACGCATTTTTGTGTGACGCAGATCACACCTAAACCACGGCGATTTAGGTTATTTAAACTCCCTTGGATATAGTCCTGCGCCAGTTGTAGCAAGTGCAGCCACACCTGTGCCACCGCTGACAATTCATCCCCTTTGGGGCAGGCCTAGACCGTGCTCCCCTTGGCAGTGCGCTGCCGTTTAACTTGTAGGTCCACTGAATGCGAAAGGCGCCTTGGCGTTTACAACCCACCCTTACCGTGATCTTATTGCTGATCTCGTTGCTGCCCACGCTCATGACCAGCTGTATATTTTTATATCGCCGCCATCAATTTATTGACGACCAGACCGATCAGCAACTCAAGCGTAGCTTTAATCGTATTCAAAATGATCTGGCGGCGCGTATCGAACGCTTAGGCCCGCAGTTACAGCTGATGTCGTATAACCGCAGCTTAGAGCAGGCGCTGCTCAAGCCTAAGTTAGCGCCGCTGGCGCAAAAGCCGCTGTCTATTTTTGTACAAGCCAACCCGCTGATCAGTGCCGCCTATCTGCTCACGCCCGATGGCCGCGTCATCACACACGAGCAAGGCCGCCCAAAACGCTTAGCGGTGAGCGATTTAATCGCCCAGTTTAAGATGTGGAGCGGCAGTCACGATGCCAAGGCGGGGCTTAACTTATTGCTCAACGTTGATGACCCGCGCTTAATTGGCGCCAAGCAGCGCCTCGGTGGCGTCGCGATTGTGGCGCCAATTTATCGCGCCAATGAAAATAAAGGCACCTTATCGATCCGCGGCTTTCTTTTGCTGATCAGTCCATGGGAGCGGTTGATGCAGGTGTTTGAAAGCACCATGTCGCCGGACGAGTATTTCACCGTGCAGCTAGGCGATCATCAGCTCTACACCAGCGCCACCGATAAGTTTTTAAGTGCGCGCGATGGCGTGCCGCTAGCGCATGCCGGCACCTTAAATTCCGGCTGGCCGCAGCTACCGCAACTCGGTTCGACGCCGGCAACGTTAACGCTGTATCGCTATCGCAATGACAGTATCGATGCGCTCAACCGTTCACAGCAGTGGCTGATCGGCGGTATTGCCATCACCTTACTGCTACTTGCCGGCTGTTGCTTATTTTTAAGTCGCTGGCTCACCTCGCCGCTACAAGCGCTGGCCCAACTGGTGTGCACTTACGCCTTGGGTAACTATCGCCCCGAGCAGCCCAACGTGCGGTTTGCCGAATACGATGAAATTCGCCAGCTGCTGTTTAACATGGGCGGTAGTTTGTCCGATCAAATCGAGCGCTATGGTGAGCAAACCGAAAAACTCGAGCGCATCAGTGCCGAGCGCTTAAGCCTTAATGAGCGGCTGCAAGATTTTAACGAAAAGCTGGCGGCTAACGTCAGTGAACAAACCACCGCATTGCGCGTGGCGCTTAACCGTGAGGAGCGCTCGCGGCACATTCTGCAGTCGTGGCTGCAGTTTGGCCTGTATCAAAGTCGCGATACCTCGCTCGATGCTCTGACGCGCTCGGGCCTGCAGCAGTTATCCCAGCTCTATCCAGGTCACCGCTGGGGATTGGTGTGCCGCGTAGATGAGCGCACGCCCTATTGTACGGCCTTTGGCATGAATCCTCACACCAGCTTAGCGCTGCACCATGAGCTTAGCCGCTTAGTCCTGCAAGATGGCGAGCGTTTTGAGCACCTGTGGGATGACGAGCATTGGCTGCTGTTTGGCTTGCCGAGCGGCCACAGTAACGATCTGCTGGGCTATTTAATGGTGTCAAGTCAAGGCTTTGAGCATGAAGACCGTGCGACCTTGCGCCTGTTTGCTAAGCAGCTGTCGATGGAGGTGGAAGCGCGCATTTTTAACGATGAATTGGCACGCGTCGCGCGCACCGATACCTTAACCGGCCTGCCTAACCGCCAAGCGTTTGATGAAGCCTTCACGCACTACCAAGCTGTGCTGGCGCGCCATCCAGAGCAAGCGCTGGCGCTGTTTATGCTCGATTTAAACGGCTTAAAACAGGCCAACGATCAATATGGCCATGAAGCCGGTGATACGCTGCTCAAAGAGATGGCCAACACCTTGCGCCGCTACTGCCGGCAAAATGAGCAAATTTTCCGCATGGGCGGCGATGAATTTGTCCTGCT
>JBOFMA010000040.1:0-3355 GCA_051658125.1 Aeromonas sp.
ATGACGAGCTGCCACGATCAATTTCCTACGCCATCAGCGTGAAAAGTCCTTACTTATGGCATAAAAAGCTAATTTGAATAACTACGCGCCAAGTTCGCAGGTATTGCTCGAAAATTTACGCTTCTAGCCTCGGCACTGGTGCCTCATTGACATGTTTTAGCTTTTTTATAGGTTTTATTTTACATAATTCAGCCTGAACACTATTTTAGCGCACGAAAAAAGCCGTCTTCGGCCGCGATAGAGAGAGCTCGCAGCTGAAAACGACTTTCACAAAGCCTGCCTTTAAGGCCTTGGGGTTAAAGCAGAAAGGGGTAGTGGGCGAGAGGTTTTAACGGTCCCTTACAGCGCTAAATACGCCCAATCGCGGCCACGTGCGGATCGACCCGTATTTCACGCCGGCGGGTGAGCGATAGCGCAGCGCGCGCACTACGCCTGCGCGGCCAAAAACGCCTGCACCTCGCTTGACGATGGAATTGAACTTTGCGCGCCAGCGCGCGTAACACAAAGCGCGGCCGCGGCGTGAGCAAAGCGCACAGCAGGAGCAAATGCTTGCCCCGATAAGCTGGCCGCTAAAAAAGCGCCGTTAAAAGTATCGCCGGCAGCGGTGGTGTCGAGCGCCTGCACGCGAAAGCCGGGGATAAGGCGGGCGTCGCTGGCATCACTGCAATACACGCCCTGCGCGCCGAGCGTAATCATCACTTGCGCAATGCCCATGGCATGCAGTGCGGCTGCGGCATCGCGCGCGCTGGCCTCATCGGTGACGCAAATACCAGTGAGCATCTGTGCTTCGGTTTGATTAGGCGTGATGAGGTCCACCCGCGCTAGTAAATCGGCCGGCAGCGGTTTGGCCGGCGCGGGATTAAGCACCACCCGCGTGCCACTTTCCTGAGCAATTCGCGCCGCCTCCATCACCCCGTCTAGCGGCGTTTCTAATTGCAGCAGCAAAGTATCTGCCGCGCTAATCACGTCGCTGTGCGTGCGCACGGCGGCCGCGGTTAAACGGCTATTGGCTTCAGCGCTGATGCCAATGCTGTTTTCGCCGGCATCGTTGACATAAATAATGGCAATGCCGGTGGGCAAGTGCTCATCACACAGCACGCCGCTCACCTCAATGCCATCGGCCGCAAAGCCTTGGCGCATGGCTTGACCTACGGGGTCTTGGCCAATGCGCGCAATAAAATCGACCGTCGCGCCTAAGCGCGCGGCCGCCACCGCTTGATTGGCGCCTTTACCGCCAGGCACGACTTGATAACTGTGCCCGGTTAACGTTTCGCCCGGACGCGGAAAGGTGGGTACGCGCAACACATGATCGGCATTCACACTACCTAACACCACTAAACGACGCATGACATGACTCCTGATTAAATGGGGGCGAGAATACCCCACACATTAAACAAATGGCCGCCAGTTTACCGCGTTTAATCACGGTTTGGCCTGCAGCTAGGCTAGCTGCGCTCACCCTAACGCTAGATTTGCTGGCCGCTAGCACCGCCAGAAAGGCCACGTTGCCCAGCAAAACTCGCGCGAGATCACATTTTTCTCGACTTAAGCGGTAACTTAGCTAGACTGCGCGGCGGTAAAACGCCCGCGCACTGCCGCGCGGGCTTCTTCTTTTGCTATTGCCTCGGCAGAGATGGCTAGGCCATGCACGCAATAGCCAACCTTTGCAGGTACCTATGAGTTTTTCTTCCCTCGGTCTAAATGAAGCACTGCTGCGCGCTGTCGCCGAACAAGGTTACGATACCCCTTCGCCTATTCAGCAGCAGGCGATCCCCGCCGTTCTGGCTGGCCGCGACCTGATGGCCGCCGCCCAAACCGGCACCGGCAAGACCGCAGGTTTTACCTTACCGATGTTGCAGCGCTTAATTGACAACCCACGTAAAGTATCGCCAAACCGCGTGCGCGCCTTGGTGCTGACACCTACCCGTGAACTCGCCGCGCAAGTGGGCGAAAGTGTGCGCAACTACGGTAAGCACTTGCCGCTGCGCAGCCATGTGGTGTTTGGTGGCGTGAGCATCAACCCGCAAATGCAAGCCATGCGCCGTGGCTTAGACGTGCTGGTAGCCTGCCCTGGGCGCCTTATCGATCTGTATAACCAAAACGCGGTTAAATTTGATGAAGTCGAGTTTTTAGTTCTCGATGAAGCTGACCGCATGCTCGATATGGGTTTTATCCGTGATATTCGCCGCATTTTGGCTATTTTGCCGAAAAAACGCCAAAACCTGCTGTTTTCGGCCACGTTTGCCGATGACATTCGTGAATTGGCCACCGGCCTGCTCGATAACCCCGCCGTGATTGAAGTGGCACCACGTAACAGCACCGCCGAGCGCATCGAGCAGATGGTGCACCCGTGTGATAAAGCCAACAAAATCGCCCTGCTCAGCCACTTGGTGGAAAAAAACAACTGGCAGCAAGTGCTGGTGTTTACCCGTACCAAACACATTGCGAACCGCGTGGCCGAAAAGCTCGATAGCCAAGGCATCAGCGCCGCCGCCATTCATGGCAACAAGAGCCAAGGCGCGCGTACCCGTGCGCTAGCGGGCTTTAAAGATGGCAGCGTGCGCGTGCTGGTCGCCACTGATATTGCCGCGCGCGGCTTAGACATCGACAAGTTGCCACAAGTGGTGAACTTTGAATTGCCTAACGTGGCAGAAGATTATGTGCACCGCATTGGCCGTACTGGCCGCGCCGGCGCCGCCGGACACGCCATCTCTTTGGTTGCGGCCGATGAAGGCAAGTTGATCAAAGCCATCGAGCGTTTGACCAAGCAGAGCATTGCCTGTGAGCAGGTCGCCGGCTTTGAAGCCAGCGCGGAAACCTTAAACAACATCGCCCGTGGCTTTGGTGCGCCAGCACGTAAAGAGCCGCGCGATCCAAGTGAGCCGCGCCGCGCGCCGCACCCCCAAGGTAACGGCGGCCCACGTCAAGGTAGCCCGCGCAGCCAAGGCAGTGGTAACGGCAACGGGGCTGCACGTAGCGGCAATCGCAGCGCCAGCCAAGGCAACAAAAGCGCGCCACGCCCAAATGGCGCCAATAACGCCGGCAGCAACAGCAATGGCAACGCCAAACCTGCGCAAGCGCGCCACCCTCGCCGCGCCAGCCACAATCAGTAAGCATTAACTCGCTAGCCGAGGCCGCGGTTTCGCGGCCCGTGCAAGGCGGTTATGGCTTACTCACATTGTTGGCCATAAGCACCAACCACAAAAAACCCCAACGCATTGCCGTTGGGGTTTTCTTATAAGCGCATTTTGCTATTGGGTTACAGCGCTGGCAACAGGCCGAAACTCACCGCCACCTGCACGCCCACCAGCAACACGCCCATACTGGCCGCAGCGCCTAAGGCCAAGGTGCCGCC
>JBOFMA010000041.1:0-1041 GCA_051658125.1 Aeromonas sp.
TGAATGTCAGCTTATCGGCACTCAATCGTTGGGTTATGAAGTTGCGCCAAGAGCGCCAAGGGATCACGCCTAAAGGTGAACCGTTAACCCCTGAGCAACTAGCGATCCGTACGCTTAATCAACGGATTAAACGCTTAGATATGGAGAACGACATATTAAAAAAAGCTACTGCGCTCTTGATGTCGGAGTCGCTGAACACTTTGCGGTAGTCGATAAATTAAGAGCGCAGCACCCAGTACAACGTCTGTGCCAAGTACTTGGCTTGCACCGGAGCAGCTTTCGCTATTGGCAAAAGCATCAGCATAAGCCGATCAATAGTGAGCGTGTGCGCAAACGCGCCCTGGTTAGCCAAGTACACGCGGACAGTGGCGGTTCGGCTGGGGCTCGCTCTATTGCTTTGATGGTTACAGCTCAGCACCAAGTGAAGCTTACGCGCTCCCTTGCGCGTAAATTAATGAAGGAGCTTGGCTTAAGCAGTTGCCAAGTCCCCAAGCACAGCTATCGTCGAGGTGGGCATGAGCATTTCGCAGCCCCTAACCTGTTAGCTCGGCAATTTAACGTTCATGCTCCAAATCAAGTGTGGTGCGGTGATGTGACTTATATATGGACCGGCAAATGTTGGGCTTACCTAGCGGTAGTGCTCGATCTGTATGCGCGAAAAGTTGTGAGCTGGGCAATATCAGACTCACCCGATTCGAGCCTCACAGCCAAAGCACTAAGCCTTGCTTGGGAGGGGCGAGGACGACCTAAGCACGTTCTATTTCATAGTGATCAAGGCAGCCACTACAGCAGCCGCGCCTTTAGGCAAGCGCTGTGGCGGATGCAGATACGGCAAAGCATGAGCCGCCGTGGCAACTGTTGGGATAACAGTCCGATGGAGAGATTTTTTCGTAGTTTTAAAAGTGAATGGATGCCAAGCGTGGGTTACCAAAGTATTGGTGAAGCGAAATCAGCCGTGGCGCGCTACATCACACGTTATTACAACATGCAAAGACCGCATCAGCATAATGCAGGCCGCTCACCGATAGCCGCAGAAAAGGC
>JBOFMA010000042.1:0-24356 GCA_051658125.1 Aeromonas sp.
TTTGCCAATTATGCCCTGTTTTTGCGCGGCTTGGCGCCTTTGCGCCGGCGGAATAGACCCACGTTGATAAAAATTTAACGCCGCGTAAGGCGGCGTTAAGGTTATTGGCGCTGGCTGGCCATCTGGTGGCTTAGCTCGCCGTCTGCACTGCTTGGACCTGATGATAAGCGGCACTTTGCGCTTGCTGCGCTTTATCGGCGGCTAAATCGGCCGGAGCAAAACTATCGACCGCAATAGCCCAGCGGCGGCTGGCTTCGGCACGCACCAGCACGTCGGCCTCTTTGGCGCTGAGCCAGCCGTGGCTAAGGGCGTTAGCGGCGAGCTGATCAAGTCCCTGCATGGGCAGCGTTTGCCCCGTTTGCTGGCTTAATGCCGCCACGATAGGCTCGGCCGCGAGCATGTCCTTGAGCGCTTGCTCAAGTTTTGCCGCCACATTGTGCGCGCTTGGCGTCTGCGCAACCCCCGCGCTTAAGCGCTCGCGGCTGGGATTGGGCGTTTGCATTAAGTGCGCCACGCGCTGCTCTAATTTATCGCTAGGCGGCTGGCAGGGGCGGCCAAACGGAAACAGCATGGCGCGCAGCAGCCACGCCAGTGGCCGGTTCGGGAAATTAGCCAGTAAGCCCAAGCAGGCCTGCTGCGCTCGCCATAACGCATCTTGAGCGGCCCAATGCAGTAGCGGCAAATCCTCGGCGGGGCGGCCATCATCATCAAAGCGTTTGAGTACGCACGAGAGCAAATAAAGCTGGCTTAACAAATCACCTAAGCGAGCCGACAGGCGCTCTTTACGCTTTAACTGGCCGCCGACACTCAGCATGGCCACATCGCTAAGCCAAGCTAACTGGGCACTAAAGCGGGCCAAGTGCTGGTAATAGCGGCGACTGGCATCATGAAATGGCGCGGCGGCAAAGTGCGCGCCGGTGAGCCCAAGCCACAAGGTGCGCGCGCCATTGCCCAAGGCAAAGCCAATATGGCCAAGCAGCGCTTGGTCAAACGCTGCCCACTGCGCCGCGCTGGGCTCAGGATGCGCGGCGGCGGCCATTTCGTGGCGTACAAACGGGTGGCAGCGGATGGCGCCTTGGCCAAAGATGATCATGCTGCGAGTTAAGATATTGGCGCCTTCCACGGTCACGGCAATCGGCGCGCCTTGGTAGTGGCGAGCCGTGTAGTTGTTGGGCCCCAAGCAGATGCCGCGCCCGCCGTGAATATCCATCGCATCGATACTGCATTGTTGGCCGCGGCTGGTGAGGTGGTATTTAACAATTGCGGAGATCACGGCCGGTTTTTCGCCCGCCATAATGCCGGCTAAGGTGAAATCGACTGCGGCGCTCATGGCGTAGGTATTGCCGCCTAAGCGGGCGAGCGGCTCTTCAATGCCTTCGAGTTGGCCAATCGGCAGTTTAAATTGCCGGCGAATGCGGCTATAGGCGCCGGTGGTTTGCGCCAGTAATTTGGCGCTGCCGGTGCTATTAGACGGCAGGGTAATGGCGCGGCCAACGGCTAAGCACTCCATTAGCATGCGCCAGCCTTGACCCGCCATGGCGCGGCCGCCGATGATAAAATCAAGCGGCACAAATAGATCGCGGGCGCGGGTTGGGCCATTTTGAAACGGCACATTTAGCGGAAAGTGGCGCTGGCCAATCTCAATGCCGGGTAGGTGGGTCGGAATAAGGGCGCAGGTAATGCCTAATTCCACTTTATCGCCAAGTAACAGCTCAGGATCGCGCAATTTAAACGCTAGCCCCAGTACGGTGGCGACCGGCGCCAACGTGATATAGCGTTTATCCCAAGTTAAACGCATACCCAGCACGCGTTGCCCTTGCCACTGGCCGTGGCAAACAATGCCGACATCGGGAATAGCGCTGGCATCTGAGCCCGCTTCGGGGCTGGTTAACGCAAAACAGGGGATCTCGGCGCCGCTGGCCAAGCGCGGCAGGTAGTGGGCTTTTTGCTCAGGCGTGCCGTAGTGCTGTAGCAATTCGCCTGGGCCCAGTGAATTGGGCACGCCAACGGTGATAGCTAAGGTGGCACTCACGCTGCTTAATTTTTGTAACACCTGCGATTGGGCGTAGGGCGAAAAGCCCAAACCGCCGTAGTCTGGGGCGATGATCATGGCAAAAAAGCGCTTGGCTTTTAAATAGTCCCACACCGCGGGCGGCAGATCCGTGCGCGTGTGCGTTACTTCCCAATCGCTGACCATGGCGCACACCTCTTCGACTGGACCGGCTAAAAATGCCCGTTCTGCCGCTGTGAGCGTGCATTTAGGCACGTTGTGCAGGCGCTTAAAATCGGGTTGGCCACAGAAAATATCCCCCTCCCACCAAGTGGTGCCCGCGGCCAGCGCTTCGCGCTCGGTGCGCGACATCACCGGCAGCACGCGGCGAAACAGCGCCAGTAGGTGCGGCGTGAGCACGCGTTGACGCCACGCGTCGGCCAAAAAGATCAACGCGAGGGGCGCAAACAGCAGCCACAGGGGCCATGGCAGTACCTGCCAAGTGAGCCACGTCACGCCGCTTTGTAGCAGCAAAAAGCCGCCAAGCCACACGATGGCCGGGCGCCGCCCTGCGCCGATATAAGCCAGCACTGCGCCAAGCAGCCCAGCAAACAGGAGAGTCACCAGTGTGACCCCGAGGGTTAAAGCTATCGTCGACATAAGCGCCTCCTTGCGCAAGCCGGGCGCCAAGCTATCTAGCGCGCCTTAAACCACCCTATGCAAGGCGCGGGCTGATTTCAATGCTTTTAGCCGCGGGCGCTGATTTTGTGGCAACAGGCGACTTTTGCCGTAAGCTTTGCCACAATGCGCCGGTTAATCGCTTTATGTGCCGCGTATGGCACCCATCATGCAAGGGCCTCCCCATGTATCAAGCACTGATCAAAAGTGAACTCAATGAAGCAGCCAAGGTGCTGCAAGATTTTTTAGCCGATGACCACAACATCGCGCAGATTGAAGCGGCGGCCACATTACTCGCGCGCCAATTCAAAGCCGGAGGCAAGGTGTTGTCCTGTGGTAATGGCGGCTCGCATTGCGATGCCATGCACTTTGCTGAAGAGCTCACCGGTCGCTATCGGGAAAACCGGCCTGGCTTGCCGGGGATTGCTATCTCAGATCCCAGCCACTTGTCATGCGTGGCCAATGATTTTGGCTATGACTATGTGTTCTCGCGCTACGTGGAAGCGGTAGGGCGCCAAGGTGATGTGCTGCTCGGCATTTCGACTAGTGGCAATTCTGGCAACATTGTGAATGCGATTGCCGCGGCTAAAGCGCAAGGGATGTCGGTAATTGCTTTAACCGGTAAAGATGGCGGGCAAATGGCGGGGCTGGCCGATGTAGAAATTCGCGTGCCGCATTTTGGCTATGCCGATCGCATTCAAGAAGTGCACATTAAAATCATTCACATCCTGATCCAGCTGGTGGAAAAAGAGCTGGCGTAAGCGCGGTTGCTTTGGCGCAGATAAACGGCGAGCCTTAAGGCTCGCCGTTTTTATTGGCCGACGTGGCACGAGCCAATCGTGTTAGCGCGGCTGGGACCGTGTTTGCGCGCTGCTGGCGAGAACTTTTTCCAGCGCCAAGCGCAATTTGAGCCGATCGTGACGGTGCGGCAAATCGCTTTCGCCTAAATCTGCTTGCCACAGGCGATCGCGCCACGGCATTAAATCGCCGCTGTGCATGCTGGGCGCGGCGATAATCGCATCGAGCCGGCCGCGCCCGACGCGCCGCTCTAGCCAGTGGCACTGCTCGGCCAAGGTCATGTGCTGCACCGGCCCCTGCTCTGGGATTAAATTGCTGATAAACAAAAGCGGCGCGCGGCTGGCATTGATCGCCTCGACCAGTTCATCGAGCAGCAGCGGCGGCATCACTGAGGTTAAAAAGCTGCCAGGACTGAGCAAAATCAGATCGGCGCGCTCAATTGCTTGCACTGCTTCTGCCGTGGCCGGCACCGCGGGCGCTAAGCTCAGCGATAGCGGCACGCTGGCTAGTTGATCAATTTCGACTTCCCCGTCAATCACTTGGCCATCGACAAGATGGGCGCGCAGATCGGTGGGGTATTCTGACATTGGCAGTAACTGCGGCTCGATTTTTAGCATGTCGCTGATGAGCTTAATCGCATCGAGCGGGCGCACGCAGAGGTTATCTAGCGCCAAAAGCATTAAATTACCCAAATTGTGGCCAGCTAATTCACCGCGGCCACTGAAACGATACTCAAACAGTAAGCTGCCGATACTCGGGTCAGTCACCAGCTGATTGATGCAGTTACGCAGATCGCCCCAAGCAATACAGCCCTGACTTTGCCGCAAACGCCCGGTCGAGCCACCATCATCGGTGGTCGCCACCACCCCCGTTAGACGTAGGCCTAAAAAAGAGAGAGAGGAGAGCACGCGCCCTAAGCCGTGGCCGCCGCCGAGTGCGACCACTTGGTTAAAATCGTTTAAGTTTTTTTGCCACATGATCTACCGCCTGCGTCAAAAGCTGTCGCCAAGTGGCGCTATCTTGAGCGCCAAGAGGTATTTTTTGTCTGCGCTTGCGCGCACGGGGCCAAAAAAATGCCGCGAGCAAAGGCTGCGCGGCATCGATTGGCAAGCTAAGCGGGCTTAGCTGTTACGCTGGCGATACTCTAAGAACATCACAGTCGCTTCTACGCGGCTTTGCGCGTCGAGCTTTTTCAGCAGGCTTTTCACGTGCACTTTAACGGTGCCTTCAGAGATGTGCAGCGAGGCGGCCACTTGCTTGTTAGACAAGCCTTTGGCGACTTCACGCAGGATCTGGTTTTCACGACGCGTCAGGCTGTCGAGTTTCTTCTGCATGACATCAACTTCGTGCAGTGTCTCTAAGTACGGGCGCAGTGACTCACTTAAGATCTGCTTGCCAGTTAATACGTCGGCCAGTTGGTCGAGCAGAACATCTGGCTCGCTGTCTTTAAGCAGGTAGCCATCGGCACCGGCTTTGAGCAGCGCTTGCACGTCTTGGCGGGCGTTTGAGACGGTCAAGATCACCACGCGCGAGCTTAACTCTTCCGCACGCAGGGCACGCAGGGTGTCTAAGCCTGATAGACCTTTCATGTTCAGATCGAGCAGGATCAGATCGGGCTCGTGCTGCTTGGCTAAGGCGACCGCATCGGTACCGTTAGAGGCTTCAGCAACCACTTCCAAGTTATCTTCCAAGCTCAGCAGTTGCACAATGCCTTTGCGCATAAGGGGATGGTCATCAACGACCAGTACTGTGTGTTTTAATTCGTCCATCAGGCGTCTCTCGCTAGACTGGTTGGGAAAGTCAGATGCACTAAGGTGCCTTGTGGTAGCTGCTCGGTAATGGTGAGTACGCCAGCAAGTTTACTTGCGCGCTCATTCATAATGCTCAGTCCATAGTGATTGGTGGCCGAGGTGGCCGTGCCAATACCCACACCGTCATCTGATATGTGAACTTCAATGTTACCATCGCCAAGGCGTTTACAACTAACTTCAATCGTTGCCGCATTGGCGTGTTTCATCGCATTTAATACCGCTTCGCGGATCAATTGCAAAATATGAATATGCTGGCCCGCTGCTAAATCGGTATCAGATAGCTCATAATACAGCCTTAACTCTGCACTAGTTTGCGGTTGTAACTGTTCTAACACGATCCGAATGGCTTCGCCAAGGTCTGCATCGCCTACGGTTAAGCGAAATGTGGTCAATAGTTCACGCAATTGGGTATAAGCACTGCCTAAGCCCTCGTCGATCTGCTGCATAGCCGCTTGGGTTTTCTCGGTTTGGCCTTTGGCATAAGCGCGCTTGAGCAGCGTGGCTTGGATTTTTAAAAACGATAACGCTTGGGCCAGTGAGTCGTGCAGTTCGCGGGCAATCACGGCGCGCTCTTCCATCAGCAAAAAGCGCTGCTGGTGCACTATGTGCTGCTTTTTATGCAGCACTTGCGTGAGCAACATGCTGAGGTTGGTAATTAAGCGCTGATCAATTGGCCGGTGGGTGATGATGTCCAAGCGGCCGTAATCTTTCTCTTCTAATTTCAGATAAAAGCTTTGCACTGGCGCATTCACATCGTTTGGCCAGCCGCAGCGACCCGGTAAATAGACCGGCGTGATCAAATTTTTAAAGCGCGTTAAGCGCACATAATCGAGCTGCTGCTGCTCGGCTAAGCGGTCGAGCAAGTTAACTAGCATCTCTTCGGTCAGTGGCGCGTCGTAAATTTTTTGCGCACACGAATATAAAAACGACAGCGAATCGTTGGCTTGCAGTAATTTTCCGGTTTTTTCTTCAACTTTTTGCTCAAGATCGTAATAGAGCTGTTTTAGCTCATCGGCCATTTGCGCAAAAGCTAACGACAGGGCGCCAATTTCGGTGTGGTTATTGGCCGGCAGCAATAGATCAAAGTCACGGCGCTGAATTTGCTCGGCGCAATTGACCAGTTGATTGAGCGGCAAAGCAATTTGTCGGCGCACAAAGCGGATGGTCAGCCCAGCAATTAGCAGAATCGCGGCAATCCCGATCAGCTCGGCTAGCATCAACATGTGTACTTTAAATTCCACATGCCGCTGCATTTGCTGCACAAATTCATTAATGGTTGCTACAAACCCTTGGGCATTATCGGCAAAGCGGTGCGGCTGGCGCAATTCGATGTGCTGGCGCATCGCCCGCCAGTCATCAAACATGGCCTGATAGGTGCTACGCAGCGCCGCGGGGGAAAAGCACTGCTGGGTTTGTATCAATTCCGGCGCATGCAAGGTGCGTTCAAATTGCTCTAAGCGCCCGAGCACACTTTTACCGCGCTCAATTTCATAGGCCATCCGGTAGGCCTGCATGCGTAGTGAGCCTGAGAGGTTGATCGCTTTGGCATCACTGCTGGAA
This sequence comes from Aeromonas sp., assembly GCA_051658125.1. Taxonomy (GTDB): domain Bacteria; phylum Pseudomonadota; class Gammaproteobacteria; order Enterobacterales; family Aeromonadaceae; genus Aeromonas. Next base: position 6,838 of record JBOFMA010000042.1, read on the forward strand.
TAGGACAAGGTGATCATGCCGCCGAAGGTAATGAAAGCCGACATCAGCAGGATCAAAGCCATTGCGCGGCGAATAGCGACATTGACGGAGTTGATTTTGCCCGTAAACGGAAAAAACATGGCAGAAAAACTCTCAAAAGTGGGTTGGTTGGCGGGCGAGAGTGTACCTGAAGTTGTGCTAACATCGAAAACTCGATGAACTCCGAGCCCCATAACCTACGTTGCGTGTGCGCATGCGCCGGCAATAAGGGCATGTGGCCGGCAGCCTTGCTGCAAGGGTCGGTAAAGAAATGCGCCGGCCTCCCGTATTTGGAAAGGTGTTTATGCCCCCGTTAGAAGACGCGCTGGCGCGTAAGTTTGGCTATTTGCGCCTTTCGCTCACCGAAGTGTGCAATTTTCGCTGCCAATATTGCTTGCCCGATGGTTATCAGGCGCCCCTAGAGCGGCCGCGCTTTTTAAACGTGCCAGAAATTAGCCGCTTGGCGCGCACCTTTGCCGCGCTTGGCACGCGCAAAGTGCGTTTAACCGGCGGTGAGCCGAGTTTGCGCAAAGATTTGCCCGAGGTGATCGCCACCTTGGCCGCAACGCCTGGCATTGAGCAAATCGCCATGACTACTAATGGCTACCGGCTGAACTCGCAGGTGGCCACGTGGCGCGCCGCAGGCTTAACCAGCTTAAATATCAGTGTTGATAGCTTGGATCCGCGCCAATTTCACGCTATCACCGGTGAAAATAAGCTCACTGCGATCTTGCGCGGCATTGACGCGGCGCTGGCTGCCGGCGTGCCGAAAGTGAAAATTAACGTGGTGTTATTAAAGGGTTTAAATGATCGCGCCTTGGCCGACTTTTTAGCCTGGATAAAACCGCTGCCGCTGGATCTGCGCTTTATCGAATTGATGCAAACCGGCGGCGACACGCAATTTAGCCAATACCATCAAAGCGGCGCCGTGGTGCGCGAGCAATTGCTCGCCCGCGGCTGGCTGGTGCAACCGCGCCGTGATGCCCATGCCGGACCGGCTGAGCTATACGCTCACCCCGATTCTTGTGGCCAAGTGGGCCTTATCATGCCCTATAGCCCCAATTTTTGCGCCAGCTGCAACCGCTTGCGGGTCAGCGCGCAAGGCCAATTGCACCTGTGTTTATTTGGCGAGGGCGGCATTGATCTGCGCCACTTACTGGCGCATGACGAGCAGCAGGCGCTGCTCGCGGCGCATATTCGCGCTGCGCTTCAAGACAAACCGGCGGCGCATCAGCTGGCCCAAGGCCTGACTGGTGCCACTGTCAGCTTGGCGCAATATGGCGGCTAACGGCGCTATTTTTCCCGTAAGGGGAGGGTGGTGAGCACAAAATCAGCCCAAACAGTTGATCTAGCGCAATAAATCGCCCGCTTTGGCCGGCGGTGGTATGGGCGCCGGCGCCTAGCCTGCGCAAACTGTGCGTTTTAAATGTGCAATTACGGCCGGCCTTAGCAGGTTTGGCCGAGCTTCGTTGGGTTATTACCCCGTGGCGTGATGTTGTGCACCGATTTTATTTAGCTTGAGCGATGGCGAGTATGTCAGATCCCATGTTGCCTTCACGTCGGCAGTTGCTGCGCGCCAAAGTGCGCGCTGCGGATCTGCGCGCCGAGCCGCTCGCGCTGCCGTGGGCCAAGCCGTGGGCTGAGTTCACCGCCGGCTGCACGCGCTGCGGCGCCTGCCAAGCAGCCTGCCCCGAAGCCATTATCACCCCCGGCGATGGCGGTTTTCCGGTGGTGGATTTTAGCCGTGGCGCCTGCACTTTTTGTGGCCAGTGCGCGGCTATCTGCCCTGAGGGGCTATTTTTACCCCGTAGCGCCGCGCCTTGGGCTCTACGCGCGGCCATCGGCACATCGTGCTTGGCGCGCCAACAGGTGTATTGCCAGCGCTGCCAAGATAGTTGCGCCGCCGGTGCTATACGCTTTACCCCGCGCTTGCGCCAAGTACCGAGCCCGGAGGTCGAGACCCACGCCTGCACCGGGTGCGGCGCGTGCGTGCAAGATTGTCCGGTCAATGCCATTACCATGCAGATCCCTGTGACTGCAGTTGAAGCTTAAACGAGGCGCTATGAGCCAAGAATTTCACGTCTCCAGTTTGGTTGTGCTGGTTAAACCCAGCCGCCGCCATGCGATCGCCGAGGCGATTGCGCAGTTGGCGGGTGCCGAAGTGCATGCGGTGAGCGAGGAAGGGAAACTCGTGGTGACCTTAGAGGGGCAAGGATCGCGCCCAATTATGGCGGCGATTGATGCTATTAATGCCTTAAGTGGCGTCATTTCTGCCAGTCTGATTTACCACCAATTTGAACCAGACGAGGCGCCTATCGCTCGCGATGACGCGCCCGCCGTCCCTTGCGTTCCCCCTTTTGCCTCTAAGGAGAAGCTATGAAGCTGAGTCGACGCGAATTTATGAAGGCCAACGCCGTGGCTGCCGCCGCCGCTGCGGCCGGTGTCAGCGCGCCTGCATTGGCCGCTAACCTTATCACCAGCACAGAACAAACCGCGATCCGTTGGGATAAAGCGCCGTGCCGTTTTTGCGGTACCGGTTGCTCGGTCTTGGTCGGTAGCCAAAATGGCCGTGTCGTCGCTACGCAAGGTGACCCTGAAGCGCCGGTTAACCGCGGCTTAAACTGCATTAAAGGCTATTTCTTATCCAAAATCATGTATGGCGAAGATCGCCTGACCCAGCCATTGCTGCGCATGAAAGAGGGTAAATTTGCCAAAGATGGCGACTTTACCCCCATCAGCTGGGATCAAGCTTTTGACATCATGGCGGAAAAATTCAAAGCCACGTTAAAAGAAAAAGGCCCCAGTGGCGTGGGCATGTTTGGCTCGGGCCAGTGGACTGTGTGGGAAGGTTACGCCGCAGCCAAACTGTTTAAAGGCGGTTTTCGCTCAAATAACATCGACCCGAACGCGCGCCACTGCATGGCCTCGGCCGTAGTGGGCTTTATGCGCACCTTTGGTATGGACGAGCCGATGGGCTGCTACGATGACATCGAGCACGCCGACGCCTTCGTTTTGTGGGGCTCGAACATGGCCGAGATGCACCCGATCTTGTGGTCGCGCATCTCCGACCGCCGTTTGTCTAACCCACAAACCCAAGTGCATGTGCTGTCGACCTACCTGCACCGCAGTTTTGAGTTGTCTGACAACAACTTGATTTTCACGCCGCAGACTGATTTGGCGATTTTGAACTACATCGCTAACTACATCATTCAAAACGATAAAGTGAACTGGGACTTTGTTAACAAGCACACCCAATTCCGCCAAGGCGCCACCGATATCGGCTATGGCCTGCGTCCCACCCACCCGCTGCAGCAGCAAGCGAAAAATCCAGACAGCGGCGACTCTACGCCGATGACGTTTGAGGCGTTTGCCAAGTTTGTTTCCGCCTACGATGTGGAAACCGTGTCGAAGCAATCCGGCGTACCGGTGGAAAACTTAGAGCGCTTGGCTGCACTGTATGCCGATCCGAACAAAAAAGTGGTTTCTTACTGGACCATGGGCTTTAACCAGCACACCCGTGGTGTCTGGGCCAATAACCTGTGCTACAACCTGCACTTGTTGACCGGCAAAATTTCTCAGCCAGGTAACAGCCCATTCTCGCTCACCGGTCAACCGTCGGCGTGCGGCACCGCGCGTGAAGTTGGCACCTTTGCCCATCGCTTGCCTGCGGACATGGTGGTGACCAATCCTGCGCACCGCGCCACGACTGAAAAATACTGGCAATTGCCCGCGGGTACCATTCCAGAAAAAGTCGGTTACCATGCGGTGTTGCAAGATCGCATGCTCAAAGATGGCAAGCTCAACGCCTATTGGGTGATGTGTAATAACAACATGCAAGCCGGTCCGAACATCAATGAAGAGCGCCTGCCAGGCTATCGCGATGAGCGTAACTTTATTGTGGTTTCTGACCCGTATCCGACCGTGACTGCGCAAGCGGCTGACCTGATTTTACCCACCGCTATGTGGGTGGAAAAAGAGGGCGCGTACGGTAATGCCGAGCGTCGCACCCAGTTCTGGCACCAGCAAGTGCCAGCGCCGGCGGGCGCCAAATCAGATCTGTGGCAGCTGATGGAGTTTTCTAAGCGCTTTACCACCGATGAAGTGTGGCCGGCCGAGCTACTGGCCAGCGCGCCAGAGTACAAGGGCAAAACCTTGTTTGACGTGCTGTTTGCCAACGGTGAAGTGAACCGCTTTAGCCAAGATGAGTGCAAAGGCCCACTGAATGAAGATGCCGCGCACTTTGGTTTTTACGTGCAAAAAGGCTTGTTTGAAGAGTACGCCCGCTTTGGCCGTGGTCACGCCCACGATCTGGCGCCGTTTGATGCCTATCACCAAACCCGCGGTCTGCGCTGGCCGGTGGTCGATGGTAAAGAGACGCTGTGGCGCTACCGTGAAGGTTCAGATCCGTATGTAAAAGCCGGTGAAGGCTTTAAGTTCTACGGCAAGCCCGATGGCAAAGCGGTGATCTTCGCCCTGCCGTTTGAGCCGGCGGCGGAAGTGCCAGACAGTCAATACGATCTGTGGCTGTCTACCGGTCGCGTGCTTGAGCACTGGCACACCGGCACCATGACGCGCCGCGTGCCTGAACTGCACCGCGCGTTCCCCGATGCCATGCTGTTTATGCACCCAGATGATGCCGCGCAGCGCGGCCTGCGTCGCGGTGATGAAGTGGTAGTGTCATCACGCCGTGGTGAGGTGAAAACTCGCATTGAAACCCGCGGCCGTAACAAGCCACCGCGGGGCCTCGTGTTTATGCCGTTTTTTGACGCCAGCCAGCTGGTGAACAAATTGACCTTAGATGCCACCGATCCTTTGTCGAAAGAGACCGACTTTAAGAAGTGTGCGGTCAAGGTTATTAAAGTCGGCGAGCGCACCACCCGCCCTGAGCGTGGTTAATAGCGGTTTAGCCGCAAGCGAACAACAATCGCGCAGCTAAACGCGCTTAATTTGCCCAAGGCATGGTGTGCGCCGTGCCTTGGGTCACGATGGGAGTTTTGTTATGAATAAATTGCTCGTCGCCTTAGTGGGCGCACTGCTGGCAGGATCTGTGGTGGCCGCCAATGAAGAGCTGATCAATACCACCGGCGGCCTGAACTCAGAGCGTGGCGCCACGGCGCTAAACCAAGAGGCCAAGCCCGAGTTACTGAAAAACTACCGCAAGCAAAATGGCGTGTACGATCGTGATTTTGTGCACCAGCCACCGCTAGTGCCGCACGATGTGCGCGGCTATCAGGTGGACAAAAACGTTAACAAATGTTTGTCCTGCCATAGCTTTAAAAATGCCACGCGCATGAAAGCGACCAAGATCAGCCCAACTCACTTTATGACCCGTGACGGTCAGGTGTTAGGTGATGTCTCACCGCTGCGTTACTTCTGCCTGCAGTGCCATGTGCCGCAAGCCGATACTAAGCCGCTGGTGGGTAGCCAATTTAAGCCGGTTGATGCGCTCAAATAAGGAGGCAGGATGAAAGTACCCGCATTTGTCATGCGCCTGTGGCGCACGCTGATTGCGCCGCCCAAAGCTGCGCTGTGGCTAGTGGTGATGATTGGCTTTTTTGGCGGCGTGATCTTCTGGGGCGGCTTTAACACCGCGATGGAAGCTTCGAACAGCGAAGCGTTTTGTATTGGCTGCCATGAAATGCGTGAAAACGTGTTTGAGGAGTACCGCGAGACGATTCACTACAGCAACCGCTCTGGCGTGCGCGCTAGCTGCCCAGATTGCCATGTGCCGCACGAGTGGACCTATAAAATGATCCGTAAAGTGCAGGCGAGCAAAGAGTTGTGGGGCAAATTGACCGGTAAAGTCGATACACCGGAAAAATTTGAGTCGCACCGCCGCGCCATGGCTGAGCGGGAATGGACACGCATGCAAGAGACCGATTCGCGCGAATGCCGTAACTGCCATAACTTCGATTACATGGACTTTACCCAGCAAAGCGCCCGCAGTGCTTATCAGCACCAGACGGGCTTGGCCAGTGGCGATAAGACCTGTATCGATTGCCACAAAGGCATTGCCCACAAACTGCCAGATATGACTGGCGTTGCGGGCTTTTAATCCGCTTTAATAGCGGCAGACAAGGCAGGGCGCGCCCTGCCTTTTTTTATGCCATTTTTGCGAGTAACCGATGGAACTATCTCATATCAATGCCAAGGGCGACGCCCATATGGTGGATGTGTCGGCCAAAGCCGTCACCTCGCGGCAAGCCCGCGCCCAAGCGTGGGTGGCGATGCGCGCCGATACCTTGGCGCTTATTTTAAGCGGGCAGCATCATAAAGGGGATGTGTTTGCCACGGCGCGCATCGCCGGCATCATGGCGGCGAAAAAAACCGCCGACCTTATCCCGCTGTGCCACCCGCTGGCGCTGAGCAAAGTCGAAGTCGATCTCATTGCGCACCCGGCTCTAAATAAGGTGGAAATTTTAACCTTGTGCAAATTAAGCGGCCAAACCGGCGTGGAGATGGAAGCCCTTACCGCCGCTGCGGTGGCGGCACTAACCCTGATCGATATGTGTAAAGCGGTGCAAAAAGATCTGGTGATTGAATCGGTGCGTTTATTAGAAAAAACTGGCGGCAAATCGGGCACGTTTTTGGCCCCCGACGCCGAGTTATCATTGCCTGATCAGCCGGCCTCCAGCGGAGGCGCGTTATGCTAACTGTGCTGTTTTTTGCCCAAGTACGTGAATTGATCGGCTGCGATACGCTGCAGCTGGCCGATGATTTTGCCTGCGCTGACGATCTGCGCGCGGCGCTCGCCTTGCGCGGTGAGAAATGGGCGCTGGCTTTAGAGTCAGGCAAAGTGCTGGTGGCGGTTAATCAAACCTTGGTGCCGTTAAGCCACCCGCTTGGCGCGGGGGATGAAGTGGCGTTTTTCCCCCCGGTGACCGGAGGCTAATTATGCAGACTCGGGATGTAATTAAAGTGCAGCAGGCCGATTTTGATCTGGGCACGGAATACGCGCGTCTGGCGGGCGATCCCGCCAGTGGCGCGGTGGCGTGCTTTGTCGGCTCGGTGCGGGAAATGGCCGGTGTGGATTTACAGGGGCTCTATTTAGAGCACTATCCGGCTATGACTACCCGTGCTTTAACGGCGCTGGTGGCCGAGGCGCGTGAGCGCTGGGCGCTTAATCGCGTAACCTTAATTCATCGCGTCGGCGAGTTGGGCTTAAGTGAGCAAATCGTGCTGGTGCTGGTGAGCTGTGCCCACCGTGAGGCGGCATTTGCCGCCTGTGAGTTTTTAATGGATCAGCTCAAAACCCGCGCGCCGTTTTGGAAACAAGAGCGCACCCGTAACGGTGCGGCGTGGGTGGCGGCCAAAGCCAGTGATAATGCTGCGGCGGCGCGCTGGCAGGCGCCGGATGCCGCGGTCAAGGAGTAAGCATGGCCACTTTTACTCTGCATACCGTGGGGATTATCCACTCGCCTTATCAAGAAAAATTTGCCATTCCCCGTCAGCCAGGCCTGGTGCGCGCGGCCAGTGCGCGTTTGGAGTTGGTAGCGCCGTTTAATCAGCCCGATTGCGTGCGTGGGATTGAGCAATTTTCCCATCTGTGGCTGAGCTTTATTTTTCACGGCACCATGGATGAAGGCTGGCATCCGACCGTGCGCCCGCCACGCTTAGGCGGTAACGAGCGCATGGGTGTATTTGCCACGCGCGCCACCTATCGGCCCAATCCGTTGGGGCTTTCGGTAGTGCGCTTACTCGGCGTGACACAGGAAAACGGCGGCGTGTGGCTCGAACTTGGCGGCGTGGATCTGCTAGATGGCACGCCGATCGTGGATATTAAGCCCTATATCCCCTATGCCGATAGCGTGGCCGAGGCGCAGGCCGGTTTTGCGCAAGCGGCCCCTTTGGCGCCGCTTAATGTGCAATTTTGCGCCGAGGTCGCCGCGCAGTTAAGCCATCAGCCGCAGTTAGCTGAATTTATCGCCGAGGTATTGGCGCAAGATCCGCGGCCGACTTATAAGCGCGGCAAGCAAGATGAGAAAATTTATGGCGTGAAATTAGCGCAGTTTAATGTGCGCTTTCGCATCGATGAGCCGCTGTGTGAGGTGCTGGCGCTTGAGGCGCTGGCCTAAGTCAGCCATTAGCGTAAATAAAAAGCCCAATCAGGTGACTGATGGGCTTTTTGCGTTTATGCAGGAAGGCGGGCTTAGTGGCTATCGACCCAAACAAATTTCAGCACAAACAGCAGCGCAACGGCGAGCACGCAGGGATTGACCTCGCGCCAGCGGCCTGTGCCCACTTTCATCACGCAATAGGAGGCAAAGCCCACCGCAATACCTTCGGTGATGGAAAAGCTAAACGGCATCATCACTGCGGTCATAAACGCCGGTACCGCTTCAGTCAAATCGTCCCACGCCACGCGGGTGAGCTCTGAGCACATTAACACGCCGACATAGATCAGCGCGCCAGCGGCCGCATAACTGGGCACCATGGCTGCTAAGGGCGAGAAGAAAATCGCCAGTAAAAACAGCGCGCCGGTCACCACCGCCGTTAATCCAGTGCGACCGCCAACCGCCACGCCGGAGCTACTTTCGATAAACGCGGTCACCGAGGAGGTGCCCATAAAGGCGCCGCCAACAGAGCTGACGCTATCGACTAACAGCGCTTGGTTCATACGCGGAAAGTGGCCCTGATCATCGGCAAGTTTGGCGCGGTTGGTGACGCCAATTAAGGTGCCCGAGGAGTCAAACAGGTTGACCAGCATAAACGAGAAAATAATCCCAGCCAGACCCACATCTAGTGATGCCATTAAATCGAGTTGGCCAAACACCGGCGTGATGCTCGGCGGCAGGGCGATAAAGCCGGTAAAGGTCACATCGCCAAACAGCCAGCCCAGTGTGGTGGTGACACTCATGGCAATTAACACGGCCGAGTGAATGCCGCGTGAGGAGCAGATGCAGATAATAAAAAAGCCCAGCAGTCCGAGCAAACACGGCAGGGAAGTCAATTTACCCACCGTGACCATGGTCGCTGGGTGCGCGACCACGATGCCGGCGTTATGCAGCCCGATCAGCGCAATCAGCAGACCGATACCAGCGGTAATGCCAACGCGCAAGGTGAGTGGAATATTGGCGATCAGCCAATAGCGCACGCGCAGCAACGTTAAGACAAGCAAGCCCAGCGCGCCCCAAAAAATGGTGCCCATGCCGATTTGCCAAGAGTAACCCAGGCCCGAAACCACCACATAGGCGAAAAAGGCATTCAGGCCCATGGCGGGCGCTAAGGCAATCGGCAGATTAGCCAATAGGCCCATCAATATGCTGCCGATACCGGCAATTAAGCAGGTGGTGACAAACACCGCTTGGGTGTCCATGCCCGCGTTAGACAGAATTTGTGGGTTGACAAAAACTATGTAAACCATGGTTAAAAAGGTGGTTAGGCCAGCAATCAATTCGGTGCGGGTGTTGGTGCCGTGGGCGGTGAGGTTAAACAGGCGTTCAAGCCAAGCGGTAGTGCGGGGGGCGTCAGCGGGAGTCGCTGGCGAGGTGTGCGGCGTGCTCAAAGGGCAGTCCTTACATCAAAGGTGTGAAATAAGCGCAAGCCCGAGCGGCTTGCACCGTGACAGCGCGCGCATTTTTACATATTGCGGCGATAAGGAAAACCGTTGCGCACCGCCATGCAGAGATTGGCGTGCAACGGGCCCAAAAAAGGGGCCCAAGGGCCCCAGTTCTCACGCGTTAACGCTTTATTTGCTAATGCGCTTGTACTTAGCGCGCTTGGGCTGGATCGCCTCCGCGCCGTAAGTTTTCTTCTTCCACTCTTCGTATTCGGTAAAGTTGCCTTCAAAGAAGTCAATTTTGCCTTCATCTTGATAATCCAAGATGTGCGTGGCGATGCGGTCGAGGAACCAACGGTCGTGCGAAATCACCATAGCGCAGCCAGGAAATTCCAGCAGGGCGTTTTCTAACGCGCGCAGGGTTTCGATGTCCAGATCGTTGGTCGGTTCATCGAGCAGTAAGACGTTGCCGCCGGTTTGCAACAGCTTGGCTAAATGCAAGCGGCCGCGTTCGCCACCGGAAAGCTCGCCGACACGTTTTTGTTGATCGCCACCTTTGAAGTTAAAGCGGCCGATATAGGCGCGGCTCGGAAACTCAAAGTTACCAATGCGCAAAATATCTTGCCCGCCCGCCACTTCCTCAAACACGGTCTTTTTATCGTCCATGCTATCGCGGAACTGATCCACCGACGCGAGCACCACACTGTCACCTAAGCTGATAACGCCGCTATCGGCGGTTTCTTGCCCGCTGAGCATGCGAAACAGGGTCGATTTACCGGCGCCGTTAGCGCCGATAATGCCGACAATCGCGCCTTTGGGGATGCTAAACGACAGATTGTCGATTAATTGGCGCTCGCCATAGGCTTTGCATAGGCTCGTAACCTCGATCACCTTATCGCCTAAGCGCGGTCCGGGCGGAATAAACAGCTCGTTGGTTTCGTTACGCTTTTGATAATCGCTAGTGTTGAGCTCTTCAAAACGCGCCATCCGCGCTTTGGATTTAGCTTGGCGGCCTTTCGGGTTTTGCTTGACCCATTCGAGTTCTTTTTCAATCGACTTGCGCCGCGCCGCTTCTGCGCTGGCTTCTTGCGCTAAACGCGCATCTTTTTGCTCTAACCAAGATGAGTAGTTGCCTTCCCATGGGATGCCCTCGCCGCGGTCAAGCTCTAAGATCCAGCCAGCGACGTTATCTAAGAAGTAGCGGTCGTGGGTGATCGCCACCACGGTGCCTTCATAATCGTGTAAGAACCGCTCTAGCCACGCCACCGATTCGGCATCTAAGTGGTTGGTCGGCTCATCGAGCAGCAGCATATCGGGTTTTTCGAGCAACAAACGGCACAGCGCCACGCGGCGGCGTTCACCGCCAGACAGATGGGCAATTTTGGCCTCCCAATCGGGCAGGCGCAGCGCATCAGCGGCGCGCTCGAGTTGGTGCTCTAAGTTGTGTCCACCTTGCGCTTGGATAATCGCTTCGAGTTCGCCTTGCTCGCGGGCTAATTTATCAAAATCAGCCTCAGGTTCAGCATAGGCGGCGTAAACCTCATCTAAGCGGGTCATCGCGCGCTTAACCTCGCCGACCGCCTCTTCAACCGCTTCGCGCACGCTTTGCGCAGGATCGAGTTTGGGCTCTTGCGGCAGATAGCCGATTTTAATGCCCGGTTGTGGCCGCGCTTCGCCTTCGATATCGGTATCGATCCCAGCCATGATGCGCAGCAGGGTAGATTTACCGGCGCCGTTTAAACCCAGCACGCCGATCTTGGCGCCGGGGAAAAAGCTCAGCGAGATATTTTTTAAAATATGTCGCTTCGGGGGCACTACTTTGCCCACCCGATTCATGGTGTAAATAAATTGAGCCATGTCGATTGCCCTTGTTGTACGCCGCCGCGGCGGCAATGGTGTAGCTGCGCCGGAGCGCTTAAGCTTGCGCGCCGATTCTAACCTAAGGCCGCGCGCCTGCAAACGCTGCGGCCCGCCGCACTAGGCCTGCGTTGCTTTCGTGCATTTTGCTCGCGCTTTTATTAAGATGCTGCCACTTATTTTCGCCGGTAACCCATTTGCCTGCGGTAATCCTCTGCCCCTTAGCGGCCAATAGGTAGGAATTGTATGACCCCAACCCCCATGACAGTGCGTGGCGCAGAGAAACTGCGCGCCGAGTTAGATCACCTCAAAGGCGAAGTGCGGCCTAAAATCATCGAAGCTATCGCCGAAGCGCGTGAGCATGGCGATTTAAAAGAAAACGCGGAATACCACGCGGCGCGTGAGCAGCAAGGTTTTTGTGAAGGGCGCATTCAAGAAATTGAAGCCAAAATCTCCAACGCGCAGATCATCGATATCAGCAAAATCAACAATACCGGCCGCGTGATCTTTGGTGCCACGGTGCAGTTGCTCAAAACGGAAAGCGAAGAAGAGGTGACCTATCGCATCGTCGGTGACGATGAGGCAGACATTAAGCAAAATTTGATTTCAGTGAACTCACCGATTGCCCGCGCGCTGATTGGCAAAGAGATCGATGATGTCGCGGTGGTGAAAACCCCCGCCGGTGAAGTTGAATATGAAATTTTAGCGGTGAATTACGTCTAACGGCGGCGCAGTCAACTTAAACTTACCGACGTAAGTTTAAGCTATTCATCCTTGGTTAAGGACGAGTTGCCCAGACTAACTGCCGGTTGGCACTCGCGCTTGGTGCGCGCTTAAGCCAAGGTGAACCAGAAAAAGTGAGCAAGCCGCATCGCAATGCGGTTTGCTCAGGCGAATTATTTACGCGGTAGGGCGATTTTTGGCTCCGTGGCTTGGCGATAAATCGTCAGCACATGGCCCATGCTTTGCACCTTGATAGCGTTGGTTTCGCGCACGATAGCGTCCATGACCAATTGCTTCATTTCGCGATCTTCGGCGGCAACTTTAACTTTGATCAGCTCATGGTGGCCTAACGCCAGTTCGATTTCGGCGAGTACGCCTTCAGTTAAACCATGCTGGCCGAGCAGTACCACTGGTTTAAGGTTATGTGCCAGACCTTTCAGGTACTGTTTCTGTTTGTTGTTGAGGATCATGGTAAATTCTTCATCAGTCAGGGTTGAAAGGCGGCTATTCTAGCCCCACTTAGCTCGTATTACTAATCAGGTGAGGATTTTTTAACGCCTCAGCCCGATGTTTCTTCAAAGTGAATAGGCATGACCCAGAAAAAACGCTCTCCTAGCTCAACCCGTTGGTTAAAAGAACATTTTGACGATCAATACGTCAAAAAGGCGCAAAAATTGGGCCTACGTTCGCGTGCCGTGTTTAAAATCGACGAAATCCAAGGCAAAGACCGCTTGCTCAAACATGGCATGACCGTGGTGGACTTAGGCGCGGCGCCGGGCGGTTGGTCGCAATTTGCCGTTGAGCAAGTAGGTGAAAGCGGGCATGTTATCGCCTGTGATATTTTGCCGATGGACTCGATTGCTGGCGTGGATTTTTTGCAAGGCGACTTTCGTGAAGAGGCGGTGCTCAATGCGCTGCTTAGCCGTATTGGCGACGCTAAGGTCGATGTGGTGATGTCGGATATGGCGCCGAACATGAGTGGCACGCAGCAAGTGGATCAAGCGCGCGCTATGTACTTAGTCGAGTTGGCGCTCGATATGTGCCACCAAGTGCTGCACGCCGACGGCAGTTTTGTGGTTAAAGTGTTCCAAGGCGAAGGGTTTGATGCGTACTTAAATGCTATTCGTCAGTGCTTTAGCAGTGTAAAGATCCGAAAACCTGACTCATCGCGGGCGCGTTCGCGGGAAGTCTATATTGTGGCGACGGGGTATCAGGCCTAATTGCTTCCCTTTCATGGTTAACGTTCAGTCTACGAGGTTACTGATTTGAGTGACATGGCGAAAAATTTAATCCTGTGGCTGGTGATCGCCGTCGTATTGATGTCGGTGTTTAACAGCTTTAGCCCGAGCGAAAGCAGTGCGCGCCCGCTTGATTACACCACCTTTATTAAAGAGGTGAATCAAGAGCAGATCCGCGAAGTGCGCATGGATGGCAAGGTGATCAATGGCGTGAAACGCTCCGGTGAGCGCTTTAGCACCATTTTACCGACGCAAGATCCGCAGCTACTCAATGAGCTGATCAACCGCAACGTCAAGGTGCAGGGCGTGCAGCCGGAAGAGCCTTCAATGCTGACCTCGATCTTTATTTCGTGGTTCCCGATGTTGCTGCTGATTGGCGTATGGGTGTTTTTTATGCGCCAGATGCAAGGCGGTGGCGGTAAAGGCGCCATGTCGTTTGGCAAAAGCAAAGCACGCTTGATGAGCGAAGATCAGGTCAAAACCACCTTTGCCGATGTTGCCGGTTGCGATGAAGCCAAAGAAGAGGTGAAAGAGCTGGTCGATTATCTGCGCGATCCGAGCAAATTTCAAAAGCTTGGCGGCAAAATTCCTAAAGGCGTGCTGTTAGTCGGCCCACCAGGTACCGGTAAAACTTTGCTGGCCAAAGCGATTGCCGGTGAAGCCAAAGTGCCGTTTTTCACCATTTCTGGTTCAGATTTTGTGGAAATGTTTGTCGGTGTGGGTGCCTCACGTGTGCGCGATATGTTCGAGCAGGCGAAAAAAGCGGCGCCTTGTATCATTTTTATCGATGAAATTGATGCCGTTGGCCGTCAGCGCGGCGCCGGTTTAGGCGGTGGTCACGATGAGCGTGAACAGACCCTAAACCAGATGCTGGTTGAAATGGACGGTTTTGAAGGCAACGAAGGCATTATTGTGATTGCCGCGACCAACCGGCCTGATGTGCTGGACCCTGCCTTGTTGCGTCCGGGTCGCTTTGACCGTCAAGTGGTGGTTGGCCTGCCGGATGTGCGCGGTCGTGAGCAGATTTTGAATGTGCATATGCGCAAAGTGCCGTTGGCCGATGACGTCAATGCGGCGCTGATTGCGCGCGGCACGCCTGGTTTCTCTGGTGCTGATTTGGCTAACTTGGTCAACGAAGCTGCGCTGTTTTCCGCGCGTGCGGATCGCCGCGTGGTATCGATGGCTGAATTTGAAAAGGCCAAAGATAAGATCATGATGGGCGCTGAACGCCGCTCGATGGTGATGAAAGAGTCAGAAAAAGAGATGACGGCCTATCACGAAGCGGGCCACGCTATTATCGGCCGCTTAGTACCCGATCACGATCCGGTGTACAAGGTGTCGATCATCCCGCGCGGCCGCGCCTTGGGCGTGACCATGTACTTGCCTGAGCAAGATCGCTGGAGCCATTCGAAGCAGCACTTAGAGTCAATGATTTCGAGCTTGTATGGCGGTCGTCTGGCCGAAGAGATCATCTATGGCAGCGAAAAGGTGTCTACCGGGGCCTCGAATGACATTGAGCGCGCCACCGATATCGCGCGCAAAATGGTCACCCAGTGGGGTATGTCCGAGCGCTTAGGCCCGATGCTGTATGCTGAAGAAGAGGGCGAAGTGTTCTTAGGTCGCAGCATGGCCAAAGCCAAGCACATGTCCGATGACACCGCGCGCTTAATTGACGCTGAAGTTAAAGAAGTGATCAGCCGCAACTATAGCCGCGCTCGCCAGATCTTGACCGACAATATGGACGTATTGCACAGCATGAAAGATGCGCTGATGAAATATGAAACCATTGATGCCAAGCAGATCGATGATCTGATGGAGCGGGTTGAGGTGCGTGCGCCGAGCAACTGGCATGACGACCACCCCGAGGGCGGCGCGAAAACCAGTGCGGCCCCTGCCCCAGAGGCTGCAGCGCCAGCCAGCGAGGCCGAAATGCCTGCGGGTGATGCGGCGAATAAATAAGCTGTTTGCCGTCAATCCCAGAGCTTGCTCTGGGGTTTTTTCTTTCTTAAGGAGTGGTTATGCTACACAGCCAAGGGCGCACGCTGGATCTGAGCCGCCCGCATGTGATGGGCATTTTGAATGTAACGCCCGACTCTTTTTCTGATGGCGGGCGCTTTGTGCGCCCCGAGGCGGCTCTTGCGCAGGCGGCCGCCATGGTCGCCGCGGGCGCAAGCATTATTGATGTCGGTGGCGAATCTACGCGGCCCAATGCGCCATTAGTTAGCGAGCAAGAAGAGCTCGATCGGGTGCTGCCGGTCGTAGAATGCCTGCGCCGTGAACTCGATGTGTGGATTTCCCTTGATACATCCAAAGCGGCCGTGATGCAGGCGGGCTGCCAGTTAGGGGCGCATTTGATTAACGATGTGCGAGCATTAGCCAAACCCGGCGCGTTGGCCGCTGCGGCTGCGGCCAATGTGCCGGTGTGTTTGATGCACATGCAAGGCTCGCCACAAACGATGCAAAACGCGCCGCAATACAGAGATGTGCTGGGTGAGGTGCAGGCGTTTTTTGCCGCGCGCATCGAAGCGTGTGTGGCGGCCGGAATCGCGCGCACGCAATTGCTGCTTGATCCTGGCTACGGCTTTGGCAAAACCTTGGCACATAACTATGCCTTGCTGGCCAAACAAAGCGAACTGCTGGCGCTCGGCTTACCGCTATTGGTGGGCATGTCGCGTAAATTGATGGTCGGCCAATTACTCGAGGCACCGGTCAACGAGCGTTTGGCCGGCAGTCTTGCTTGCGCTGTGCTGGGCGTGCAGCAAGGCGCGCGTATTGTGCGCGTGCATGACGTAAAACCCACCATGGATGCGCTGCGCGTGGCGTGGCGCATGCTGGCGGGGTATGATTTTTTCACTGAGCAGGCTTAAGGCCGCTTGTTACTGGTAAAAAGAGAAGACAATGGCAAGAAAATATTTTGGTACCGATGGCGTGCGCGGCAAGGTGGGTGATTACCCGATTACCCCAGAGTTTGTGATGAAGCTGGGTTGGGCCGCCGGTAAAGTGCTCTCGCAACAAGGCACGAAAAAAGTGCTGATTGGTAAAGACACGCGCATCTCTGGCTACATGCTCGAATCGGCGTTAGAAGCCGGTCTTTCTGCTGCGGGCCTTAAGGCTATTTTGATGGGGCCGATGCCCACACCCGCCGTGGCGTATTTGACGCGCACATTTCGCGCCGAAGCCGGCATTGTGATCAGTGCGTCGCATAACCCGTTTTATGACAATGGCATCAAGTTTTTCTCAGCCAGCGGCACCAAGTTGCCCGATGAGGTTGAATTAGCCATTGAAGCGCAACTCGATCAGCCACTGACCTGTGTGGCCGCGCATGAACTCGGCAAAGCGGTGCGCATCGACGATGCCGCTGGTCGCTATATTGAGTTTTGTAAAAGCACCTTCCCCTCGCATATGAACTTAGAGGGGCTAAAAATCGTGGTCGATTGTGGCCACGGCGCGACCTACCACATTGCGCCGTCGGTGTTTCGCGAGCTAGGCGCTGAAGTGATCACCATGGGCTGCGCGCCGGATGGCTTAAATATTAACGATGGCGTGGGCTCAACCGCGCCTGCGGCATTGGTGGCTAAAGTGCTCGAATGCGGCGCCGATCTTGGTGTGGCGTTTGATGGTGATGGCGATCGCTTGATCATGGTCGATGAAACCGGCTACTTAATTGATGGCGACGAAATTTTATACATTATTGCGCGCGATGCCCTGCGCAATGGCCGCTTAAAAGGCGGCGTCGTCGGTACACTTATGGCCAACATGGGGCTGGAAGTGGCGCTAGAAAGCTTAGGCATTCCATTTGTGCGCGCCAATGTTGGCGATCGCTATGTGCTCGAAATGATGGAGGAGAGGGGCTGGCGCATTGGTGGCGAGAACTCGGGCCACATTATTTGCCTGGATCAAACCACCACCGGGGATGGCATTGTTGCAGCCCTGCAAGTGCTGACAGCGCTGCGTAGCGCGCAGATGCCGCTGGTAAAACTGCGCTCTGGCATGAGCAAATTCCCGCAAATTTTAGTTAACGTCCGTTTTACCGAAGGCACGGATCCGCTCAGCAATGCCGCGGTGCAGGCGGCGGTGGCGGCGGCCGAGGCCGAACTTGGCAACCGCGGGCGGGTGCTGTTGCGTAAATCGGGTACCGAGCCGTTAGTGCGTGTGATGGTCGAAGGCGAGCATGAAGTGCAAGT
>JBOFMA010000043.1:0-1262 GCA_051658125.1 Aeromonas sp.
CAAGCAGATCTTTTAGCGGGTGAAAGATGCCAAAGTCTTGGCGTTGTTACAAACCATGTATGGGCTGTTTTGCCCACCAACGGGCAATGAGCAAGGAGACACAGATGAACATTGATATGGCAAATTTTACGCCGCTGGCGAGCTTGCTTGGTGGCGTGCTCATTGGTGGCGCGGCGTGGTTGCTGATCATCGGTGCCGGCCGCATTGCCGGTATTAGCGGAATTATCGGCGGCTTATTAAAACCGCGCCTAAGCGATAAAGCGTGGCGCTTGGCCTTTGTGCTCGGGCTGATGGGCGCGCCGTGGTTGTATCAGCTGTTTGCACCGCTGCCTGCCAGCACGCAAGTGGCCAGTTGGCCGGTGCTGGTGCTTGCTGGCGTGCTGGTGGGCGTGGGTACGCGCTATGGCGCAGGTTGCACCAGTGGTCACGGCGTGTGCGGGTTATCGCGTTTGTCGCTGCGCTCGCTGGTGGCGACTTTGACCTTTATGGCCACGGGGTTTATTACCGTGTGGCTGGTGGGCTAAATCCGTTCGCAAGGAAAAAATGATGCGTGAAAAATTAACAAGTCTGTTGGCGCTGCTTAGCGGCTTGCTGTTTGGCGTGGGTTTGATCGTGAGCGGCATGGCCAACCCCGCCAAGGTGCAAGGCTTTTTAGATATCACTCGGCTATGGGATCCGTCACTGGCGCTGGTGATGGGCGGCGCGATTGGCGTGGGGCTGGTGGGCTTTTACCACGCCAAACGCCGCGTAGCCGCCGCGCAACCGGCGCTGAGTGGCGAGCCGATCAGTTTGCCAACGGCCACCCAAATTGATAAGCGGCTGGTGGGCGGTGCGGCGCTATTTGGCATCGGCTGGGGCTTAGCCGGTATTTGCCCAGGCCCGGGCCTTGTGCTACTGGGCACCGGCGCGGCGCAAGGCGGCGTGTTTGTGCTGGCCATGCTGGCGGGTATGGCGCTGTTTGAATGGCTCGATGCGCGTTAAAGGCTAAGTTAAAGGTTACACGGCGCCGAAGATAAGCGCGTGACGCACTGGCATTGAGCCAAAGCGGCTAACCAAAAAAAGCCCCCACCAAGTGCTTGGCGGGGGCTTTAGTTTTTTCGTGGCGGGCGACTTTTTGCGAGTTCGCTTAGCGCAGGGTTTGCCCGCGGTGGCGCAGTAGGTGATCCATCAGCACCAGCGCTAGCATGGCCTCGGCAATCGGCACCGCGCGAATACCCACGCACGGATCGTGGCGCCCGTGGGTGACCACTTCACACGGCGTG
>JBOFMA010000044.1:0-1229 GCA_051658125.1 Aeromonas sp.
TAACTGCATTGGCGTGCCCTTTGGCGACCAATGCGCCGGTGGCGCCATCAATAGACTTCCACAGGCTACTTGCAGCGCTCAAGTCGATGTCACTTGCTGCGTCATTATCGGGGATGATCTGGATCTCACCGTCAATAATGCGCAAGCCGGAGCACCATTCCCACATGTTGCCGCATAGGCTATCTATACCACTGGTACTATTATCATGCCGCCAAGATACTGGCCCCGAACCAGTCCGCGTCCGCCCTGTGCCGCTGCGATCGCCAGTCAGCTTGTCATCATAGCGCACGCCCGTTTCGAACTTTTTGGCGTGGTCGCGACCGTAGTCTGTATTGCCGCTTGGTACGTAGCCGTTTTTGCGGCACCACAGCGCCAGCCCAACACGATCAATGTTTGTTGTCAGGCCCCAGCCAGCGCCATTGGCGCGTGCATAGGTCAGAAACTGGTCATAGCTTGTACTATGGCCAGGGTCTTGATACGGCAAGCTAAGTAGCTCACCATTGCGCACCACGCCTGCATACGCGCCGATAAAACGTTCCTTTTTCTTTGCACCGTCCTGTAAAAACATCGGATGAACACCAATGCCCAGCTCAGTGCCCGTCTCGCTCACATCTTCACGGTTGAAGGCGCTGACTACATACATATAGGAAGGCTGACCTTTGGCTGTGTAGAGTACGGTTTGCTTACCGCCCGTAGCGGCCTCAGCAGCGCTGCGCAACGGATCTTTAATGAAGATGTGACTCATGAGCGCTCCACAACGGGTGAATTTTGCTCAGCCGGCCAGAGCGTAATAGCGATAGCATGGCAATCTAATGGCACAGGGATGCGCATCTCGCCTAACATTGAACTCGCACCCTCCACATCGAATGGCGCGGTCGCGGCCGCGTAGCGATAACTGCGCGCAGGTATGGCGATTTGAGCCAGGTAAGCGCCCTCCATCCCGCCCTCAACCACGACCCCTTTGACGTAGCGCACCTCAATGATGACGCTTTCGTCGGCTTGTCGCTCACAGCAATCAATCGCCATGCCAGCGACGGTGACGACGGCACCCGATACTGAGAAATCTGGCACGCTCTGTCCTGCGTGCTGTAACATAATTTGCGCCATGAGGCCTCCTAGTTGTTTAATTTGCTGATGCGCCAGCGCACGAGCGCGTTATCGACTTCGCTCGCCAATGCCAAGGTAAACCCGTTAGTGGCGCGGCTAGTTACCTGCACTTGCTCAGCGCC
>JBOFMA010000045.1:0-2165 GCA_051658125.1 Aeromonas sp.
CCAAGAGCTAAATGAAGTCGGCCAGTTTAACTACCGTCAAGGTGAAGTGATTACCTGTACCTTTGGTAGCATTCAACTGCTGAATCACCCTACGGCGGCGCCGAGTGCCAGCGTGCTAGAGACGCCCGCGAGCATGCAGGCGTTTGATGTGGTCGAGCAGCTAATCACCCCCGAGCAGCGCAGCTTTGCTGGCCAACTGTTTGCCGGTATTGATAAGTGCGCGGCAGACAACCAGCAGTATTGTGTGGATGGTTTAGATAGCTTTGATATAGCGCCATTTTATGGTCGCGAGCTGCATGATCCAGAGGTGCAGGCCCAGCTCAACCAAGAGCAAACCGATGCCGTGGATAAAGCGCCGAGCTCTCACGTGGATAATGCGGTGGTGCCTGCGGTGACGCCAGGCGCGTCGAGCGATCTCAACAGCGGCTTTGTCTCACCTAGCGCTGAGGCGGCGTTGAGCTATACCCCCGCGGTGCCCGAGCCCACCACCAGTGTGCTGCGGGATGTCAGCGGCCGTCCTTTGGCTGGTGTGGCGTACTTTACCGCGTCTTCGCGCGGTGTTACCGAGCTTGATGGCGTGATGGAGTACAACCATGGCGAAGTCATTACCCTGGGTATTGATACTTTCACCTTTGGTGAGGTGAAGGGTAACCAGCTGGAATACAAGCTAAGCGATGTGACCGATAACGTCATGGTGAAGCAAAATATCGACAGCTTAGTGGCGCGTTATGCCCGCCAAAATGGTGACGCGACCGAGTTCCCGCCGACGGTGCAGGAGGTGTTTGCGCTCTACCCGAATGCGGTTAACGAGATAATTAACTTGGCCTTGCCTAATGGCGCGCCGATTGGTGATACCGGTTTTTCCACGCCAGATGAGTTTAATGCGCAATTTGCCAGTGGCTTAGCCGCGCAGATTGACCAGAAACTGGCGGCGGGTGGGCTGCGTTTGCGCCATGCGGCCCTGCGCACCGATGACGCTAGCCAGATCCGTGCCGATTTAGCGCAGCTTTATAGTGGCGTTGAGCAGTTCCACGTGTTCCATAGTCAAGCGTCATTTTATGCAGCGTCAGGTTATGCCCGTTTGATGCGTACCTTGAACGTGTCTAACCGCGCGTTCCCTGTGCTGATGCCACGCAACGACAAGAACCATTGGTTGGCAACCGGCCAAGAACAAGCGTGGCAGCGTGATGGGCAAACGCCTTATCTGCTGGATACTGGCTTACTGCCAGAGGCAGAGGTAATAACATTGGCGCGTCCGCCATTGGTGTCGGCTGAAAACATGAGCTTTGGCTTGCCCGGCATGAGTGTTGGCCGCATTGGCCAAGGTAAAGTGGTGTTTATGGGCAATGGCCAATACCCATCGGTGTTGTCGTGTCCAGATAGCTATTGGGCGTCCAACCAATTGTCAATCGCTGCGGGGGTGTGTACCTACACCAACGCAGAACACAGTAATGACCCCACCCTGTCACCACAGCATGATGGCGGCAGTATGCAGCGCTTTATGCAAAATCTGCTGACGTGGTTGCATCCAGCCTATGCCCAAGGCGCGAATCCACTCAGCGTGGGTACGAATATCGCCACTGCGTATCGTTTCCAGCATAACTTTAAAAATAACGGTGATTTGAGTCCGCTGGGCTATCCGTTCTTTGTCGATGCACGCTTTAATTTAGATTTGCAGGCGTTGAGCAAAGATGGTTTCTCCGGCTTAGATCCTGCTACCAGCCCAGTGCTGTTGGTGCAGTCGTTTGCGTTGAAAGGCGTTGAGACTGGCTATGAGTGGGAAACGCTGTCGGACATCGCGCAACCGCTCTTAAGCGCGGCCGATGTGGACGCCTTGATCCAGTACGTGAACCAAGGCGGTCACGTAGTATTTATGGATTCGATCAGCGATTTGAACCCTGAGCCGATTGCCAAGTTAGCCGATATGGCTGGCGTGGCCTTAGGTGGTGATAACGTGGCCAAAGGTAACACGCTGCAAGGTAATTGCGGCACTAGCCACTACTGCCAATCACTCACGCCGACGACACACGGTTTAGCCACGCAGCGTATCGTGACCTTTGAGATCATCAGTAACCCTGAAGATGCACTGGCGCCGGGTAATGTCACCATCAATCAAGATGGCAGCTTAACGTGGGCGAAGTTGCCGAAGGTGAGTGTGGCCACCT
>JBOFMA010000046.1:0-30536 GCA_051658125.1 Aeromonas sp.
GGCTAAGCGTCAAATTGTTGCTTGAGCGTGTATGATAGGGCTATTTGTTTGATAAGAGAGTGTTTATGGCCTTTGCAATCCGCCGCCGCCCTATCGTGGCTGACGATCATCTGCCCAGTGATTTACCGGCGCGTTTAAAACAAATTTTTGCCAGCCGTGGGGTAACGAATCCGGCAGTGCTGGCCAAAAGCAGCCGTGATCTGCTGTCGCCAAAGCAATTAGCCGGCATAGATGCGGCGGTGGCGCTGCTGGCCGATGCTTTGCGCCGGCAAGTACGCATGTTAATCGTCGGTGATTTTGACTGCGATGGTGCGACCAGTACCGCCTTGTGCGTGCTGGCGCTGCGCGCTATGGGCGGGCAGCAGGTGGATTTTTTGGTGCCCAATCGCTTTGAATTTGGTTATGGCCTCACGCCAGAAATCGTCGCCTTGGCGGCGGCGCGCGGCTGCGATCTGATTATCACGGTGGATAACGGCATTTCGAGCTTAAGTGGTGTGGCGGCGGCGAAAGCCGCCGGCATGCAGGTATTAGTCACCGATCACCACTTGCCGGGTAGCGAAACGCCGGCCGCCGATGCCATCGTTAACCCCAATCAAGCCGGTTGTACGTTTGCCTCTAAAGCGCTGGCCGGTGTCGGGGTGGCGTTTTATCTGATGGCGGCGCTCAACAGTCACCTTAAGCAAAGCAGCTGGTATGGTGAGCGGGCCGCGCCGAATGTGGCCGATTGGCTCGATTTAGTTGCGCTGGGCACCGTGGCCGATGTGGTGGCCCTAGATGACAACAACCGTATTTTGATCCACCAAGGTTTGCAGCGCATGCGCGCTGGGCGCTGCCGGCCCGGGATCACCGCGCTGATTGAAGTGGCGGAGCGCTCGGCAGCGCGCCTGTGCGCCAGTGATTTGGGCTTTGCGCTGGGGCCGCGCTTAAATGCGGTGGGTCGTTTGGATGATATGTCGCTCGGTGTGGATTGTTTGCTGTGTGATGACATGGCCCGCGCGCGCACTTTGGCGCGGGAGATGGACAGCTTAAACCGCGAGCGCAAAGAAATTGAAGCGGGCATGCAGCAAGAGGCGCTGGCGTCGGTGGCGCAAATTCGCTTTGCCCAAGGCGAGGTGCCCAGCGCCATTGTGCTAGCGCGGGCGGATTGGCACCAAGGCGTGGTCGGCTTGGTGGCCTCGAAAATCAAAGAGCGCTTTTATCGCCCAGTGATTGCTTTTGCGCAAAGTGGCGATAACGAGCTCAAAGGCTCGGGGCGCTCGATCCCCGGCGTACATTTGCGCGATGCGCTGGAGTTGGTCGACACCCGTTATCCCGGCTTGATTGTGAAATTTGGCGGCCATGCCATGGCCGCGGGTTTAAGCCTGCATGCTGATAAACTGGGCGCCTTCACGGTGGCGTTTAGCGCGGTGATAACAGAACTGGTGACGCCGGAATTGCTCACCGGTGTGCTGCTGACCGATGGCGAGCTTACCGGCAGTGAGCTTAGTTTGGAATTTGCCCAAGCGATCCGTGCCCATGGCCCGTGGGGACAAGCGTTCCCCGAGCCACTGTTTGATGGCGAGTTTAAGCTTATTTCCCAGCGTTTGGTCGGGGAAAAGCACCTGAAATTGATGCTAGAAAGCGCCGATGGCGTGGCGGTGGATGCTATCGCCTTTGGTGTGGATTTGGCGCGCTGGCCGGATGCCCGCGTCAAGCGGGTGCAACTGGTTTATCGCTTGGATATTAATGAATGGCGCGGCGCACGCAGCGTGCAACTGCTGGTCGAGCAGATCAGCGTGGTCTAATTCGCTAAGGTTAAATAGGAGAGAGTATGTGGCAGATAAGAGCGGCTACTGTGGCTGATAACGCGGCCCTGGCAGCAGTAACCACGGCGGCGTTTTTAACGGCGCCGCACAGTGATGGCAATGAGGCGGCAATTATTGCCGGATTGCGTCAAGCGGGGGCGTTAAGTCTTGCGTTGGTGGCGCAGGTGCAAGAGCAGTTGGCCGGTGGGGTGTGCGTATCCCCAGTGGCGTTAAGCTCGGGCGCAGAAAACTGGTATGGCTTAGGTCCGCTGGCGGTGGCGCCGGCGTATCAGTGCCAAGGCATTGGCGCGGCCTTAGTAGAGCAGGTGCTAGCGCAATTAACCGCGCTGGGCGCAGCCGGTTGTGTGGTGCTTGGCGATCCGGCCTATTACGCGCGTTTTGGCTTTGCATCGCATCCGGCTTTGTGCCTGCCAGGGGTGCCGCCCGAGTATTTCATGGCCAAGTTACTTAAGCCGCAGGGCGCGGCGCCTTTATCTGCGCTTAGCCCCAGCGCGGTGAGTTATCACCGCGCCTTTTATCCTGCGCTAGGCGATTAGCGTACGCGCCGCAGGCTAAAGCCCAGTCCAAGCAAGAGCAAGCCATACAGCGGCCATTGGCCAAAGCGGTGATAGGGGGTTTGGCCGTGGGCGGGGCGCACGCTGGTGCGCAGCACACCGGCGGTAAACGGCGGCAGCTGCGCCTGTACCGCGCCATCGGTATCTACCACCACAGTAATGCCGGTGTTGGTGGCGCGCAGCAGTGGGCGTGCCAGCTCGAGCGCGCGCATGCGGGCAATTTCCATGTGTTGCCACGGGCCAATGCTGGTGCCAAACCACGCATCGTTGGATACGGTGAGTAAGAAGTCCGTATCAGCGCGCACGTTGCGGCGCACCTCTTCGGGGAAGATAATTTCGTAGCACAGGGCGGCCGCGAGCTTAAAGCCGCGCGCCAGCAAATTCGGTTGCACAGCATCGCCACGGCTAAACGAAGACATCGGCAAGTTAAACAGCGGCGCTAACGGGCGCAGCCACGCTTCTAGCGGCACAAATTCGCCAATCGGCAGTAGGTGATATTTGTAATAGCGATTGGCATGTTCTGGGGCATAACCGGTGAGCATTTGCCCCGGCGCCTCGCCTTTGCCAAGCCCGATCACCGCGTTATAAAAGCGCTGCGCACTGGCATCGTAATGAATAATGCCCGTGATCAAGCCTTGGCCTTGTAGGCGCAGGGTTTGATCTAAGTTCACTAAATAGGGCGCCATCTCTTGTTCTAGCGCCGGAATGGCCGCCTCGGGCCAGACGATAATCGCTGCGTCCGGCGCTTGGCGGCTGAGATCTTGGTAAGTGCGCACTGTGGGTACTAAGGCTTCTGGCTCCCACTTCATCGACTGGCCAATGTTGCCTTGCACCAAGGCGACCTTAACCGGCTCGCCGCGGCGGACAAATTGCGCCCGCGCGCCCCACTGCGCGCCGGCGATTAGCAGCGCTGGTAACAGCAGCCAAGCCACTTGCTTGCGGCCCAGCGCCAGCCACAGGGCGCCCGCGCTCACCAGCAGCGCGCCGGTGATGCCTTGCACGCCAAGTAGCGGCGCCAAACCTTTGAGCGGGCCATCGATTTGGCTGTAGCCCAAACTAAGCCACGGAAAGCCGGTGAGCAGGGCGCCGCGCAGCAGATCGCAGGTCAGCCACAAGGCGGGAAACGCTAGCAGCCAGCGCCGCACGCTAAAGCGGCTGTCGCCGGCGGCGTGAAACCATTGTGGCGTGTGCTCGGCGCTAAAAAAACGCGCAAACAGCCAGCAGGCCAATGCGGGATAAAGCGCCAAATAGGCCGCTAGCCCCAGCAGCAATAAAAACGCCACAACCAGCGGCAAGCCACCAAATGCGGTAATGCTGACGTTGATCCACCATAGGCCGGGCAAAAACAGCCCCAAGCCAAAGGCAAAACCGCGCGCGGCGGCGGCTTTGGGCGCCGCGTGATTAAGTAGCGCCGCCAGCGTGAGTAGCGAAAGCAGCGGCAACGGCCAATAACCAAAGGGCGCAAAGGCCAGCACATTGGCCGCGCCGGCAAGGGCGCTAACCAGAAGGAGTAGCAAGGGGATGTTTCGGGGGCTTGGCTTCACGGCGCAGATCTTTTAGTTGAATTTGGGCAGGCCTAGCGCCGCCAGTGCGGCGGCGCTAGGGCAAGTTATTCGCTTTGCGCGCAGCTGTGATGGCTGGGCAGTTTTACTTGCAGCTGCAGCAAGCGGCGCTTATCGGCGTGCATGACTTTAAACAAAAAGCCGCCAAGCTCAATTTCTTCGCCTTTTTTCGGCAGATGGCTAAAGGCGTGCATCACCAAGCCGCCGACGGTTTCTACTTCGTCGTCACTAAATTGGCTGGTAAAAAAGTCATTAAAATCATCGATTTTGGTCAGCGCACTGACGGCAAACACGCGCTTGCTGATGCGACGGATATCGTCCGTAGCCTCTTCGATGTCGTCAAACTCATCGTCAATCTCACCGACGATCAGCTCTAAAATATCTTCAATGGTGACAAGCCCTGACACACCGCCAAACTCATCGACCACAATCGCCATGTGGTAGCGCTCTTGGCGAAATTCTTTGAGCAGGCGATCAACCCGTTTACTCTCTGGCACAATGACGGTGGGGCGTAAAATGCGTGTGAGTTGCAGCGCCTCTTCTTCCTCGGCGCCAACAAAGGCAAAGCGCAGCAGATCTTTGGCCAGCAAAATGCCTTCAACGTGGTCTTTGTCTTCGTTGATCACCGGAAAACGTGAGTGACCTGATTCAATGATCAGCGGCAAAAAGGTTTCAACTGGCTGCGATTTTTCGAGGGTGACCATCTGCGCCCGTGGGATCATGATATCCCGCACGCGAAGGTCGGCAATTTCGAGCACCCCTTCAATCATATCTTTGGTTTCTTGGTCGATCAGCGCCCTATCGGTGGCATCGCTAATCACCTCAACTAATTCGTTACGATCTTTTGGCTCACCTTGAAATAGCTGGGTAATTTTGTCTAACCAGTTACGTTTGGGTGAACCGTTACTCGGGTGTTCGTCGCTCATGATCTCGTGGCTGCTCAATAAAAATAGGGGAAATAAATGGGGCCACCGGTGCCCCATTCCAAGGCGCGTTAGGCCTCATCTAGTAAATAAGGATCGGGATAGCCTAGTTCGGCTAAATATTCGCGCTCTAGATCTTCCATCTCTTGCGCGTCACTCTCCTCAATGTGGTCATAACCTAGCAGATGCAGGCACCCATGCACAACCATGTGTGCCCAGTGTGCTAGCGGCGCTTTGCCTTGTTCTTGCGCTTCGCGCTCCACCACTTGGCGGCAGATAACCAGATCGCCTAGCAGCGATAATTCAATACCGGCGGGTACTTCAAACGGAAACGACAGCACGTTAGTCGGCTTATCTTTGGCGCGATAGCTGTGGTTTAAGCTCTGGCTTTCTGCTTCATCAACCACGCGAATGGTCAGCTCCGCTTCAGTTTGAAAATCAAGCACGCAGGTATCCACCCAGTGCTGAAATTGCTCAAGGCTAGGTAAGCCGGCGGTCTCTGCGCTGGCCAGTTGCAGATCTAAGATCACGCTCATTGCGGGAACTCCTCGGTCGGTGACGGATTAATGGCGGCATGCAGGCGTTGTTTAGCCGCCGCTTTTTGCTCTTTTTCGCGGGTTTGCTCAGCATCAAAGGCGTCATAGGCCCGCACAATGCGCGCGACCACCGGATGGCGCACCACATCGCTGGCGACAAAAAAGTTAAACGCCACGCCGTCGATGTCATGCAGCACTTCGATGGCGTGCTTGAGCCCCGATTGGGTGTGGCGCGGTAAGTCCACCTGCGTCACATCGCCGGTGACCACGGCTTTGGAGTTAAAGCCGATGCGGGTTAAGAACATCTTCATCTGTTCGGTGGTGGTGTTTTGCGCTTCATCCAAAATGATAAAGGCATCGTTGAGTGTGCGCCCGCGCATATAGGCTAGCGGCGCCACTTCAATCACGTTGCGCTCGATGAGCTTTTCCACCCGCTCAAAGCCGAGCATTTCAAACAGGGCGTCATACAGCGGGCGCAAGTAAGGGTCCACTTTTTGCGACAAATCGCCGGGCAAAAAGCCGAGTTTCTCACCCGCTTCCACCGCCGGACGGGTGAGCAAAATACGGCGAATTTCTTGCCGCTCTAGGGCATCGACCGCGGCCGCTACGGCCAAATAGGTTTTGCCGGTACCGGCCGGACCTATGCCAAAGGTGATGTCGTGGCGGACGATTTGCGTCAAATAGTGCGCTTGATTGGCGCTGCGCGGTTTGATTAAGCCGCGCTTTGTTTTTACCAACACCTCGTGGCTGTAGGCGCTTGGTGCGGCACTATCGTCATCTGCTGCATCGCCGCCTTGCTCTAAACCATGAGAGCTTTGAATCGCCAAATGCACCATTTCCGGCGTAATGGACTGGTAGTGGCCTTTGATGGGCGCCGTATCGACATACAGCTGCTTTAACACCGCTTGGGCGGCGTGGCATGGCGCGGCTTTACCTGTGATTTCGATGTGATTGTCGCGATAACTGAGCGTGACGCCTAAGCGCTGCTCGATTTGCTTAAAATTGTCATCTAATGGCCCACAGAGATTGGCTAAGCGCTGGTTATCGGCGGGGGCAAGATGCAGGTGCAGAGTGGTAATGTGTCGGCTCACAGGGGGTTGACCTTAGCGAGAGAAGAAAAAATCCCCCCAAGCGGGGGGATAAACGGTGATCAGTTCGGCGTATACGCCGCCACGCCCAAGGCATCGGGCACATTATCGGGGCGGCGGGCAAGAATCGCACTTGGCGCGGTTTGGCTGCGTAGGCCCATTTCACTTTCACCGCGCAGGAATTTACCGCGCAGGGAGTTGGGCATCACCTCGGTGATCTCGACGTCGGCAAAGCCGCCAATCAGGCTGTGTGGGCCTTCAAAGTTGACCACGCGGTTGTTTTCGGTGCGACCGGTCAACTCCATCACGTTCATCTTCGAGGGGCCTTCCACCAAAATGCGCTGGGTTGAACCGAGCATGCTGCGGCCAATGGTCATCACGTTGTGATTAATCGCGTGCTGCAAGCGGGCTAAGCGCGCCTTTTTGGTCTCCATGTCTATATCATCGGCCATGTCGGCCGCCGGTGTGCCGGGGCGCGCGCTATAGATAAAGCTGTAGCTCATATCAAAGCCCACCTCTTCAATCAGCTTCATGGTCGCTTCAAAATCGGCATCCGATTCATTTGGAAAACCGACGATAAAGTCTGAACTGATGGTGATATCGGGGCGCACGGCGCGCAGGCGGCGCAGCTTGGACTTATATTCCAAGATGGTGTGCGGGCGCTTCATCATCGTCAGGATGCGATCGGAGCCTGACTGCACCGGCAGGTGCAAAAAGCTCACTACTTCCGGCGTGTCTTGATAGACCTCGATGATGTCATCGGTAAATTCAATCGGATGGCTGGTGGTGTAGCGAACGCGATCGATGCCATCAATGGCGGCGACTAAACGCAAGAGTTCGGCAAAGGTGCAGATGCCGTCATCATGGGTCGGGCCACGGTAGGCATTCACGTTTTGCCCTAACAGGTTCACTTCGCGCACGCCTTGCTCAGCTAACTGGGCAATTTCGTAGAGCACGTCATCGAGCGGCCGGCTGACTTCTTCGCCGCGGGTGTAGGGCACCACGCAGTAAGTGCAATATTTCGAGCAGCCTTCCATGATCGATACAAAGGCGGTCGGGCCTTCGGCGCGGGGTTCTGGCAGGTTGTCAAATTTTTCAATTTCAGGGAACGCGGTATCAACCTGTGCGCCGTGACCGGCTTGCACTTGCTTGATCATCGCGGGTAAGCGGTGCAGGGTTTGTGGGCCAAATACGATATCGACATAGGGCGCGCGCTTGCGGATCTGCTCGCCTTCTTGTGAGGCCACGCAGCCACCCACGCCGATCACTAGGCTAGGTTTGGCTGCCTTGAGCTTTTTCCAGCGACCGAGCTGATGGAACACTTTCTCTTGCGCTTTTTCGCGAATAGAGCAGGTGTTTAGCAGCAGCACATCGGCCTCTTCTGGTACCTCGGTCAGGCTGTAGCCATTGCTGGCGTCTAACAGATCTGCCATTTTTGACGAGTCGTACTCGTTCATCTGGCAGCCCCAAGTTTTAATGTGAAGTTTTTTGCTCATGGCAACTCTTGGCAGATAAGTAGAAACGCAGATCCCGCGGCGCAGGCGAGATCAAAGGCCGCGCATTTTACTCTGCAAACGGGGGGCTGACTAGTTAATATGCATGTCCCCGCGGCCAAAGCGCCGTGGGCGCCACGGCTCGCTAGAGCATTTCAACTAAAGGAAGCGTTTGTTATGCCCGCTCACAGTGTGCCTCCACTCCCGGTGATCATTAGTGGTGGTGGCTTAGTTGGCGCTAGCGCCGCGTTAACCTTGGCTGACGCTGGCTGGCCGGTGTGCTTAATTGAGCCCGCGCCACCGGCGCCATTTGACGCGCAGGCGCCGTTTGATCTGCGCGTGAGCGCCCTGACCGCAGCCAGTGTCGCGCAGTTAACCGCCCTGCAAGTATGGCCAGATATTTTGGCGATGCGCGCGCACCCATTTAGCGCGCTGGCAACCTGGGAGCGCGCTGGCATGGCTACGCAGTTTTTGGCCAGTGAAGTGGGCCGCGCCAACTTGGGCTACATGGTGGAAAACCATGTAGTGCAGCGGACGCTGTGGGCGCGGGCCGTGGCGCACCCGAAAATTGAATGGCTAACGGCCACGCTGGCGCGCTTTAGTCAAACGCCTGAGGGCGTGCAGATCACCTTGCATGATGGCCGCGAGCGGCGCGGGCAATTGCTGCTCGGCTGTGATGGCGCGCACTCGCCGGTGCGCACTCAAGCCGGTATTGGCTTAACGCAGTTTGATTATCGCCAGCACTGTTTGCTTATTAGCGTCGCGGTTAAAGGCGGCGATTGCACGCGCACCTGGCAAGCGTTTCAGGGACAAGAGGCGGTCGCCTATTTGCCGCTAGGCGCCGAGCATGCCAGCTTGGTTTGGTACGCCGCCCCCGAGCGCATTCGCGCGCTGGCCGCCTTGTCGGCCAGGCAACTTGAGCAGGCCATTGGCCGGCATTTTCCTCACGAGGCGCTCGGCGATAGCGTGCAGGTGCTGGCGCGCGGCACTTTTGCGCTCACGCGCCGCCACGCGCAGCGCTATGGGGTTGGCCGAGTGTGGCTACTGGGTGATGCCGCGCACACCATTCATCCGCTGGCCGGCCAAGGGGTGAACTTGGGCTTTAAAGATGTGGCGGCGCTTGGCCTAGGGTTAGCGCCCTTTGCCGGCAGCACGCTCGATGCGGGCACAGCGCAGCAATTGCTTAGCGCCTATGAGCGCGCCCGTCGGCCGCACAATCTGTTGATGCAAAGCGGTATGGATCTGTTTTATCACACCTTTAAAAGCCAACTGCCGCCGCTCAAAATCGCCCGCAACCTTGGGTTGCTGCTGGCCGATCGCGCCGGCCCGCTTAAACGCTCTGTGCTGCGCTATGCCTTGGGTCTGTAAATAGTCTGCGCTGTGCGTGCGCGGATAACCCGCGCAAGCTCAAAAGCAAAAAAAAGCGCCCGCGGGCGCTTTACATCACAGACGCAGGAGATGCGCTATTGGCGAAAAATTTTGATGCGCGCGGCATCGTCGATAAAGGTTTTCTCGCCCGCGCCTTGCTCAATGCTGCCAAACGGCATTTGCGCGCGCAGTTTCCAACTGGCGGGTAACTGCCAATGGGCGCTGACGGCGGCATCAATCAATGGGTTGTAATGCTGCAGTGAGGCGCCGACGCCTTCGCTGGCTAGCGCCGTCCATACCGCCAGTTGCGCCATGCCACTGGCGTGCTCTGACCAAATGGGGAAGTTATCGGCATAGGCGGGAAATTGCTGCTGCAGACCGGCAATGACTGCCGTGTCTTCAAAAAACAGCACGCTGCCAAGGCCGGCGGCAAAGGCGCCGTCAATTTTTTGCGCGCTTTGGGTAAACGCCTCGGCGGGCACGACCTTTTTCAATTCCGCTTTAACCATATCCCACAGGGCGTGGTGCGCGGCGCCCCATAAAATCACCGCGCGGGAACTTTGCGAGTTAAACGCCGAAGGGCACTGTTTAATCGCGTGGGTGATCAACGCCTCTAAGTGCGCCGTGGGTTGAGCAACATCCTTGCCCAAGGCGTAAATAGTGCGGCGCGCTTTTAGCTGCGCAATTACTGGATTGTCCATAAATGCTCCTTGCGTCATGGTCATTGTGAGTGTGCTTGGTTAAAGTGGCGAAAAAGTGAAAACTTTTCAAGCCGTTAAGTTTGCCCATGCTGGCGTTTGTCTGCTGCACCGACACCGATTTAATGATAGATTTTGCCGCTAGGCTAACTGGGCTTAAGGTTGTGCGCGGCACGGCAGTTATCAGGATTAAAGGACAATGGAACAGGAACAGATCAATAAGAATTATTACATTCTGGCACCGCTGACTATTTTCCTCGGCATTTTAGTCCTGGTTGGCTACTTAAGTTTGGCCATCGGCAGTTTTTTACGCGACATCGAGCAGACGATCGACGGCTACGGCCATATGGGATCCTCCGTGGAAGCGTCGCTGATCCACGATACAGTGAATGCCAATGAGCGTTTGCTGAGCGTGATTGAGGAAAGTCTAGATAAAGGCGCTATCACCCGTGGCCAGTCACCGGTGACGCCATTTTGGGCCGCCGCCGCCAAATTACGCCGCATCGATCACTTTTTGATGTTTTATAACGCGCGGATCGATAAATTGCATACCTATCCCGCCTGGCCGGATAAACAGGGCTTTGACGCGCGTTTGCGGCCGTGGTTTAACGCGTTGACGCAAGGCGACGATTTGCAATGGCTCGGCCCCTATCCGGAATTTGTCTCCGGCGATCCGGTGATGACCTTGGTGCGGCGGGTGAAAGATAGCGAAGGGCAACTGCTGGGTTTACTGATGGTCGATACCCGTTTTGAGCCGCTGCGCGCGGCCATGATGCGCACCTTAAACGAGCACACCGCGATTTATTTGACCCTGCGCGATAGCCAAACCTTGGTGGTGGGCAGCAATTTGAGCCTAATGGCGCGTCGCGCCATTGTGCCAACCCCAGGCTTTAGCTGGTTTGGTTTTGATGTGCTGTGGCGCGGCAGCTATCTAAAGCGGCCGCTGGCCTACATCAACTGGGATTTGTATATCTATTTAGCCCCAGAAATTTTTCGTGAGCGGTTTTATGGCGCCATGGTGCGCATGGTGTTGCCACTGATCGCCCTGTTTTTGCTCTGGTTTTTTAATATCGGCCTGTTAATGCGCATCTTTCGGCAAGAGCAGGCGCTGGTGGCTGGCAGTTTGACCACGGTTAAGAGTAATCCTGCCGCGGCCACCGACGCGCCGGGGGTGAAAACTTGGTTCGTGCAGCACAGTTTGAGTGAAATTGAGCAGGTGCGCGCTAGCGTGCTCAAAGATCAAAGCGATCTGCGCCTTGATCCTCTCACCGGCGTGATGAACCGCCGCGCATTTGAAGAGGCGCGCCAGCGCTTAGAGGCGCAACAAACGCCGCACTGGCTGGTATTGTTTGATGTAGACAATTTTAAAGCTATCAATGACAGCTTTGGCCACGGCGTGGGTGACCATGTGCTGTGCCGCGTGGCGAGCCTGATGACCCATGAGTTGGGCGAGCATGCCGTGTTTCGTTTAGGTGGGGATGAATTTGCCGTGCTGATCACTTTTGATCGGGAAGAGTTGGCGCACCGCTTAGATTTATTGCTAGAAAAAGTCGCCACCCAGCGCTGGCGTGAAGCGGTGCAGCGGGTGACCTTAAGCGCTGGCGGCGCATTTTATCCGGCGTGCGCTAGCGACGCGCTGTATGACGAGGCGGATAAATATCTCTATCAAAGTAAGGCGCAAGGGCGCAATTGCTGGCTGCTTAGCTAGCACTCGCCCATGCTGCCTGCTCATCCTGCGAGCGGCCTACGGCCTAGCGTCTAGCCATGCCTAACCGACAAAAATGGCGCCGCCTGCGTTCCCATTGGAATTAGAAGGCGGCGCCATTTTACTAGGTGGTTAAGGCCTACTGGGCGTGCTTGTGCGCGCTTACGCGCTCAGCTGGTAGTGGCCCGAGAGCTCTTGCGCCAGTTTTTTAAACAGATTAAACACTGCCATGGTTTTGGCGCTCGGCGTGCCGTCGGCGTTTAAAAAGTATTCGCCTTGAAAGACTAAAATGCCGCCGCGCTCCTGCACGCTATCGGCGCGCATGCCGGGCTGGTAATCCTCATGGGCTTTGAGCAGATCATTGGCAAGTTTGAGTAACGCATCGGCGTGGATGGGGGTCTTCTGGGCTGGTGAGGTCATGGCCTAACTCCTTGCGAGCAAAACGGCGGCTAGCATAGGGCAAAATGCGCCAAGCGCAAAGCCAGTCATGTGTTGGCCGCAGGACAAAACAACAACGCCCGCAGTAGCGGG
This sequence comes from Aeromonas sp., assembly GCA_051658125.1. Taxonomy (GTDB): domain Bacteria; phylum Pseudomonadota; class Gammaproteobacteria; order Enterobacterales; family Aeromonadaceae; genus Aeromonas. Next base: position 12,264 of record JBOFMA010000046.1, read on the forward strand.
CGTTAAAAATTTGGAGCGGGCAGCGGGAATCGAACCCGCATCATCAGCTTGGAAGGCTGAGGTAATAGCCATTATACCATGCCCGCTTTATGTAGCGCTGAGGCGCTTGGAGCGGGTGATGGGAATCGAACCCACGTATGCAGCTTGGGAAGCTGCCGTTCTACCATTGAACTACACCCGCAACAGGGCGCTACTATAGGCGCATTGGGTGGCTCAAGCCAAGCGAGGCAGGCAAAAAAGTTATAAAAATCAAATCGTTCGCTCAAAACTTAAGCGACTAGCACAAAAATAGCCCGCCGCGTGCACAAACTTGCGGCGCAAGGCCGGTAAAGGGCGTGGGTAAGGTTGCATCGATGGCAGGGCGCAGATAGTCTTGCCGCCTGATATTTTGCGGCAAGGGCAGGGCGAGCGCGGGCATGGATAAGTCACAACAAAAAAAACTCTATGGTTGGCTGCGCCAGCAATCGGGCCATGGCCGCCACGCGATTCGTTTGGCGGTGCTTTGTGGGCTGGGCCAGGGCGTATTGCTGATTGCGCAAGCCGGTTTAATTGCCCACTTACTGCACAGTTTTATCCAATTGCAGCAGGCACCGAAGCAGCATCTGAGTGCATTTGCGGCCTTAGCCGCCGTGATGCTGGGTAAAGCGGTACTAAGTTTTGCCCGTGAGCAATACAGCGTGCAAGCGGGCTGCGCCGTGCGCCAAGTGCTGCGCCGCGCCGTACTCACGCGCCTAACTGAATTAGGGCCCGCCTATATCCAGCGCCGCCCGGCGGGGAGTTGGGCCAGCTTACTGCTGGAACAAATTGAAAATATGCAGGACTTTTTTGCCCGTTATTTGCCGCAAATGGCGGTGGCGGTGCTGATCCCCGTGCTGTTTTTAGGCGCGATATTGCCGGTTAACTGGGCCGCAGGCTTAATTTTGCTCGCTACCGCGCCCTTAATTCCTATTTTTATGATTTTGGTGGGCGTTAGCGCCGCCGATGCCAACCGGCGTAACTTCCAAGCCTTAGCGCGGCTCTCGGGGCATTTTTTAGATAGGTTAAAAGGCTTGAGCACCTTGCAGCTGTTTATGGCCACCGAGGCGCAGGGCGCAGAGATAAAACAAGCATCAGAAGATTTTCGCCAGCGCACCATGGAAGTGCTGCGGCTGGCGTTTTTAAGCACAGCGGTGCTGGAATTTTTTGCCGCGATCTCGGTGGCGCTGGCGGCGGTCTATTTTGGATTTTCTTATCTAGAACACCTGAACTTTGGCGCCTATGGCACCAAGGTCACGCTGTTTACCGGCCTGTTTGTGCTGTTTTTGGCGCCGGAATTTTATGCCCCGCTGCGTGAATTAGGCACCCACTATCACGCCAAAGCGCAAGCGATTGGCGCGGCTGAGCAGTTAGTTGAGTTTTTAACCGCAGAGGTGATTTGCGCACCCAGCGGGCAGGCGCCGTTTAACGCGCGCGCGGCCTTTAGCATTGAAGCGCGAAACTTAACCGTGCTCAGCCCCGAGGGCAAAGTGCTGGTCGGGCCGCTTAATTTTACCTTGGCCGCCAGCTCGCGCACCGCACTGGTGGGCTTAAGTGGCGCGGGGAAAAGCTCGCTGGTCAATGCGCTGCTGGGTTTTGCGCCTTATCGCGGTGATATTTTTGTCGATGGCCAAAGGCTCGCTGACTTGCAGCCCAGTGCTTGGCGCGCCGCGCTCGGTTGGCTGGGGCAAAATCCACCGCTGTTTTATGGCAGCTTGCGGGAAAATTTAGCGCTGGCGGCGCCTGCGGCCAGTGATAGCGCCTTAGTCGCCGCGCTGACTGCGGCTAATGCGGCAGAATTAGTGCGCGAAAAAGGCTTAGATGCGCCGCTAGGTGATGGCAGCAGTGGCTTGTCGGTGGGCCAAGCGCAGCGCGTCGCGCTGGCGCGCTTATTGCTTAAACCACACTATTTTATGCTGCTCGATGAACCCACCGCGAGTCTGGATCGCGGCGCCGAGCGCGCTGTATTGGCCAGTTTGGCGCAGGCCAGCGTGGGCAAAACCGTGCTCACCGTGACCCACCGGTTAGATGATTTGGCGCAGATGGATCAAATTTTGCTGCTAGACCAAGGCCAATTGCTTGAAGCGGGCAGCTTTGCCCAGCTGAGTGCAGCGGGCGGCGACTTTGCTCGCCTGCTGGCGCGGCATCAGGCGCAAGTTAAGTCACAAGGAGTGAGCTTCGATGTTTAAGGTGTTATGGCCGTTTGCGCGCCTGTATCGCCAGCAGTGGCCGCGCTTAATGGCTGGCATGTTGCTGGCTCTGTTTACGCTGCTTGCGGGCATGGGGTTGCTGTCGCTGTCGGGCTGGTTTTTAAGTGCGGCGGCGGTGGCGGGACTTGGCGCGTTGTCGCGCAGCCAATTTAACTACATGACGCCGGCCGGTGGCGTGCGCTTTTTGTCCATTGTGCGCACGGCGGGGCGCTGGGGCGAGCGGGTGGTCAGCCATGATGCGACCTTTCGTCTGCTTACGGCGCTGCGCCACTGGTTTTGGCAGCGCTTAGCGCCACTGACGGCGCAAAATTTGCGCGCGTTTCGGCAAACCGACCTGCTTAACCGCTTGGTCGCCGATATCGATGCGCTGGATCACCTGTATTTGCGCTTATTAACCCCGCTGTGGGTGGCGCTGTTGGGTAGCGGCGTGCTGGTGGGGGCGTTGGCACTGGTGGATAGCCGCGCGGCGCTCACCCTTGGCGCTATTTTGCTGCTGGCCATTGGCCTGTTGCCGTGGCTGTTTTATCGCGCTGGCCGCCGCGCCGGCGTGGCGCTAAATGTGCAAAAAGCGGCCCTGCGCACCCAGTTACTCGATTATGTGGAAGGGCAAGCCGAGTTGCAGTTATTTGGCGCGGCTAAGGCGCGCTTTAGCGAGGTGGATGCGGCGCAAACGCAATTAATTGACGCGCAAGTGCGCATGGCGCGGGTCAGTGGCGCTGCCAGTGCCGCTATGCAACTGCTTAGCGGTTGGACGGTGTGCTTGATGCTCTGGCTCGCCGGTCACGGCGTCAGTGGCCAAACGCCAGATGCCCTGAGCGCGCTACTGGTGTTTGCCACCTTAGCCAGCTTTGAAGCAATTTTGCCGCTGGCCGGCGCGTTTATGCACTTATCGACCACCGTCAGCGCTGCCTCGCGCTTAAGTGAGGTGCTGCACACCGCCAAAGCGCCGCACTGGGGCACGCACAGCCGGCCGGCCCAGCGCGGTGAAGTCGTTCTGCGGCAGGTGAGTTTTAGTTATCCGGGCGGCGCGCCTGTGCTCAACGCTTGTGATTTAACGCTGCGTGCAGGAGAAAAATTGGCGCTGCTTGGGCAAACCGGCTGCGGCAAATCAACCTTGCTTGGCCTGCTCACGCGCCAATGGCAGTTAACTCAAGGCGAAGTGCTGCTCGATGGCGTGCCGCTGGCCGCTTACAGCCAAGCGGCGCTGCGCGCCTCTATCACCGTGGTGAGCCAGCGCGTGCACCTGTTTTCTGCCAGTTTGGCCGATAACTTGCGCATTGCGGCGCCCAATGCCACGGATGCCGCGCTGAGCTCCGCGCTGGCGCAAGTGGGTTTAAGCTATTTGCTCACCGACGATGAGCTAGGTTTGGCGCAATGGCTTGGCGAAGGTGGCCGGCCGCTGTCGGGTGGTGAGCGTCGGCGCATTGGTTTAGCGCGTGCGTTATTGCACAATGCGCCGATTTGGCTGCTCGATGAGCCCACCGAAGGGCTCGATAGCCAAACCGAGCAGGCGATTATGGCCCTGCTGACCAACTTAGGCCGTGAGAAAAGTGTGCTGTTGATCAGCCACCGCTTGCAGGGCTTAGCCGCGCTAGATCGGCTCGCACTGATGGAGCGTGGCGCCATTCGTTTGGCGGGCAGTCATGCTGAATTACTTAATGATGATTACTATCGCGGACTGTATCAGCGCTTGGCGCCGTCTGCCTAAACGGACTTAAAGGAGAGGGAATGAGAGGATGGATCGTCGTAGTGGCTTGGCTGCTATCCGGGTGTGCCAGTATGGGCATGAGCAGCAATCTCGATATGGGCGCGCTGTGGGATTACTTTAGCCCGAGCCGCGTCACTGTGTATCAGGCCAGCGAGGTAGCGGCAAAAAATTCCCTTTACCTTGGCACGCTGGAAGCCACCGCGTGCCAAGCCGAGGCCAACGATGCGCCGCCCCAATTAACTGCCGTGCGCAGCGATGCCCAGCGCCAAGCGGCAGCGCTCGGCGCTAATAGTGTGGTCTTAGGAAAATGCGTTACCGCCAGCGCTACGGAACACTGCGTTCGCGAACTGATTTGCTATGCCAGCGCGTATAAAGTCGCGCTGTAACGTTTGTTATTTTTTTGCTCACTACACGAGTTGACCATGACCCATAAACTACTTATTGGCGCTATCGGCGCCCTGTTACTCGGAGGCTGCACCATGGCACCATCGACCCCGTCATCCGCCCCTGTGGACCATTTGCCGCTAAAAGGTACCCAGTGGCAAGTGCCCAATGCGCCAGAGGAGGCGTTTACGCTGCGCATTGAAGGCAACCGCGTTGGTGGCCAAGCGGCCTGTAACCGCTTTGCCGGCCAACTGCTCAGCGATGGCAAACCGGTGCTGACTTTTAGCCCGCTGCGCGTCACCCGCATGCTCTGCCCCCCGAATGAAATGCAAGCCGAGCAAGCCTTTTTGGCCAAACTCGCGCAAGTGGCCAGCTTTAGCTTTAGCGCGCAAGGGCAGTTAGAACTGCGTGATGTGCAAGGCCAAGCGTTGTTGCAGTTTACCGGCCGCGCCGCAGCGCCAACGCCGATGCGGTAACAGGCCTTGCTATAAGTAATGTTGGCCTGCGTAAGTCAGGTTTACCTTGCCACCCACGCCCGCGCTTGCGGGCGTGGTGCTATCGGCACGGCGCGTTTGCGTGGTCTTGGCTTGGCTTGGCAAAAATTATATTTCCAGTATTATGGAATTAAGTGATTAATCCGGTGCCGCAGCGGCACGTTTTCTTGCGCGCGAGGCAAGCCTTAGCATGAGCGACACTATTTTCAGCCCAGCGGCCGATCCCGCGCTTAGCCTAACGCCCTCTGCGCCAGAGCTTGAGGCGCTGGCCAAAGCGTTTAAAGAGTTAGGCCACCCCACGCGGCTGTTTATTTTTAAGCATTTAGTCAAAGCGGGCACGCACGGCTTGGCGGTCGGCGCGCTGCAGCACGAGTTAGCGATTCCCGCCTCCACCTTGAGTCACCATATCAGCGCGCTGGTTTCAGCGGGGCTGGTGACGCAAACCCGCGCTCAGCGCCAGCTTATCTGCACCTCTGATTACGGCCGTTTGGCGGCATTGATTGCTTTTTTGCAGGCCGAGTGCTGCATCAATGATCCCAAGGATTTAACCTGCGCGCTACCAGCTGCCAAAGCCTAACCGCGCGGTTCACGCCCCGTTACCCCAGTAAAAGAGAGACGTTATGTCTGCATTAACTCACCCGTTTGATCGGCTCGCGCTGCCCAATGGCGCGCAATTAATTTTTACCCCGTGCCCAGGCACCAAAAATACGGATGTGGGCACCGCGTTGGCCACGTTGCAGGGCGCCGGCGCGCGCCATCTGATCACGCTGATGCCCAGTGAGGAATTAGCCGCCTTTAACGCTGACGCTATTGCTGCCCTGTGCCCAGCGCTGGGCCTGAACTGGTGGCATTTGCCGGTGGAAGATGATTGCGCGCCAGCGGCGCCCTTTGCCCGCGCGTGGCCGCAACATAAAGGCGCCTTGCTTGCCGCTCTAGCTGCCGGTGACACGGTGGCTATTCACTGCCGCGGTGGCTCGGGGCGCACGGGGCTATTAGCCGCCCTCTTGCTGCTGGAAGCCGGTTACGCTTGGCCGGAGGTCAAAGGTTGGATCCAAGGCCTGCGTCCGCGCTCGTTAACGCTGCCAGAACATTGCGAGTATTTAGCCGCGCAGTATGCGCACGTTAGCTAAGCGCGCCGCTTAAGCACAAATAAGGATGCGAAACATGACAATTAAAGTCGGTATCAATGGCTTTGGCTGCATGGGCCGCTGGGCGCACCATGCCAGCCATGACGGTGCCACCTTGTGCATTGGGGCAACGCGTATCGGCTGCACGCAAAATAGCGCTATTAGCGACACCGATTGGTCGGCCTGCGATGTGGTGATTGATGCCTCGGGCAAAATGAAAAGCAAAGCGCTGCTCAGTGCCAATCGCGCGGCTAAATTGATGCGTCTGGTCGGTTTGCGTGACCAAGGATAAGGAGTAAGCAGCATGTCACTGACTCAGGCCTCGCCCGCGCTGCGCCACTACGCGGTGGTCACGGCCAATTATTGGGCCTTTACCTTGACCGATGGCGCGCTGCGCATGTTGGTGGTGCTCTATTTTTACCAATTAGGCTATACGCCACTGGCAATTGCCGCGCTGTTTTTGTTCTATGAACTGTTTGGCGTGGTGACCAACCTCGTCGGCGGCTGGCTCGGCGCGCGCATTGGGCTCACGCGCATGCTGCATATCGGGTTGACGTTGCAAGTGTTGGCGCTGCTGATGCTGTGCGTGCCGGCGGCGTGGCTGGCGCAAAGTGGCGCCCCGGTAGCTTGGGTAATGGCGGCGCAGGCGCTGTCGGGGATTGCCAAAGATTTAAATAAAATGAGCGCCAAAAGTAGCCTGAAAACTTTGTTGCCAAGTGCAGCCGAGGGGCAACTTTATCGCTGGGTGGCGCGGCTTACCGGTTCAAAAAATGCCTTAAAAGGCGTGGGTTTTTTCTTAGGCGGTGGTCTGCTGAGCTGGCTGGGTTTTCAAGGCGCGGTGGCGAGTATGGCGCTGGCGCTGGGCGCGGTTGGGCTGCTTAGCCTGCGCTTTTTGCCCGCAGCGTTAGGCCAGATGAAAAATAAGCCCAAATTTAGCGCGCTATTGGCCAAAAGTGCGCCGATAAATTGGCTGTCGGCCGCACGCCTATTTTTGTTTGGTGCGCGCGATGTGTGGTTTGTGGTGGCGTTGCCGGTCTATTTGGCCAGCCAACTGGGTTGGACGCACAGCCAAGTGGGCGCGTTTTTAGCCTTATGGGTGATTTTTTATGGTCTGGTGCAAACCCAAGCGCCGCGTGTGACAGGCAAGTCGCGTGGGCGTTTGCCCGATGGCCGCAGCGCCTTTGGCTGGGCACTGCTGCTTGCGTTGGTGACCGCGGTATTAGCCCTAGCGCTACACGGCTGGCCGCAGCTAGGCAGTGTTTTACTATTGGGCTTATTTATCTTCGGCGCGCTGTTTGCCATCAACTCTTCGCTGCACAGTTATCTGATTGTTAGCTATGCCGATCGCGAGGGCGCGTCGCTGGATGTGGGTTTTTACTATATGGCCAACGCCTTGGGGCGTTTAATCGGTACCTTGCTGTCGGGTGCCCTGTTTGGCCTGTATGGCTTGAGTGTCTGCTTATGGGTGGCAAGTTTATTTATCGCCCTCGCGGCGCTTATTTCTCTTGGTTTGCCGCGCCTATCGGCGGCGTGATCTAGCGAGGTGGTGTATGTCAGTAGATAAAGAGGCGCGGCAGCGGGCGGCGCGTGCGGTAACCTGGGCGTTAAGCCACGGCATGGCGTTTAAAGTGGATGCACAAAGTGCGCGGCATGTGCCATTTACCTTAAGCCCCACCGCGATCAGCGCGGCGCAATTTCATCAGCTGGTGCAAAGCGCCACCTGGCTAAGTGAGGTGCTACTGGCGGTTATGCGCCAGCCGCAGTGGCTAAGCGAGGTGATCGCCCCCGTAGCGCTGGGCGATGCCTTTTTTGCCCGATTGTTAGCTTTGCATCAGCGCATACAAGCGCAAACGCCGCGCTGCTTGCCCGTGCATATAGTGCGCAGTGATTTCATGCAGGATATAACTCATGGCGCGCAGCTGATTGAGTGCAATGGCATTGCCGCAGGCATGGCGCCGTTTGGCCAGCGCGCGGCAGAATTACAGCGCTATTTGCACCCCAGCATGAATGTGTTGGCCAATCACGCGTTAACGCGTTTGGCGAGCGCGTGGGCCAAGGCAACGCTGCAGATCAAAGATGAATTTAATGAAACCGGCCCCGCGCACTGGCTGATGGTGGTGCAAGCGGCAGAAGACAATGTATTTGATCAGCAACTTCTAGCGGATGCCGTGATGGCGGTGGGACAAGCGCAGGGGCGGGAAATTATTACCCTGCGCCGCACCTTGGGCGAGCTTAGCCATGAATTAACTCTGGATGCACGCGGGCGTTTGCAGTTGACTGGGGTGGGGGCGCTGGATGGCGTCTATCTGCGCGCCGGTTATCAGCCGGCCGATTATCAGGCCGCCGATAGCACGCCCGAGACGTTGTATGGCGTGCGCCTTACGTTGGAATGCGCGCGCATTGCGCTTAATGCCACGGTGGCGCAGCAACTGGCGGGCAGCAAACGGGTGCAGCAAGTGTTAAGTGCCATGAGTGAGGCGCAATTGCAGGCACTGGGGGTGACGCCGGCCGCCGCGCGCGGTGCTAAAGCCGTGCTGGGGGAAATTTATCCCATTAGCGCCGAGCTTATCGCCCGCTTGCCGGATTTGGATTTAAACCAGTGGGTGCTGAAAAACCAAGGCGAAGGCGGTGGGCATTGCTTATTTGGGGCAGAAATTGCCGAAAAACTGCAGGTGTTAAACGCCGCTGAATTTGGTGCTTGGCTGCTAATGCGCCGCTGCGTGCCGGCGACACGGGCCGCAAACGCGGTGCGCGGTGGTCAGTGCGTCGAGGTAAGCGATCTGATGAGTGAAATTGGTCTATTTACCGTGCACCTTGCTGGCGAGCCGGCGTTTAGTGCGGCAAAAGACAGCGCCAAGGCGGCAAGCATTACTCTTATCGCGGATAACGCTCCTGCGTTGAGTGCTTATGCCGGCTATTTGGTGCGCAGTAAATCAGCGGCAAGTCGCGAAGGCGGCGTGCACAGCGGGCAAGGCGTGCTGGATGCACTGCAATGCGTTTAATACGTGCGGGGGTGAGCTAACGCGTATTAACTGTTTATATGCACAAAGTCAGATAAGCATGACGTGTCTGGCCTTGTGCGCGCCGCATGGCTGGGAGTAAACGCGAAGCTAAGAGGGTGCTCAGCCGCGGGCTTGATGGACAAACACTAAAAGCGTGGCGGAAAACAACCAAAACAAAAAACCAGCCGTGTGGCTGGTTTTTTGTTGGCGTTACGTCTGGCGCTTAAGCCCGACATAAGGCAAAAATTTGGCTCCTCCTGCTGGGCTCGAACCAGCGACCTGCGGATTAACAGTCCGTCGCTCTACCGACTGAGCTAAGGAGGAAAGGTCGGTTGTTAAGTGGCTCCTCCTGCTGGGCTCGAACCAGCGACCTGCGGATTAACAGTCCGTCGCTCTACCGACTGAGCTAAGGAGGAATGACAGTGTCTTAACAACGGGGCAAATAATAAAGAGCCGGGCTTTGGCTGTCAAGCCAGTAAAACCAACAAAATAGGAACTTTTGCACTGTTTGCTGAAAATTTGGCCAAAGTGGCGTATTTTCGGCAATGTCGCCCATAAAAAAGCCCCGCGCTTGGCGCAGGGCTTACGATCAGGCGGGCAAACGCCGCGCTAAAATTTACAGGCCGGCCGCTGCGCGCAGGGCAGCAGCTTTGTCGGTTTGCTCCCAAGGGAACTCCTCGCGGCCAAAGTGGCCATAAGCTGCCGTGGCTTGGTAGATAGGGCGCTTTAAATCCAACATGTCGATCAGGCCATACGGGCGCAACTCGAAGTGCTCGCGAACCAGTGCGATCAGCAGATCTTCGGCCACTTTAGCGGTGCCAAAGGTTTCCACACTGATCGAGGTCGGTTCTGCTACGCCGATGGCGTAGGACACTTGCACTTCACAGCGATCGGCTAAACCGGCGGCCACGATGTTTTTCGCCACATAGCGCGCCGCATAGGCGGCAGAGCGGTCCACTTTAGATGGATCTTTACCCGAGAAGGCGCCGCCACCGTGACGGGCCATGCCGCCGTAGGTATCGACGATGATCTTGCGACCGGTCAGGCCACAATCGCCCATTGGGCCGCCAATCACAAAGCGGCCGGTCGGGTTAATAAAGTATTTGGTGTTTTCATTCACCCACTCAGCTGGCAGTACCGGTTTGATGATCTCTTCGCGCACGGCTTCGACCAGATCTTTGTGGCTGACAGAATCGCAGTGCTGGGTTGACAGCACCACGGCGTCAATGCCCAAAATTTTGCCCGCGTCGTCATAGGCAAAGGTCAGCTGGCTTTTGGCATCCGGGCGCAGCCATGGCAAGGTGCCGTTTTTACGCACTTCAGCTTGGCGCTTGACCAGCAGGTGCGAATAAGTGATCGGGGCCGGCATCAGCACGTCAGTTTCGTTGGTCGCGTAACCAAACATCAGGCCTTGGTCGCCGGCGCCTTGCTCTAGTGGGTCGGTGCGGTCAACCCCTTGGTTGATGTCCGGTGACTGCTTACCGATGGCGTTTAACACCGCGCAGGAGTCCGCATCAAAGCCCATATCAGAGTGGGTGTAACCGATTTCACGCACGGTATCGCGCACGATCTGCTCGATATCAACCCACGCCGAGGTGGTCACTTCACCGGCGACCATCACCATACCGGTTTTAACTAAGGTTTCGCAGGCCACGCGGGCCTTGGTGTCTTGCTTTAAGATGGCATCGAGCACCGCATCAGAGATCTGATCAGCGATTTTATCAGGATGGCCTTCAGAGACTGATTCGGAAGTAAATAATTTAGCCATAGTGTTCTCACTTAATTGATTGACCGCCAGCGGTGCAGCGCCGTGGCGTTAAGCCTGGTGCCGGCATACAGCCTAGAGCAAGTAAAGCCGGCGCCAAATAAACAGGGGTGTAGGTGTTTCTACATCTGGACGTCTATTTTAAGTGAGGCAACGAAGGCTGGCTAGCACTTTTTTAGCCTCGCCAAGTAGCCGGCCGTAGGCAAGGCGCAACGCGCCGGCAAGAGCTACACAGCGGCGCACAACGTACCGCGAAGTCGCGCTATGAGCGGCGGGCCAGCGCCGTAGTAAACGTTTGAAAACCCGCGTTTTAGCCTTAAAACTGCAATAAACGCCTATTTTTGTTTAATCGCTAAAAAATCGTTTGTTGTCGCAATAAGTTAGTTAAAGCCAAGATAACATTTGCACCCTGCGCCTTAGGCTGTGACAATGCGCGCAAAAATGGCGCCGCAATGGTTTGCTAGCCCCAATTAGTGTTATTTTGGTGGCGCCAATCATCATGCAATAGCAGGAGAATCTGATGCCTTCTCGTAATGAGCTTGCCAATGCCATTCGCGCTTTGAGTATGGATGCGGTGCAACAAGCCAATTCTGGCCACCCTGGTGCCCCTATGGGCATGGCGGATATCGCTGAAGTGCTGTGGCGTAGCCACTTAAAGCACAACCCAAGCAATCCGACCTGGGCTGATCGCGACCGCTTTATCCTCTCAAACGGTCACGGCTCTATGCTGCTTTACTCATTGCTGCACCTCTCGGGCTATGACCTGTCGATTGATGATCTGAAAAACTTCCGCCAACTGCACTCGCGCACCCCGGGCCACCCAGAATATGGCTACGCGCCAGGCGTGGAGACCACCACCGGTCCGTTGGGCCAAGGCATCACCAATGCGGTGGGCATGGCGCTGGCCGAAAAAGCACTGGCCGAGCAATTTAACCGCCCTGATCACGCCATTGTTGACCACTACACCTACGCCTTTATGGGCGACGGCTGCTTGATGGAAGGCATCTCTCACGAAGCGTGTTCACTGGCCGGTACCCTGCAACTGGGCAAATTGATTGCGTTTTGGGATGACAATGGCATCTCAATTGATGGTCACGTTGAAGGCTGGTTTACCGATGATACGCCAAAGCGCTTTGAAGCGTATGGCTGGCACGTGCTTGCTGGTGTAGATGGCCACGACGCCGCAGCGATTGATGCCGCGATTGTGGCGGCGAAAGCGGTGAACAATAAGCCAACCCTGATCTGCTGCAAAACCACTATCGGCTATGGCTCACCGAACAAAGCCGGTAGCCACGATTGCCATGGCTCACCGCTGGGTCACGCTGAAATTGCCGCCGCGCGCGCCTTCTTAAACTGGGAACACGCCCCGTTTGTTATTCCAAGCGAGATTGCCAGCGCATGGGATGCCAAGGCCCAAGGTCAAGCGGCCGAAAGCGCTTGGAGCGAAAAATTTGCAGCCTATGCCACTGCGCACCCCGCATTAGCCGCTGAATATCAGCGCCGCATGAGCGGTGACTTGCCGGCCAATTGGGCGGCAGATGCATGGCAGATCATTGAAACTCTGCAAGCTAATCCGGCCAAAATTGCTACCCGCAAAGCATCGCAAAATAGCTTAGAAGCCTTTGGCAAACTGCTGCCTGAGTTTATGGGCGGTTCGGCTGATTTGGCGCCGTCAAACTTGACCATGTGGTCTGGCTCTAAGTCGCTGACCAATAGCGATGCGTCAGGCAACTATATTCACTACGGCGTGCGCGAATTTGGCATGTCGGCGATGATGAACGGTATTGCCCTGCACGGCGGCTTTATTCCTTACGGCGCCACGTTCTTGATGTTTATGGAATACGCGCGTAACGCCCTGCGTATGGCGGCGTTGATGAAGCAGCGCTCTATTTTTGTCTATACCCATGACTCGATTGGTTTAGGCGAAGATGGCCCGACCCACCAACCGGTGGAGCAGATGGCATCCTTGCGCTTAACGCCAAATATGAGCACGTGGCGTCCGTGTGACCAAGTGGAAGCGGCGATTGCGTGGAAACACGCCATCGAGCGTAAAGACGGCCCAACCTCGCTTATCTTCTCACGCCAAAACTTAGGCCAAATGCCGCGTACGCCCGAGCAGCTGCACAATGCCACCCTTGGCGGTTATGTGCTCAAAGCGTGCGCCGGTGTGCCGGAGATCATTTTGATTGCGACCGGTTCCGAAGTGGAGCTGGCTGTGGCGGCGTATGAGCAGTTAACTGCCCAAGGCCGCGCGGTGCGCGTGGTGTCAATGCCATCAACCGATGTGTTTGACGCGCAAAGCGCTGAGTATAAAGAGTCGGTCTTGCCAAGTGGCGTGACCAAGCGCGTGGCGATTGAAGCCGGCATTGCCGATTACTGGTACAAGTACGTTGGCTTAAACGGCAAGATCATCGGTATGACTACTTTTGGTGAGTCCGCGCCGGCTGAACTGCTGTTTAAAGCGTTTGGTTTCACCGTGGAAAATGTGGTTGCGGCAGCCAACGCGCTGTAAGCGGTTACAAAAAAATCGGCGAATGCCGCGAGCGTAATGCGCGCAACGCGTTAAGCCTTTACTCAATCCGGCCCGTAATGGGCCGGATTTTTTTGCGCTGCTTCAAAAAAAATTGGGAAAATACAATAAAAACAGCGGCTTTGATCACACTGCGGCCGTTCGGCCTTTGCGCTCGCCTGCCCACCTCGCTAATCTTCGCCGCCTAACAAAGGGTGTGGGTGAGCCGTTGACGCGCTTTTTTGTGCAACCGCTTACATCCGCCCACGCATGCTTATCTAACAGAAGTTACAAAAGGTATTTCTATGAACGCAGTAAAAACTAAATTGGCTTTTGCCGTTGCTTTAGGTTTGTGCGCTAGCGTGGCGCAAGCACAAACAGTTGAAGAGCGTTTAAGCGCGCTAGAAGCGGCGCAAGCTCCGCAAACCAGCAGCACCAATGTGTTTAACTCAAGCAAAGGCAAGTTAACCTTTGCTGGCGACGTAGAATTTAACCTCGACTACCAAGATAAAAAGGGCCAAGACAAGGACTTTGATCTGGACCAAGATGGCCGCATCCTGCTTGATATCGGTGGTGTGCGGGAAACTGCACGTGGCGTAGACATTCTGTTTAAAGCCCAGCCCCTGCTTGATACCACCGGCAGCGTGAATTTAGACGATGCGTGGATTGGCTTTGAGAAGAAAAACGACTGGATGTTAAAAATTGGTCGCTTTGAAGCCTATGACATGTTCCCCGTTGGCCAGGATACCTTCTTAGAATACAGCGGTGATTCGGCCAACGATCTGTACACCAATGGCAATGGCTATGTGTACCAGATGAAAGAGGGCCGTGGTCGCGGTGGCGATTCAGGTCAACTGCTGCTGGCTAAGCAACACGGCGCACTGTATGGCGAAGTGGCGGTGATGATGGGTGATCGTTCGGATCTTTTTAAAAATGGTTATCATAACGAAAGCTTAGAGCCTGCCAACAAAGACGTGGTCATCGTGCGTCCGGTGCTGGCCTATCAAGCCAATGCTAACTGGAAATTTGCTTTAGGTGCGGAATCGAACATCGTCAAAGATGCGATTACCGATGCGGCCGGTCGCGATGTTAGTGACCGTAACGGTTTAGGTTTTACCACCACCTATACCCGTAATGGCTTTGTGCTGAACGCCAACATGGCGCGCATGGATGCCTTAAACGAAACCAACACCGCCGCCGGCCTGAACTTTATCTACGGTAACTTCGGTCTCGGTTATGTGTATGGCCTGAGCGATATCGACGAAAACGGTTGGTATAACGGCGAAGTGAAGGTCAACACCTATAACGCTTCTTACCATATTCCAAACATTTTAGATGTGTCTGATTTGTCCGTGTACTTGGGCGCTTACTACACCGAGCAAGAAGCTGAAGGCGCCGGTACTGCGGCGTTTAAAGACGATCACGAAGCTGGCACCCGTGTGCGCTTGAAGTACTTCTTCTAAGGCAAGCGGATAGTGAGTGTTACTCAGGGCGCCTACGGGCGCCCTGTTTGTTTGGCCGCGCGGCGCTGAGGGGAAGTGATTTCAACGGCACAGCGCGTAAACGGCGCTTAAGCCCGCCCGTTAGACCTGACCGCTGACGCGCCGCGCTTGCCAAAATTTTTGGCGCCAATAGCCGCTGTTGAGCTTAGAACGCGTGACACCTTTTTTCGCCGAGGCATGGATAAACTCACCGGCGCCGACATAAATGCCGACATGATTGAGCCGACGATTGACCTTAAAAAATACCAGATCGCCAAAGTTGAGCGCGCGTTTGCTGATCTTTACCCCTTGTTTGACTTGGCTGCGCGTGTCTCGCGCGAGCTCAATATCGCTGGCTTCACGAAACACAGCGCGAATAAACGCCGAGCAATCGATGCCACGCCGCGAGGCGCCGCCTAAACGATAGGGCGTGTGTCGCCAGCGGGCAAACACTGTCAAAATATCGGCGCGCGATAAGCCGCGGCTAGGCGGCGGGGTCAGATCCGCAGGCGTTAGCGAAAACGGGCGCGGCGGCATGGCCGCAAGGGCTGGCGTCGAGGGGGTGGCTAAAAAACGGGCGGCCATTAAGGGGCTAATTAGGGGCGGCTGCGCCTTTACCGTCATCCCGAGGCTCAGAGCGGCCAGCAGCGGTGCGCTGCAAGCGAGCGCATAAGGTAAGCGCATAAGCATCCTTAACTTTCGAGTGTCGGTTGGCGTGGTCGGCCACATCGGCTAGCGGGTCGGCTGCGTTAGGCCGGCAGCCTCGTCACGCGTTATGGCTCTTTGGCCAGCGTGCAGGGTCAGCATTGTGCAAAACCGCCCACGCTTTGCCCAGACAAAAGATGTAACCAATCGCGGCAAAGGTGGCAAAAGTGTGCCAACATGCCGCTCGCGCGCCGAGCCGCTGTTTGGCTAAACAGGCACAGCGCTAGCGCTGCCGGTTTGTCCCGTGGCCGGCTAGCCAGCCAAATCCATTCACTGCATAAAGGGGGAAGGTGCATAACATGAGATGGGCCAATACAAATCAAGGCACCGCGTTGTGCTTGAATTAGTCGTCATTAAAAGCCAAGCGGTGCCCGCCGCGTGGGTCAGCGCGCACAGCGCGGTATTAAGCGCGCAAGAGCAGGCATATGCCAGTGCCTGTCAGGCACCGGCGCGCCGGCATGAATACCGGCTCAGCCGCATTGTGCTGCGCCAGTGGCTTGGGGCAAAACTGGCCCGCGCGCCAGAAACGCTGCAGTTTGCGCCAGGTGCGCACGGCAAGTGGCAGCTTACCGATCTGGCATGGCAGTGTAATTTAAGCCACAGTCACGGCCTGCTGGTGCTGGCGTTTGCCCCCCAAGGCGCGCTGGGCGTGGATGTCGAGTGCCGCGCGCCTGGGCGCGATCCGCTGCCGCTGGCTAAGCGTTTTTTTGCCGCCAGTGAATACGCTTGGCTTTGCGCCTTGCCGGCACCGGCGCGCCACCGCGCTTTTTTGCGTTTGTGGGCGCGCAAAGAAGCGGTGCTCAAAGCCCACGGCGGCGGCATTAGCGCTGGGCTAGATAAAATTATTTTTCCGCCAGATGCCTTGGGTGAGTTAAGTCAGCGGCTGGAGAATCAGCTAGATGAGCACACGTATCAGCTGCACGATTGGCCGCTTGGCCACGGCTGGCTGGCCTTGGCCACCCAGCAGGCGGCGACTTGCGAGTTAACCCACAAATTTAATAGCGCCGCCGTGGATCTGCCGCGCGTGTATCAGCTTGATGCCGACTTGAAGTTTGCCGCTGTTGCCCCCACCTTACTCCCTAGTTTTTTCGCCACTATTGACCTGTTGCCAAGCGAGATGTGCCCATGATCATTGATATTACCGCGCAAAATTTTCAAACCGAGTTGCTGGAAGCCTCCCAGCATAAACCATTGGTGCTTTATTTTTATGCGCCGCAAATGCCAGAATGCCAAGCGATGACACCGCTGGTGGAAGCCTTGGTGGGGGTGGCGAATAGTCAGGTGACTCTGGCTAAAGTGGACATGAACGATCCCAATTTGCAGCCGCTGGCGGGGCAATTGGGGCTGCGCGCCTTACCGGCGCTGGTGAAATTTTATCAAGGCCGGCCGGATGACAGCGCCTTTTTAGAAGGGCCACAGGATGAAGCGGCGCTGCGTGCCTATTTCGCCGCCTTTGGCCCCAAACCTGAAGAGCTGTTATTGGCTGAAGGCAAAGCGCAGCTGGCTGCCGGTGAGTTTGCCGCCGCGCTGGCTAGCATCAATCAGGCACTGGCACTAGATAGCACGCGCATGGATAGTGCGCTCTATCGCGCCGAGTGTTTGTTGGGCTTAAATCAGTTAGATGAAGCGCAAAGCCAGCTGGCGGCGATCCCGATGGCGGCGCAAGATAGCCATTTTCAGGCGCTGCAAGCGCAATTAGCGCTCGCCCTGCAAGCCGCAGATAGCCCCGAGCTGCGTGCGTTAGAAGCGCAATATGCCCAAGTGCCCAGCGATGGCACCATTGCGCAGGAATTAGCGCTGCAATATCAGCACGCAGGGCGACAAGAAGAGGCGCTAGCACTTTTGCTCACACTGCTGCGTAAAGATTTAAATTTCGGTCAGGCTAAGAAAATCTATTTAGATATTTTAGCTACCCTAGGCGCGACACCTATGGCGCAAACCTATCGGCGTAAACTTTATACGCTACTTTATTAAGTAGTTATTTGTCTGCGTCAAACATTGACTTAAATCTCGCTTCAGGCATGCCCTTCGCGCCATAGCCTGAGCTATTTTTTGACACAACGTAATGCGCTAGATAAAGCACGTTGGACTAGCTTGCTAAGTGCAAAGCTATTTTTAATTGTAAAATAAGCTCACCAATCTCAAAAGAAGGTGATTGCCATGATGAAGCTATTTGTTCTGACAGAATGTGAAATAATCACCCTTAAAGAGTTAGCCTTAAATCATCCGGATAGGGCCGCTCGGACACGTGCGGCAGCATTACTCGCTCTTGCACGTTTGCAATCACCGCGTTTAGTCATAGATGAGATTAGTGTTGGCATTGCCAGTGTATATGGCTGGCATAAGGCTTGGCATAAATCAGGTATTGCCTCACTGTTAATAGGTCATCGTGGATATGCAGGTGGGCGTCACCGTAAACTTTCAGCTGAGTTAATCCAATCTGCGGTTGATTTCGCTTCGACTGAGTCACTAACTCTGGCGCAAATAGCGAAAAAGGTGGAAGCCACTCACGGCATGACATTGCCCTGCACGATTCCAACGCTCGGCATCGCTATGAGAAGGGCTGGGTTTAGTTATAAACGCTCACGTTACTCGTTAAAAAAAAAGAGACCAGTCAACCTTTGATGCTGCCTTTAACAACTTGAAGAAGCTTCAAGCAGTGGCAAAAGCTGGCAAATGTCGCCTTTATTATCTTGATGAATCTGGTTTTTGCGCAACTGCACCAATCCAATATGGCTGGTCACCTATTGGTTCACCGCACCATGCTTTGCCGCAGGCCCACACGCGACGCTCTGTGATAGGCGCGCTGGACTATGCAGGCAATACGCTTACGCATAGAGAGGTTGCTGGCAGCATTAATCGTCAAGTAACTA
>JBOFMA010000047.1:0-1229 GCA_051658125.1 Aeromonas sp.
TAACTGCATTGGCGTGCCCTTTGGCGACCAATGCGCCGGTGGCGCCATCAATAGACTTCCACAGGCTACTTGCAGCGCTCAAGTCGATGTCACTTGCTGCGTCATTATCGGGGATGATCTGGATCTCACCGTCAATAATACGCAAGCCGGAGCACCATTCCCACATGTTGCCGCATAGGCTATCTATACCACTGGTACTATTATCATGCCGCCAAGATACTGGCCCCGAACCAGTCCGCGTGCGCCCAGTGCCGCTGCGATCGCCAGGCAGCTTGTCATCATAGCGCACGCCCGTTTCGAACTTTTTGGCGTGGTCGCGACCGTAGTCTGTATTGCCGCTTGGTACGTAGCCGTTTTTGCGGCACCACAGCGCCAGCCCTGCGCGGTCAATGTTCGTTGTCAGCCCCCAGCCAGCGCCATTGGCGCGTGCATAGGTCAGAAACTGGTCATAGCTTGTACTATGGCCAGGGTCTTGATACGGCAAGCTAAGTAGCTCACCATTGCGCACCACGCCTGCATACGCGCCGATGAATCGCTCTTTCTTCATCACGCCATTCTGCAAAAACATAGGATGCACGCCAACACCTAGCTCCGCACCTGTTTCGCTCACGTCCTCGCGGTTGAACGCGCTCACGACATACATGTAGGAAGGCTGGCCTTTGGCGGTATAGAGCACGGTTTGCTTGCCGCCCGTAGCCGCCTCCACAGCGCTGCGCAAGGGATCTTTAATGAAAATATGACTCATGATAGCTCCGCAACAGATGAATTTCGCTCAGCAGGCCAGAGCGTGATAGCAATAGCATGGCTATCTAGTGGCATGGGGATGCGCATCTCGCCGCCCGCTGAACTTGCACCCTTTGCGTCGAATGGCGCCACCGCGGCCGCGTAGCGATAACTGCGCGCAGGTATGGCGATCTGAGCCAAATAAGCGCCATCCGCCCCACCCTCAACAACAACCCCGTTGGCATAGCGCACCTCGATGATGACGCTTTCGTCGGCTTGTCGTTCACAACAATCAATCACCATACCAGCTACAGTGACGATGGCTCCCGATACTGAGAAATCTGGCACGCTCTGCCCTGCGTGCTGCAACATAATTTGCGCCATGAGGCCTCCTAGTTGTTTAATTTGCTGATGCGCCAGCGCACGAGCGCGTTATCGACTTCGCTCGCCAATGCCAAGGTAAACCCGTTAGTGGCGCGGCTAGTTACCTGCACTTGCTCAGCGCC
>JBOFMA010000048.1:0-9946 GCA_051658125.1 Aeromonas sp.
ATATCGCCATCCTCCGCCCCCTTAGCCCTATGAGCACCGAAGCGCTGCTATTTTATGCCGCGTGCATTCGCGCGCAGCGGTGGCGTTATAGCTATGGCCGCCAAGCCAATCGCACCTTAAAGCAATTGCTATTACCCGATCGCAGCGCCATGCCGGCATGGGTGACAGGATCGATTGAGCGCGTGGCCTCGCAGATCGCCAACGCGCTCAGCACCGGTTAAATGTTCCTAGGTTGCTCACTCTAGCCCCGCCCTGCGCGGGGCTTTTTGTTGGGCGCAAAAGCGGAAAATCGGCCGCTGGGGCCTCACTTGACCACGCGACAATGGCAGCATGAGCACAGCACCCAAAAAGCAGCGACGCGGGCTGTTTAGCCTATTTCGAGCCAATACCCAAGAGTTTGAGCAAGAGAGTGCGTCAGCGAGCGAGATAACGCCGTCCGACACCTATTTGTATGGGGCGGGCATGACCACGGTTGCCAGTTTAATGGCGGCCGGCAGCCGTACGGCGCGTACGCGCCAAGCCATTTATGATCAATGGGCGCTGATGGAGGCCGACCCGATCTGTTCTTCTGCGTTGGCGCTATTGGTTACCGCAGCGCTCGGCGGGCACGAGACCACTGGCGACATGGTGTTTATCGAAAAGCGTGCGGGTTATTGCGACGATCCGGCGCGGGCGCAGTTAGTAGAGAGCCTGCGCGATGAGCTATTGCCACTGTTTAATGCCGCCGCCTTTAACTTGGGTTATCTCGCCGCGGCCTTTGGCGATGCTTACGCACGCATTTACAGCACGAAAGGCGTAGGCGTGACTGATCTGTATACCGGCGAGCTGGTGCGCCCACAGATGGTGCAAGCGTTTGAGCGTGGCAGCCGCACTGTTGGTTTTGTGATTAGCACCGGGGAGAAAAACTTTCAGCGCTTAGATAAAACCCAGATGGCGCGGGTGAAATTACCGCGTACGCAGTGGGTGCCGCAGCATGGTGTATTCGAGAAGTCGGTTAAGTTTGCCCTTGGGGAGGATGACATTGACGCCTTGCCGCTGATGCCCGCCATGGCCGGTGGTTCGCTGCTCTATCCGGCCGAGCCCGCTTATAACAATTTATCGGCCAGTTTGTTGGGTCTGGTTGGCCAGCGCTGGATTGATTCGATTGATGAACAGATGTTAACGGTGAACGTCAATGAGATGAGCCGCGAGCAGCAAGGGCGCTTTCTAGACAGTGTGAAGGCGATGCTGCTGCGGTCAAAAGAAGTGGCAGAACAGGCAGCGAAAGGCGGCAAGCCGATCATGGAGCGCATTCGGCACATTATTCCGGTGTTTGGCGACAAGCAGCTAGCGGCGATGCAGCCGACTGGCGGCAGCGCTGGCCGGTCGGCCACCTTGAGCATCGAGGACATTATGCTACATGCGCGTTTAATGGCTGGCGCGATTGGCGTTGACCTGTCGATGCTGGGCTTTGCCGACCAGTTGTCCGGTGGTTTGGGGGACGGCGGCTTTTTCCGCACCAGTGCGCAGGTGGCTGAGCGGGCACGGATTGTGCGCGTGGCGCTGGCGGAGTTTTTCAATCAAGTCATTGATGTGCATACGTTGCAAAAGCATGGCGTGGTCTTTCCTGCCAGCGAGCGGCCGTGGACGATTAATTTTTATGGTTCCATTTCTGCGCTTGAGGCCGAGCGGCAGCGCACGCGCGCGGAGGGCATTAACGCCGGCCTGATGTTGTTGCAGGGCTTGGGGCAGCTGAAAGATTTGGGCGCCGATCCGGCGATGGTGGAGAATTTTTTAACCAGCATCATGACGCTAGACGAAGAGCAGGCCAAGCAATACGCCGCGACGCTGGCGCAATCCGCAGCCACGGAGGGCGAGGTGTGAGTTTATATAACAACGTCGCGGGCAAGCTCAGTAGTAGTGGCTTCTTAGGTGCGGCGGAAAGCGCTATCGGCGGCGGGATTGATGCGCTGGCAGGGTCGGCTGCGCAGGCCTTAGGCGGCGGCGCGCTAGCCACGAGCGTAACCAATACCGTGGCTAGCGTAGCCAAAACAGCCGCGAGTGAGGCGATCGACCGCGCGCTGCCGCCTGAGGTGCAACGAGCCATTAACGGTGGCGCATCTGTAGTCAGTGATGTGCTGGCGGGTGACTGGCAAGGTGCTTTAACGGGTGCGCTCGACTTAGGCATGGATCTGCTCGACAAGGGCAATGATCGCTTCTGGTCTAGCGCGAATCCGCTGTATGGCGGTCTATCGCCAAGCGAGGCTAGGCAAATTTGCACCGAAGTGGCGCAGACGGGGCGGGCAAAGAAAAACTTGTTTTTAATCAAAGTCAGCAGCGCCTTGCAGGGCGATTTCTCCCAACAATTCAATCTGTTTTGTGTCGATATTGAGCACAATCCGTTTGCGATTAGCGGCGATAAGGCGCGGATTGGGGCTGCCTTTGTCGATCTGCCGAATGCCTCAGAGCCAGATGAAATGCGCATCACTACGCTAGATGATCGGCGCGGAAGCTTGAAGCTGTGGTTTGAGGCGCATGCGGCAGCCATTGCTGCGCGCGACGGTACGATCGGCGTGCCCGGGCAGTACGCGATCAAATTCGAGATTGTGCATGCCTTTGCAGGTGATTTAGGCGGCTTTAAGGCCAAGGGCTTGTACCGCGCCACAAGTTATGACGTCGCATTATCGCGGCGAGAAGACGCACTAGAAGAGATTAGTATGACATTCACTCAGATCGACACTTTTGTGGAGCCGTAAACATGCGCCTTGAACACGACGAGCAGGGGTTTCTGCGTGGAACCAAGCTAGCGCTCGATGAGCAGGTTGACCAGTTGGCGCTGATCCGTGGGGAGCTGGCGGAAATTAAAGCGGCAATCTCCGGCATCCCGCTGCCCGCTGTGCCAGCTTCGGCACGTGACCAAGTCAGCGCACAGCGCCCCGCTGAGGCGGCTTCTGTGCGGGCGGCGCCTACAGCAACCGCGGTGCCGGCTCCAGCCGCTGTGGTGCAAAGCAACGAGCGGCTCGTTGAGCGCGAGATGCTGCGCGGTTTGCCAGCCCCCGCGCTACCAACTGTGCCACCCGCTGAGGCGGCTTCTGTGCGGGCGGCGCCTACAGCAACCGCGGTGCCGGCTCCAGCCGCTGTGGCACCTCCGGCGCGCGGGGCTGATGGCCGCTTTTTGGGGCGCGACGCGGCGAGTGACGAAAGCAATGGCCACGCTGTTGCGGGCCTGCAATGGCGCAGCTCATTAAAGGATATGGGCGAAAGACTTGCAGGTGCCGTCACCGAGATCGGAATGAATGAAGAGGCCGACCCCACCGTTAAGGCGTTTAACGAAGTTGCGCAGCCACTGAGTCGCGGTTTTGCCAAAGTCTTTAGTGGCAATGATGATGGCGGTGGCACTCAGGGCGGGCAGCGCTGGTTCAGGCGGATTTGGCGGCAATTACGCGATAACCGCAACGCAGAAAAAAAAGAGGGGCGGCACAATCATGAGTTGCTCGAAGAGATAGAACGCCAGCAGGGCGGAGAGTCGCAGCGGGGAGGTCTAGCAACTTTAGCGTTGGCGCCATTGCTGGCTGCGCTGCGTGGCATATTAGCCGCCGTACTCCCCGTCGGGGGCTTACTTAAGCGCGCCTTGGGTCTTGGTGGTTCACCGACTGGCAGCAGGACGACCAGATCCCCAGCTGCCACAGGGCAAGCACCAAGCGCAACTGGGGGTGGCAGGGGTCAGCGTTCGCGGACTCGCCCAGCTAGCGCTGGCCGCACCGCCGGTTTGGCTAAGGGCTTGGGGCGAAAGGTCCCCGTCCTTGGTGCCTTGCTGAGTGCCGGTTTCGCGGCAAAGTCTATCTATGATACTGAACGCAGCAGTGGTTCACGGATAGAAAAAGATCGTGCGAACGGCCGCGCGCTAGGGGGTGGCGCGGGGGCCTTGGGTGGTGCATTGGCGGGCGGTGCCACGGGGGCGGCGCTAGGCTCGGTCGTGCCGGTGCTAGGCACTGCGATCGGTGGCGTAATTGGCTCGGTGCTAGGTGCTTGGCTCGGGGAGTCTGCTGGTAGCGTGATTGGGGAGACTTTCGGCGACTGGGTCAATGAATTGCGCAGCGCCGATTTCACCCAGCAAATGGCTACAGCTTGGTCAGAGATGACGCTATTTACCGGGCATCTTTGGGGGCAAGTGGCTAGTGCTAGTTCGGCGCAGTGGTCGGCAGTAACGCAAGCCACTGGAGCGCTATGGCAGGACGTTAGCCGTCGCGCCGGAGAGGCATGGCAGGCTAGCGCGTCGGCCGTCACCGCCCTGTGGGCGGATGCCGTGGGCCACATACAGGGGGCCTTCGCCGCAGTAACGCAAAAATTAGCCGCACTTTGGCAAGGCGCCAGCGAGGCCAGCGCCCAGCTTAACGACTGGGTCAAGCAGCAAACTGGGGTGGATGTTGCTGCCAGTCTAAGTCGAGCGGGAGGGGCGATAAGCAGCGCCGCAGACAGTGCGCTGAATTATGTTGGCGAAAAAGCTAGTGGTGCGTTGAATTATGTGGGTGAAAAAACCAGTGGCGCGTTGAGCTATGTAGGCGAGAAAACCGGTGTTAGTGGCGCTTACCGAGCTGTGAAAAAGAGCGCAGCTTATGCGCAAAATCGCACTGCACTAGAGCAGCAGATGACCCGCACAGGGATGACCGACCCTACCGAGCGCGCGTTATTTTTAGCGCAAATGGATCATGAGTCCGGCGGGCTGACGCAACTCGAAGAGCGTTTTAATTATTCCAGCGCAGAAAATGTGATGAAGGTGTCTGCAACCGCTAGGGGCAAGGGGGCGGCGGCGGTGAATGCCGCGCGCGCACAAGGCCCTGAGGCGCTGGCGGAATTGATGTACGGCGGGCGTATGGGCAATACCGAGGCGGGCGATGGCTATAAATTCCGTGGCCGAGGCTTTACTCAGCTAACGGGACGCGACAATTACGCCGCCGCCAGTCGCGATCTAGGTGTGGATTTAGTGAATAACCCCGATCTGGCCGCTAGTCCGGAGATGGCGGCAAAAATCGCCACTTGGTATTGGCAAAGCAAACCCGGGCTGGCGCAAGCAGCAAAGCAGGGTGATGTGCACAAGGTGAGTCAGAAGGTGAATGGCGGCACCAATGGCATGGCTGACCGCGCCGCGAAAAGTCAGCACTATTTAGCGCAGGCGTCCGCTAGCGCTAGTACGCCGCAAGCCATGCTAACACCGCCGCCAGTGCCTGCTAGCGTTGAGGTCGCTAGCGCTCCGCGGGCCACGCCGCTACCTGCGATGCCCCGTGCATTAACGCAAGTCGCCAGCATGCCAAGCTTGCCCCCACAGCCATTCGGGCAGAACAAGGCAGCGAGCAGCGCTGTGGTCACGCCAGAGGTGGCGCGCGAAGTGGCCGACCGCAGGATCGCGCATATCGTAACCGGGGCTTATGCCAGCGTGTGAACAAGATGGGAAAAGACGCGCTTTAAGTGCGCGCAGACTCGATAGGATGACAAGGTGGATACATTATCTGGTGATGAGCTTTCTGGCATGGTCGAGCATTGGCTGAGTACGCCACTTAACAGCTATTTAGGCAGCGATTACGGACAGGAGGTGCGGTCATTGCTACAGCGACCGCAGCGCGATGAGGGGGCCGATCAACTAGTACGCAAACTTCGCGCTGACCTGCCGCTGATCGGCGCATTGCCGCCTGAAGCCGTTGCTGTCTATGGCACCCCGAGCGGAATTGACCAGCTCAAGTTAATGCTGACGGTGCTAGGGCGTGAATTTGATCTGCCTGCGGGCAAGGGGTAGCGATGTTAACGAAAGAGCAATTTTTGCAAGCCGCAAAGGATGCTGGCCTAGCCAAGTATCCCGCCGTGGCGGCGCTAATTAAGGCGGGCGACCCGCGCGTGCTGCAGCAGATAGAGGCGCAGGCCACCATGCTGGCAATGTATAGCGCACAAGTAGAGGTGGCACAGGCTGAGCCGTTCGAAAAAGTACGCGACAGCACAGTCTTAGCGGATGCGGCGCTACGCGGCATCGTGCCAAAAGCGCGTGCGGCGCGCGTGCGGTTGCACGTGGTCAATGCCAGTGAGCGTATACTGACCCTGCATGCAGGGCGGGAGTTGCTCGACCCCAAAGGGCGCATTTTCAGCGTTGAGGCGCCGTGCACAGTGGCCGCTGGCGAGGAGGCCTACGCATTGGCGATACAAAGCTATCGCAAAGCAACCAGCCACATAGTTAGCGGCAGTCGCCCATTTTATGCGGTGCACATCAGCCTCGCTGACGATGATTCGGCGTTATGTGGATTGGCGGTACGTGACGGTACGGGCGAGTTCGCTTACCGCGAGCGCTATGCCAACACGCTGGCCGATGAGCGCATCTATCATGTTGAGGCTGATGAACGGCAACAGGTCTATGTGCGCTTCGGGCAAGATGGTGTGGTCGGTACGCAACCGTTAGATGGCACGCAAATCATGCTGACGGCCAGCTATACGCTAGGTGCGGCTGAATTTAGCCCTGGCGCCTTGCTGACATTCGCTACGCTGCATGACCCGCTCGAAGCTTTGCTGGAGATGCGGTTAGATGAGGTGCTCGTCCATGGACAAAATCCGCCAACTATGCGCGCTTTGCGTGAGCTGGCAAAATATCCTAGCGTGTACAATCACAATGCGGTGTTCTTGGGGGAGTTTGATTTTTTGGTACGCCGTCACTTCCCTGATCTGAGCTTCTTATCGGTATGGAATGAAGGGGTCGAAGAGTCAGTGCGCGGGATGCATTTGGATAATATTAACGCTCTATTTGTCGCCTGCGTTTCGGCGCAAGGCAGCGAGCCTGTGCTTGAGGAGCAGGGCGAGGAAATGCTTTCTCCAGAAAAAATAAGCGTGCTAAGTGGAGTGCAGCAGCAGATTGCCGCGCAAATCAAGGCCGCCGATGACAGCTATCGCATTCACTTTTATACCCCCATTCGGCGCCAAATTGCTTTGAGCGTGCAGGCGAGTGTGGCCAGTTCTTATGATGGTAGCGCGGTACAGGCCCAAATTGAGCAGGTGATTTTGCAGCATTTTGGTGAGGATTCGCCTGCCGCACAGCGCGGCCAATCCGTGCCGCTGTATCAGCAGATCTACCGCCTGCTACTTGAGCAGGTGCCGGCATTGGCGGTGGGGCGTGCCGATCTGCGGGTGCAGATTGACCCCTTGGTTGATAGCGATCACCGGCCAGAGTTGTGGCGGTTCGTTGCACCGACCTCGCTCACTGTGCAGGTGACAACGGGCAATATTACCATTCCGCATTGGGGAGGTGGCTTGTGAGTTTGTTTGACTTCCCGACCTCCACGCCGCCAGCCGGGATGCCGTTACAGCGCAGCCATTGCGCGAGCCAAATTGAGGCCGAGCTGCAAGCCATTTTTCTAGAGCTGTTTGCCCGCGTCGGCAAGGATACCTTTGATGCCAGCGTGCTCGGTGCGGCGCACCTTGGCTCATTTGAGCTCGTGCGCAAGATGGTTAACCACGACGGCTTAGTACTGCTAGCAGGGGAGCGGGAAGAGGCGGCCACGCGTTATCTCTATCGCGCGTGGAAGTCTGGCGACATTCAAAAGCGCGGGTTGCATTTTGTGCGCACTTATTTGCAGCTGCTGTTCCCCGAGCAAGCTCAAGTGCGTCAGTTATGGCATTACCAGGATAAGCCGTACGGTAGCGGCTTTGTGGATGCGGAGATTGCCGATCCACAGTGGTACCCGCAGCTCGGCAAAGGCCTGCGCCTTGATGGCAGTTGGCGGGTCGGGCGGCCATTGAGCTTAGACGCGCCACAGCTTGTGCCGCCGGTCGAAGATGCGCCGCGCTTTTTAACCTCGCGGATTGAGATCTTGTTGGGGCTAGATAGCGTGGCGCGTCCCGATGTAGCACGTAGCCAAGCGCCATCGAGCACGGCGGGTTTGATTGAGGTGATCCGCGCTGTGGTACCCGCGCGCCTGGTGCCGGTGTTTCGCTTTTGGATCCGTTTTGTGCTGGCGCTGCAAGTGCGTGCGACCTATGCCATGCGACTAGAAAAAGCCGTAACGCTGCGCTATGTGCCGTGTGGCAAGGTGATTAGCACGCAGCCGGATGTACGCTGGCGGCTGGGGCGCGATGGCGCTTATGTGACATTGCCACAACCGATGGGCAGTTTTCGGGTGGGTGAGCAGCGCGGGCAGGTGAGCCACGCGCGGTTAACGGCCTGCCGCGTGCAGGTAGCGTTCGAAAGCCACACAGCCGTCACCGCTAACGCGGCAATTTCCGTGCAGCCGCCACTGCTTACGCTCAACAAGGCCTTTGCCACTTCGTTACGCTATCAGCTCACCACGACACAGCAGATTGCCATTGATTTACAGTTCCCGTATACGCCGCGCCGTTTGGGTCGCCACTGGCGTTTGCGAGCGGGGGTGCGCTTAGATGGCCAGCGTGCGGTGGGAGAGATGCAGGGCGGCACGCGGTTATCCGGATTCCGCCTGAGGGGCGATACGCTAGCGGTAGAGGTAGACATGCGCCAACTTTAGCCCACCTCGCGCGGGCTTTTTTGTGCCTGCAACTTGGCAGCAAAAGCGGAAAACGCGCCGTTTAGCGCCGGCGCAACACGGCAGACTGTCAAGACCGCCAAGCACTGGCGCATTATCAAAGGAGAGCCCATGGCTGAAGCTGTTGTTTTACAGGCCTATCGGCGTCGCATGGCGGCACATGCTGCTGGCGGCGAGCCCTGCGCCCCCATTGCCTTCATGGCCTTTGGCGATGGCGGGCACGATCCGCAAAGCCAAGTCGTTTTACCGCCAAGCGAGTTGCAAGAGGCGCTTAATCACGAGTTGCTGCGCAAGCCGCTGAGCTACATCGCGCAAGAAGACCTGCTGTCCGTTACGGGGCGAGGAGAGATGGCGGGCAATGAATTGATCGGTGCGGCTATTTCCGAAGTGGCGTTAGTGGATGCTGACGGTAATTTACTGGCGGTCAAGAACTTCGCGCCGAAGATTAAAGAAGCAGACGAGCGCTATGAAATTTCTATCAAGATGAGATTTTGACATGTTGCCGAATCCAAACATAACCCCTATCCCAAACACCGAACCCGATGCAGTCCCTGCGCTTTGGAATACGCGCTACAGCGAGATCGATGCCAATTTCACTGCGCTTGCCGTGGTAACGCAAACGAATAGCGATGAGCTGATCGCGGCGCGTGGCGATGACGCACAGCTAAGTGAGCGCCTAAGCGCCATGGATGCGGCCCTTGCTCAAGTTGACCCTGAGGCAGTCGAGGCGCTGGGCGCTAAAGTCACTTTGGCCATCGAGCAAGCGGCTGTAGCCAATGCGGGCGTGACCGCCCTGCGCGAATTAGTGCAGCAGGAAGGTGAAGTGGTGCTAATCAATCGCGGTGTGGTCACTGGCTGCACATGCTCCCGCTCAGCCACAGCAACCCGTAACCTTGATTTGGCCGCAGGCGTTGCCTTTATGAAGGGGCGCATGTACCGCGCGCTAGCCGCAACCAATGCCGCCAGCGTGCCACCCAATACGGGGTCGTCTGCGGTTACAGTGCAAGCCTATCTCTATCTACACTCCAGCCAGCAAGTGCGCTTAGCCGTGACCAGTGCGGGGCAGGCGCTGCCTAGCAACGCTATTCACCTGTACAACATTAGCATTCCTGCTGGCTCCACGGATGCTACTGACCCTCAGTTAGCTAACGTCACCATTACCAGCGTGATCCGCAGTGAGCCGGAATTTCCCCGCTCGCTATCAAGTCCGCCACACCAAGCCGTGTCAATTGAGACGCTGGGCGCAGCTGACTATCGCGTCGATCTGGATGTGGTCTCGTTTGCTGGCGGCCACTGCGGCGCTGAGCAAGTGCAGGTAACTAGCCGCGCCACTAACGGGTTTACCTTGGCATTGGCGAGCGAAGTCGATAACGCGCTCGTGCGCTGGCGCATCAGCAAATTAAACAACTAGGAGGCCTCATGGCGCAAATTATGTT
>JBOFMA010000049.1:0-6261 GCA_051658125.1 Aeromonas sp.
CGTTGCTGGCCATCAATAACTAATTTAACCTGCTTAGGTTTGCTGTTTTTTTCTAGTGGATATACAGTCGAACACTGACTATCATCGACAGTTAGCAAAGTGCCTAAAAAAACAATAGCGGCATCTTTTTCCAGCATATTTTCAAACATATCACGAAAATCACGGAAAAAATCATAAATATTGTGTTCTTGCCATGCATAAGCACGCTGATAAGCTGGCATATAAAAACCGACTTGGTTGCTATCAGATAAAACTTCGAAAACAGATTTCGGTTTGGCTTTAAATAACTCAGATGTTTGTTGCATATCAAATGACTCTGTGTGCAAATTATTTATAACAAGTAATGCAGGCGCCGCTGCCTTCGAGATCATCGTAGATCTCGTCCATATTCAAAGTATCAATCAGCAATGATTCATCCACAAAGGCATGAATGCCAAGTCTACGCTGTTTTTCGCGGGCTTTTTTCTTGGCAAAACGCTCGATCGATTTTTGATGATTATCTTCAATCTGCTTAATTCGCGCCGGATCTTCTAGCGTAGTTAATGGTGTGTCTTTACCCATCCAATAAAAGGTTTCGCCATTGGCGCTAGTTTCCGCCTGCTTTTCAAACGCTTTAGCTTCTTCAAATAGTTGCGGATAACGCTCACGCAAGCGCACCCACTCAATCTTGCGCTGAAAGAAACAGAACGTGCAGCCCGAGCGCGAACGCCATTCATAATATTTTGGCAAGCCAATGCCGCTACTTTCTAAAATCGAAATAACGCCAGCCTTTTTAATGCCATCATCAGCAAAAGGCATTTTTATGGTTAACTTTTGCTGCGATTTGCTCGGCACAAAGCCATCACGCCACGGTTCATCGGCACGAATGCCAACATAAGAGACTACTTCATAACCGTCAGCTAAATAACCATTCACCCAGCGCTCGAAGGGCTCTAATTTCATCCGAATAGTGCACCAACGCTGCCGTGCCGAAGGTAAAAAGTTATTGTGCTCTTTTAATAAGCGGTCGAATACGCGCACATCACTGTTAACCTGCCGATCACTTTGATTTAAGTGCAGCACGGGTTTACCTAAAATACCTTCTAGCTCATAAATAAAATCATACACTTCCGGCAGTTCATAACCGGTATCAGTAAAAAAATAATCAATGTCTAACTCAGGGTATTCCCGCGCCATATAAATGGCGAGCGCTGCACTGTCTTTGCCACCGGAAAGTCCCAGCACATGCTTTATTTTTTGTTGCGTCATATCATCCACACGCTGCAAGCCCTGCGCGCACATAGCATTGTACGGCTGGGAAAATTTAAGTTATTGGCGCACCAGCAATTGCTGCAAAATCGCCGCACGTTCGGCATCGGTTAATTTTGACAATGCATCGGCAATCGCGGATTTTGCGCGCAGCGCTCGATCTGATAATTCTGTAGCCATCACCGCCGCCGATAAGTCGGTGCTCGAATAGGTTTTATAGAGTCGCAGCAATTGCTCGGAATAATCGATTAACGCATTATCCGCTTTTAATAAATCAAACTGCGTCCAACTGTGCTCGCTGCGGCCAATTAAGGCACCAACCAATGGCTCAAACGAAATCGCTTGGTTGTTGTGCCACTTGGCTAATTCGCGCGCAAAGCCGCGCAACTTAAAGTCTGCCGCTTTATCCTGCACCATCTGGCACATAACCGCCACTTCACCATTCTCTGCGGGGAATAACTGCACCAATTTGCTTTGCAACGCACTCATTTTGATGCCATGCGCATCGTTTAACTCTTCAAACACTTTGAGCAATAAGTTAATACGCGCACTGTCATCTTTGGCACCGGCAGCATTTAACGCCTGGGGTAATTTTTTCAGCAGTAATTCCAGCGGATCATTGGCGCCAAGCAGCATATCGCGCACACTCAGAATTAATTTATTGTGCTCGTTATCCGCCACAATTTGATTTGCGCTCTTTAGCCAAGGTTTTAGCATAAAGGTGGTGGAAACCAGCGCGCTGGAGATGCTTAACCAATCTTTGCTCACCGTTTCATTGCAACTGATGGTGCGTGCCGCTAGCGTTAACTTTTCCAGCCATGCCTCATCTGCCGGTGCTAACTTGATATATTTAATTGCGAGTTCTTTGCTGTGTTTAATTAACTTATGCGCATATTCTGCATCCGGCTTGTCAATAAAAGCAAAGCCACTACTACTATGTTCAAAAAAAGCTAAATTATCTTGCTCGGTCTGCACATAGGCTAAAAATAAAATAGGGAACAGCCCCTTGGTAAGGCCAAACGGCGCTTGTAGCCATAGGCTTTGCAACTCGACAACATTAACTAACTGTCCAACACGCAGAGATAAATAGTCCGTCATGCTGGCAAAAAGCGCCTTTAACTGTAGGTCAACACCGGTCAGATCACTATTCCAACCACTAACAAAATTATCACTCAGATTACCCGATAAGTGCAGGCGGGTATTTTTCAGCACACTTAAATAGATGGCTTTCTCTGCCGGCATACCAACTATGCCGAGATCATGTTCATCACTCTTTTCAAGCATTAATTCCAGCAAGCGTTTGGTCGCAGAAACACCCGCAGCAGAGACTTTATTGCGGTTAACGATCTCATTTAAAATTTTCGGGCACTGGCTATAAATGACATCCGCCTGCTTAGAGGCGATCTCACTGATAGTTAATGGCACGTTACCGACGCTGCCATCGGCCACAAACCAGCGGACACGATTAAACGCCTCGCCCAACAACTCACTTAAGCGCAATTGATTCTGCTGCTCGCGGCTACTTAATTCGCGCTGCGCCACTTTATCAACACTAATGGCTTCGCCGTGTATCGGATGATTTTTCAGCAAACTTAATACGTAATTTTCTCGCGCCAACGGCAAAATATCTTCGCCATTTTTCGCGACGGCAAATAAGCGCGTCTCACAGCCTAAACTTGCGGCACAGAGGGTTTGCTCATCCGTGTTTTGCAGCAGTAAAACAAATTCAGCAAATGCATTCGCGGCCATCGCCTGACTATTTTTTTTCTGCGCCTGCGCTAAATCGGTAGCCAAGCGTAAACTTGCCCAGCGCATAACCCCTGTTTCATGATAATGGCGGTTAGCCATCACCACCTGATGAAAATTCAAATGAGAGATAACATCTGCATTTTCATCTAATCGGTTCAGCTCATCAGCCAATAAGCTATCAATATCTAAGTCACTGCCTTCAAACAATTCAAAGGCATGGGTGTGCTTGCGATAAACAATCGCACTGTGATCTTTTAATTGTTCCAGCAAAGGCTGCAACGTCTCTGCGGAGATAGTTTGGGCCAGCGCTAATACGCCTGCAGTTGCATAAATATTCGCCGGTTTACCAAATAAATTAATTAGCGCAATGCTTTTGAGCAGATTAAGTGCAGCGGTTGGCAACTGGTCACGTAACCGCGCAATGGTTTGACTGGCCTGGGCAAAACCGTGGCCATCGGGAGAATTTAAAATAACAAACTGCAGATTTTCATCTAAATAATTCCACAAGCGAGCCAAGTCATAGCGTGCCGTTAAATCAACGCTGTTGCGCAAAAATTCTTGAAAACTATGCGGCTCATGGGAATTTAAAAAGCCAAAGGTACTTCGCTCATTTTGACTAAAGCGGCGCTTGGCCAAGGGACCTAGCAATAATGCCGTGAGCGGATGTAATGGCGCGCAAGCCACTAGCCGTTCGGTTAATTGGGCTTTGCGCGCATCGCTGGCGCCGAGCGTAGTTAATAGCTCAGTGACTTGGTTTTTATATTGCGGTAAGGGGTGATTGCTGACCGGTTTGATTGCAGCGCTAATTAAGGCTACGGTTTCATCGGTCGAGACATTGAACAGCAGATCGCTATAACGACCTTGCACTTTCGCCCATTCGTCTTGTTTTTGGCTGCCACGGCTTTTGGCGTAATCAGCAAAAGTTTGATGCAGTAACCCGGCAAACAGGGCAGGGAAAGGAGCATCACGCAAACAATCGGCGAGTTCTTGAAAAAGATGGAGATCACCATGTTGTTTATTTAACTGATCGAGCATTTTGCCCATTTCATCAGCTAAGATAAACACCCCATCAACTAAACCAGAGAGCTTAGTTAATAGTTCTTTGAAGTTGGCGATCAATGCGGCTTCATCGGCCGGCGGGGTTTGTTCTTTTAACCAATTAAAAATGTTATTCAACCCTGAACTGCTGAACTGCTGAACTGCTGAACTGCTGAACTGCTGAACTGCTGAAATTATACCATGCCAAAAAATAATTGCCGGATTATTTGCCCCACCGACTAATTTTATTACTAAATAGCCTTTATTCTGTGGCAATGTTTTATCTAATAGTTTTCTTGAGCTATCGGTTATTTTGTCCCGCGCCGCTTGCCGAATAATTTTATCCTGATGCAGCAAGCCAGCGATTAACAATGCAATACACGATTTGCCCGACCCATAAGCTCCGGTAATAGTAAATGCTTTCTGCTCACCTTGCCCATACTGGCGCAATAAGGTTTCCAACGTACTTTGCGCCGTGCCGTGATAGATAAACCCACGGAAGAAATCTGCCGTGAGATCGGCATCTAATCGTGCCGAGCGCTGATGGTGCGTATTAATAGTGTAATGATTAACCAGCATAGGAATTAGCTCTTGTAATATTTTTCTAAAATTTTATTTTGCTCAAACTCACGCAAATCAATACTGCTGTAATTTTTGTTAATTTGCACTTGGCGCAAACCTTGAGTATCCGTCCAGCCAATATCGTTGTGCGTTAATTGCTGTACTTGATCAAGCAGGTCAGCCAGCGCATCGGCATTTAGACGAAATACACGTGCCGGCGAACCAGAACTGGTCAACAATTGCTGAAAGGATACAGTTTGCGTATTTTCTGGTAACTTTCCGCAATAATCTAGCAATGCATAGATGAAGATCTCTACCGGCAAACTAGGCCGTGCCGCGAGTGGAGCAAAATAGGTTTTATTATCCAGCGGTAAAATTAATTTTAATTCTGTGAAAGGACAGGTAAAACTATCTTCATTGCATTTAGTTGGATTGATGCTGGTCATTGCATAACTGTGTATCACACAATCTACATCTTTTTTCAGCGTATTATCTGACGGTTGTTTACTGTGATCTTTTAAATAAAGTTTTAAATCGCTAGTCAAACTCTCACGGCTAAATTGCACGCTGTGCTGATAATTAAAAAACCAACGCGCGGCGGTGAGTTCAGTTAAATCAGATTGCCCTAACCAATGTAGCAACCACAAGGTGCCTATTTTTTCCAGGTGCTCGTCAAACGCGGTGCTATGCTTTTTTGTCAAAATAAACAATTCTTTAGCAATTGGCGTTAATTCATTGCCCTGTTTTATTTTTAAAATTTGCAGCCAATAATTAATTGCATCCACCATATTACGGCCAACGCCCATCTCTATCATCGCTTGTGCATGCCGATCCTCTTCGCTAAGAGTTAGCCTGGTGGCGGCTTCATAAAACTCAATACCTTTGTATATCCAGCCATAGCGTAGTGGAAAGGTATTGTGGCCGGAAAATTTTGTTTTAACTGTTCGAATAGACACGAAGAACCTGCTGTATTAGCTGTTAGTTTATTTCAATGAACAAGTGCCAAGCGACGCTGGTCACTTCAGACCCCGCGTCGCTCAGAATAAATGCATTTTTAATGCAAAAATTTGCATGCGCTGCTATTGGCTCAGCAAGTAGGCACGCTACCGCCCCTAGATTTCAGCTTCTAGTCTGCTGCGTTTAACCGGTCGTTGGATGGCGCGCATGCCAAACGCGCTGAATGGTCAGCGCAGGACTGAGCGATACCGATATGGGCTTTACTGCTTGCAGCTTAACGGTAGTTAAGCCGCATAACGGCGATTTTTGGTTAGTTAGAATAACACGCATCTGCTAAAAAATGAATAGGATGAATTTGAGGAGGAAACTACGCGCAAAGATGATCGGTGAGTTAACAATTCAGCAACAAAAAGGCATCTTTTATTTAACTTAACGCTAGCGAAGCGTAAATCAGGGGGCATAAAACGATGTGCCAGTATTTAGCGTCAGCTTACGCGCCTGCGCTAAGCTGACCAAACATGACTTTATTTCATGTTTGGTCTTGGTAAGCGTATTATCTTTCACTCCTGACACCCAGGGCGGGAGCACACTTTGTTAAATTTAATAACAAACACACGAATCGAACAAATATTGACCACTTATGGTTCTCTTTTGTATTAACGCAATTAGTCAGCAGCTTAATTTTTGAGCATTGACGTTGTCTGGTTG
>JBOFMA010000050.1:0-6698 GCA_051658125.1 Aeromonas sp.
GGTTTGGCGTCAGCTTACGCGCCTGCGCTAGGCTGACCTAGAGTAAGCGTTCACCAGGACCATATTGACATTTTATTGCCGTAATGCATCGCCAGTATGATGCATGATATTCGAGGCTAAAAAGCTTTGTGATAGAGCCTCTCGCTGGAAAATAGTACCAATACGCATCGTGCTTTGTTTGTCAACCCACTCCCGGTGAACGCTTACGACTTAGGTGGGGCTTTATGCCCGCGCTTGGCGTGGGCATGAAAAAGGGGCGAGGCTAGCAGAGATCGCTCGGCATATCTTCGCGCAGGCGTTTCCACAGTTTGCCCGATTCAATGCCAAATTGGCGCACAGTGCTTTGCACCGCGTTGTAATCGCGCTTTTGTGCCAATTCCAGCAGGGCGCGGTAATAATCGTCAGCCGTTTGCCGCGCTTGTGCATCAGAAAAATAATAGCGGCCCACTTTGCTATATAAGCCTTTTAAGCCATTTAAAATCAGCACATAAATAGGATTGCCAGAGGCAAAAGCCAGTTGATGGTGCAATTGATAATCAAAGTCGGCGTAACCTTCGGCGCTGTTATCAACTTCGCAGGCGGCGCGCAAAATTTGTTCTGCTGTTTCGGGATTATTGCGGATCGCTCCGCGAATAAAAATGGTGCAGATATTGGTGCGCGCAGAAAGTAACTGGCCAACTAAGTCGGGTAATTTGGCTTGATCAAGCCGCGCCAGTGTTTCGAGAATATTTAAGCCCGAGGTTTCCCAAAAGTTGTTTACGCGAGTGGGCTTGCCATGCTGAATGGTCAGCCAACCGTCGCGGGCTAAACGCTGCAGGACTTCACGCAAGGTGGTACGGGTGACGCCGATCAATTCAGATAATTCACGTTCGGCTGGCAAAATTGAGCCCGGCGCAAAGTGGTTATTCCAAATAGATTCGATGATGTATTCCTCAGCAAACCCAGCGGGGCTCTGCGCTTTAATGACCATAGATCTCAACTTGTTGAAGGCATTATTTGACGGCGTTCGTTAAACACGTGGGCGCCTAAAATGGCGCGGGCATGATAGCAGAGCCGCAAGTGAG
Organism: Aeromonas sp.; assembly: GCA_051658125.1. Taxonomy (GTDB): domain Bacteria; phylum Pseudomonadota; class Gammaproteobacteria; order Enterobacterales; family Aeromonadaceae; genus Aeromonas. The sequence continues at coordinate 1,065 of JBOFMA010000050.1, forward strand.
GGCAAGCCTTGGGCAAAGTTACGCGCCTATTTGTGGCGTATTGGTGACATATTCCGGCACGATGTTGGCGGGCGCACTTTTATTTAACAAAGTGACTACCTTTTAATTACAATCATTGGTTCCCTATGGGTGCGTTAATTCGCTCATTTTTTAAGCGGCGGCGCTTATTTAACGCGAGCTATGGCCAGAATAGGACGCAATCCGCGCTGAGAATGGCGCTAACGCGGGCCTATATTGGCAAACTTTGATACAAATCAAATTTTTCATAGCTTAAAGGTTCAAAATTTGCGCCTCCTCGCGCGGCCGGCCACTGGGCAGCGGCGTATGGTTAATTTTTATCCCATTGATTGAGATCCATTTTATGCCTATGAGCTTAGGGAACGCATTTGCCAAGAATTTCTTAGGCAACGCACCTAAATGGTACAAGTTTGCCATCTTACTTTTCTTAGTGATTAACCCCGTTGCCTTTTATCTGGACCCGTTTGTCGCTGGTTGGATGTTGGTGGTGGAGTTTATTTTTACCTTGGCGATGGCATTAAAGTGCTATCCATTGCAACCGGGCGGTTTATTAGCCATCGAGGCGGTGCTGATTGGCATGACCTCGGCTGAGCAAGTGAAGCATGAATTGGTGGCCAATATCGAGGTGCTGCTGCTGCTGGTGTTTATGGTCGCCGGCATTTACTTCATGAAGCAGCTATTGCTGTTTGTGTTCACTAAATTGCTAATCCGTATCCGTTCAAAAACCCTGTTATCGCTGGCGTTTTGTATCGTGTCGGCGTTCTTGTCGGCCTTTTTGGATGCACTGACCGTGATCGCGGTGGTGATCAGCGTGGCTACCGGTTTTTATTCCATCTATCACAAGGTCTCTTCGGGTAAGGAGTTTGGTAACAGCCACGACTATACCGATGACAGCCAAGTGAAAGAGCGCAACCGTGAGGATTTAGATGGCTTTCGCGCCTTTTTGCGCAGCCTGATGATGCACGCGGCGGTGGGCACGGCCTTAGGCGGCGTGTGCACCTTGGTGGGCGAGCCACAAAACTTGATCATCGGTGAACAAGCCGGCTGGCAATTTGCTGAATTTGCCCTGCGCATGTCTCCGGTAACGGTGCCCGTGTTTATTTGCGGCCTGCTCACCTGCGTGCTTGTGGAAAAGCTAAAGCTGTTTGGTTACGGCGCCCAGTTGCCGGCCAATGTGCGCCTGATTATGGAAGATTACGCCCGCTACGAAGAAGCCAAGCGTACCCAGCAAGACAAAGCGAAGTTGCTGGTGCAAGCGCTGATCGCGGTTTGGCTGATCGCGGGCCTGGCGCTGCATTTGGCGGCGGTCGGTCTGATTGGTTTGTCGGTCATTGTGCTGGCGACGTCGCTGACCGGTATCACCGATGAGCATCAGTTAGGCAAGGCGTTTGAAGAAGCGCTGCCGTTTACTGCGCTGCTGGCGGTGTTCTTTAGTGTGGTGGCGGTGATCATTGATCAGCAACTGTTTAAGCCGGTGATCCATTGGGTGCTGTCAGCCGATGCCGATAACCAACTGGCGCTGTTTTATGTTGCCAACGGTTTGCTGTCGATGGTTTCAGACAACGTGTTTGTCGGCACCGTGTATATCAACGAAGTGAAAGCCGCGCTGATGAACAAGCAGATCAGCTTGGAGCAGTTCAATTTGCTGGCGGTGGCGATTAACACCGGCACCAACTTGCCGTCAGTGGCGACACCCAACGGTCAAGCCGCGTTCTTGTTCATGCTTACATCGGCCTTGGCGCCGCTGCTGCGTCTGTCCTATGGCCGCATGGTGCTGATGGCGCTGCCTTACACTTTTGTGCTGGGCATTGTGGGTTTTGTTGCCGTTGAGACCCTGCTGGGGCCGGTGACAGATTACCTTTACTCGCAAGGCACCTTGATCCTGCACGCGGCCCCACCCGCAGGTGCAGTCGGTCATTAATTAGGTAAGTTGTGGGTTTAAAACCGATCAAGGGAGGCTTAGCCTCCCTTTCTTGTGGCTGGGCGTGGGCCTTGGCGCGACTTCGCAGATAACCGGCCTTGGTAAAAGCCCACGCTGCGAAGCGGCCACTTGTGCCGGCACCCTTGCCAAAACCCGCGCGGTGCGGCGCTTTGGCTTGCCGCAGTCGCACGGGCAGCGGGCAATGCTTGGCAGGCTGGCGAAGTTCTGGCAGATTAGCGCGCTTGTCACCGACCAGCGCAAAGAAATCGCAGGGAGAAGTTATGATTATTGGGTTACTTAATTTAACGCGCTCACGCGCGGCTTGGGCGTTGCTGAGTTTAAGCGCGCTGGCGCTAGAGCTGTGCGCGCTGTTTTTCCAGCATGGCCTTGGCCTGCATCCGTGTGTGATGTGTATCTATGAGCGGGGTGCGCTGTTTGGCATTCTGGGCGCGGGCCTGCTGGGCATGCTGGCGCCTAAACGCTGGTATCTGCGCCTAGGCGCGCTGAGCTTGTGGGGTTTTAGTGCTTGGCACGGCTTGCAACTGGCTATCGCCCACACCGATTTTCAGCTCAATCCCTCACCGTTTAATGTCTGTCAAGGCTTTGTGCGTTTCACCGGTGGCTTGCCGTTAGATCAGTGGCTGCCTTGGCTATTTAACCCCAGCGGTGATTGCGGTGAGATCAGTTGGCTGTTTTTGGATTACACCATGCCGCAGTGGCTCGTGGTGATCTTTGCCGCTTATTTGATCACTTGCGGCCTGATGCTGCTAACCGAGCTGTTTAAGCGCGGCCGCTATCCCCGAGGCTAGAGGTATAACGACATAGGGTGTAGGCTTAGTTTGGCTTTTGCTAGTCACTTTGACCTAAATCAATTCCCAGTCACCCCGAAAGCACTAAAGTGAGCGCGTTCAGGCACACAAGGTAGATACGCGCGGCGCGATCGCCCGCCGTAGTGTCTTCACGTGCACGCTCATGCTCATTAGGTGCTTAGGTTCATTATTAAGTGCCGCCTTGGTATTGCGCCGACCGTTGGGTCGGCGTTTTTTTTGCCCGTGCATAAAAATGCCAGTCACAGAGGACTGGCATCGGTGGGCATTGACGCAGGGCGCGGCTTAGTAAAAACGCCGATCCCAATAGTCATCGCGCATGGTATGGCGAATTTCACGGCGTACCGAGCGACGCGCCTCACGCCGTTCACGCTCAACTTCACGGGCGCCTTCGCGTATTTCCCGCCGCGCGCAGGCGCGGGTATCGCAGCGGCGCAATTCGCGATAGGCCTCATACTTTTCCCGTGCCACTTCACGGCGCCCTTCGCGAACCTCTTGGCGCACATCCCAGCGGCTGGCGTAAGCGCTGCTCGCACTGGCCGCCAGTACGAGCGCAACAGCAACGGCAGTTAACGTTTTCACGCTTTAGCTCCTTTTACAAAGGCTTGGTAGTGGGTTTCATAGCGCTCGAGGATCTCTTTGCACTCTTTGGCCTCCACTTTAACGTTGCGTCCATAGCCAAACGCGGCGGTGTAGATAAAGGCGCGATCCGACCCCAACAGACGGGTCAGTTCACTGTTCACGCTCATGATCTCATTTTCCAACTTGCTCACTTGCTTGGTCTCCACACAACCATGGGCCAAACCGCTTAAGTAACCGAAGGATTTGAGATTGTTGTCCACCTGCTCATCTTTGTCGATGACCAGCGTCTCCTCTGCCGCAGGGGCCGCCACACTCCACAGTGGTGCTGTAACCAGCGCCACGCCTAAGCACATTTTCAATGACCGTAACATCTTAATCTCCTTATAAAGAGGGCTAAAGCGGAAAAAAGTATGCACCGGCCGATCCCATTGGGCAAGTGCCACGTGGGCCGGATGGGCGCTCGCGCACAGTCCGCTACTGCGCGCCAGCGCAGGCTTATACCGCCTCTAGCCACAGCAGGTGCAGCGGCCAGTTCGCTTGCGCGCAATACGCCTGCTCTTGGCTTAGGTTTTGCGTCAATAACCGATGCGCCTCAGCCCACGCCCGCGGCAGTGCCACGGTTAAACTAGCGCCCTGCGCGCTCACTTGCCACGGTAAATTAAGATCGCGCCGGCGCATGTGATGCACCGCCACGCTTAAGCGCAGCAGGCGAATAAGCTTGTGCACCACGGCCAGATCAACACTGAGCAAGGGCGGCAATTCCGCTAATTTCAGCGCTTTGCGCGAAAAGCGCGCCAAGCTAGCCAACACAGTTTGCTCCTCTTGGTTAAAGCCCGGCAGATCGGCGTTTTGCAAAATGTAGGCTGAGTGGCGATGAATGCCGCTGTAATTAATCGCCATGCCTATTTCATGTAAGTAAGCCGCCCAACCAAGCAGTGGCCGATAGCTGCTTGGCAAGTCCCATTGCGTCGCCAGCGCATCAAACAGGGCCAGCGCCGTTTGCGCCACCCGCTCGCCCTGCTTGGCATCTAAGTGATAGTGAGCGCTCAGTGCCAAGGTGGTGCGTTCACGAATATCATGGTGCTGCAGGCGCTCTTCAAATTCATAGAGCAGCCCTTCACGCAGCGCGCCGTCGGAATACTCCAGCTGTTCAAGGGCAAGGCGATTAAACAGCGCCAGCAAAATAGCCACCGCCGCCGCAAACACCGGCTGCCGATCGGCAGAAAGGCCCTTTAGGCTCAACTTGTCTTGGCGTTTTTGCCCTATCATTGCCTCTTTTAAGCGCTGCAAGCCGGCCGCTGTTATCGTCACCCCATCGCCCCAGCCTTCGGCGGCCAGCACTTCACGCACGGCGCGGATCGAGCCTGAACTGCCAAGCACGTTTTGCCAGCCAAGGGGTTGATATTGCTGCAAAATCGGCGCTAGCTGGTGCTCGGCAGCCAACTGGGCATCACTAAAGGCGCATTCGGATAATTTGCCGTCGGCAAAAAATTCACTGGTAAAACTCACGCAGCCCATCTTGCGGCTGGTCAGCGCTAGCGGCGTGAAGTTTTCGCCAATAATCAGCTCAGTGCTGCCGCCGCCAATATCAATCACTAACGCACGCCCAGTGATGTGCTGCGTGTGCGCAACGCCTTGATAGATCAGCCGCGCCTCCTCTTGGCCGCTGATGATCTCTATCGGATGCTGCAGCACCTTGGCCGCATCTTGTATAAATTCACGGCTATTGCTGGCCGCGCGCAAAGTGTAAGTACCGGCAATACGAATATTTTCCGGCGCAATATTTTTTAGCCGCTCGCCAAACAGCGCCAAACAATTGAGGCCACGCGCCATAGCCGCCGGCGCCATTGTTTTTTCGCTATCCATGCCTTCAGCCAAACGCACGCGCTCTTTAATCCGATCAATAATCCGAAAGCGGCCATTGCTTAAGTGGGCAATAACCATATGAAAGCTATTTGAGCCTAAATCCACCGCGGCATAATAGTTAGTATCCATCGCTGCTCTCACATGCAGTTAAATAGTCATAAATGGCATACTGCGAGCGAATTTTTCGCTTATTGCCACGCCTTACATAACTGTTTTGTTGCTCACTATCCAAAATGCGTGCCTTGCTGTTGTCACTCCATTGCAAATTTAAAATCGCCAAGATTTGCGCTTTGAGCGATTCATCATACACCGGCGCCGCCACTTCAATTCGTCCATCAATATTGCGGCTCATCCAGTCGGCGCTAGATAAATAAACCTGTGGCGCGCCTTGATTGTGAAACACCAATACCCGCGGGTGTT
>JBOFMA010000051.1:0-13200 GCA_051658125.1 Aeromonas sp.
ACACTTGCATGATGTGCTGCGCAAAGTGGGCTTATTTCTGCACGATCGCTTGCAGTTGGCAACCAACCACAAGACGCAAATATTCCCTGCTGGGGTCCATAATGGGCGCGCCTTAGATTTTTTGGGCTATCGCATCTGGCCCACGCACCGGAAATTGCGCAAAGATTCGGTGGCGCGCATTAAGCGCAGTCTTAAGCGATTATCGCGGCAGTATGCGCGCGGAGAGATCGATCTTGAGCACGTGCGGCCCACGCTGCATAGCTGGCTGGCGCATGCAAGGCATGCGAATACGCATGGTTTAATAGAAAAAATAACATCCAGTTTTGGGTTTGTACGGCAAGGATAATTGGGGCGTGCTTGGGGCGAAAAACTTAAGGTGGGGCAGATTTGGGGCGAACACATAAGTGCGTAAGCGTGCGCATGCGCGAGGCAGTGCCGCGGATTTAGTGGATTGGCGGTTTAATTACGGGCTCTAGCGCGCTTAGTTTGGCGCTTTGATTTTGCGCAGGCATAATGGCGCCATAACTTTCCTGTTTGGACAGACCCTGTGGCGCCATTACCTCTGCAAGCGTTAAAACCTAATTTTGCCGAGCAGCAATTCACTGCGCTCGAGCCCCTTTCGCCATTACCTTTTGCCCTATTACAGCCCCGCGCTATCTCGGCAGCTAATCGCTTAGCCAGCTTTGATGGCGATTGCCCCGTGATGCTGCTCAATGGCTTTCCTGGCGTTGATTATGAGACCGCCTGTGTTGAGTTAATTGCCAACACGCACGGCAAAGATGGCGACTTATTTGATCTTTGCTACACCGAGAATGTGAATAATCCTTACCGGCCGCTCTGCTTAACCTTGCAACCAGGTTCCGGCATTGAATTTTGCCAGCAAGTGGCGGAATTATTAAAACGCTTAAGTCACAAGCTGGATGCGGAAAAGTTAGTTGCACAAATTGTGCACAAACAAAATAACGATCCGTTAATTGATGATTTTTTATCCGATCTAGCGACGCATGTGGCGCAAGGGCTGGAATTTCAGCATCCGGTATTGATTAACTTATTAATCCATCATCCAGAGCAAGATGCGCCGCTTATTTATGGCCGCGATCTAACCTGGGATAGTCTATTTGGCTCGATTAATTACCAAACCGAGCAAGGCTCGGTGTATGCCAACCAACATATGCTCGAACCCGGTTTGCTGCGTGAAGCCAATGGCGGTTACCTGATTTTGCAATTAGATGAACTGCTTGATCAGCCGCACCTGTGGTTTAAGCTAAAAAATGCCTTAGAAAAAGGCGAGCTCGACTGGAATGCCATGGGCGAAAATAAGTCCCTGACGCCGTTATTTAGTCCCGAGCCCACGCCGATCCGCTTAAAACTTATTCTGGTGGGCGATAGATTAGATGTCGCCGAATTTCAGCTGTTAGACCGCGATATGTCAGAGCGGATTTTCTTGCGCGCCGATTTAGTCTCTGAAGTGCCCGTTGACGGGCAATTAAGCGAATTTTTGCGCTATCTAGCGTGGCTACGCCAGCGCTGGCAATTGCTCGATTTCACCCCTGCGGCGCTGGCATTATTGTGCCGCCATGCCAGCCGCTTGTGTGACCACCAGCAGTGGCTGTCGCTAAGTGAAGTGCAATTAAGCGCCATTATGCGTCTAGCCGATAGTGTCGCCCGTGAGCAAAGCGCTGCGGTGATTAACGATGAGCACTTTCGCACCGCCTTAAGCGAGCAAGATTTTCGCTTAAATTATTTAGTCGAGCAGTCCGATCAAGGCGTGATTGACGGCCAGATCTTGCTGCAAACCGATGGCCAAGCGATTGGTCAGATCAACGGCTTATCAGTTATCCAAGTCGCCGGCCACCCGTATGATTTTGGCGAACCGGTGCGCCTGACCGCCACTGTGCATCTAGGTGATGGCGATGTGGCCGACATTGAGCGTAAAGCCGAGCTCGCTGGCCACATCCATGCCAAGGCGATGATGATCATCCATGGCTATCTATCGAACAAATTTGGCGCAGAAAATCCATCGCCCTTGTCGGCCAACTTAGTGTTTGAGCAGTCCTATCACGAAATTGACGGCGATAGTGCGTCACTGACCGGATTGTGCGCGCTGCTTTCGGCCCTGGCACGTCAGCCTATCTACCAGCAGTTTGCCGTCACCGGCGCGGTGGACCAATTTGGCAACGTGCAAGCGGTGGGTGGCGTAAATGAAAAAATCGAAGGCTTTTTCCGCGTGTGTAAAATTCATGGCCTAAGCGGAAAGCAAGGGGTGATTTTGCCGGCGACCAATGCGCAGCAGATCAACCTTAGCGATGAAGTGATCGAGGCGGTCGCGCGCGGCCAGTTCCATATCTATCCGGTGGATCATGTGGAAGAAGCCATTGAGCTCCTGACCGGCTGCGTGGCCGGCGAGCCCGATCAGCCCGATACCTTGTTTGGCCGCATTCAAGAGCGGCTTGATGAGCTTAACGGTACCTTAGACGAGGAACCGCGCGGGCTGGCGCGCTTTTGGTCACGTTTGTTTGGCGAATAAGTGTTTAGAGAATAAGCACGGGCAGGACTGGGGCCGAGGCCGAGGCCGAGCATAGCGCACACTATCTCATGCCTAGCGCGCTAAATCCTGAGCGTTAACTCATGCCAAAGCGCAGGGGCAAGATCAGGCCATGAGCTTGCCCTCGTTTTTATACCTTGCGCACAGATTTAAGTGATCGGAGTTGTTTAGCGTACAGCTGTGCGCTAAATTATGCCCGCTTTAACTCACTTTAAGGATATAAACGTGGCCCAAGAGATTTGCACGCCGCCCTCGCTGTGTGAGCGTGGCATCAATAGCTTTAGTCGAGAAGATCTGTTGGCTTGTAGTCGTGGTGAGTTATTTGGTGAAGGCAACAGTCAGCTGCCGGCGCCCAATATGCTGATGATGGACCGCATCACACGCATCAATCACGATGGCGGTGAATTTGGCAAAGGCGAAATCATCGCGGAACTCGATATTACCCCTGAGCTGTGGTTCTTTGCGTGTCACTTTCCCGGCGATCCGGTCATGCCTGGTTGCCTTGGCCTAGATGCGATGTGGCAACTGGTGGGCTTTTTCTTGGGCTGGCAAGGCGGGCCAGGTAAAGGCCGCGCGCTTGGTGTAGGTGAAGTGAAATTTACCGGGCAAATTTTGCCCACCGCGAAAAAAGTGACTTACAAGATCACCTTTAAGCGGGTGATCAATCGCAAATTGGTCATGGGCATTGCCGATGGCGTGGTTGAGGTAGATGGCCGCGCGATCTACCGCGCCTCGGACTTAAAAGTCGGCCTGTTTCAAGATACCAGCACGTTTTAAGCCGCTCGGGCAGACTGCCGCTCATCGCTTCCCGCTTACGCGCGGGCACAAAAAAGGGGCCTCGGCCCCTTTTAGCTGTTACACAATTACTTATTTCATGAAGAGACCTTGGCCTCGCCCTTCCATGGCATCTCGCCAGCCGCCGAACCACTCGCCACGCGCTTCAAGTCCTTCATAGGGGCACGCTTCTTTTTGCTTGCCCACTACCCCAGCCTGATAGCCGCGTGCGCGCGCACGCTCCAGACGATCTCGCTTTTGTCTTTTCATCATCTACGACCCTCTTCATGGCGCATTGCGCGAAAAAGCGACCGCACCTTCGCCACATACGTAGCCACTGTGCGATCGCTTTTATCTTTAACCCAGCCATGCCGGCAGGTCAAACAAATTAAGCGAGCAGCGAGATGCGCGCTTTAACCTGCGCCGCTTAACACCGATAGAACCGCGCTTTGCAAAGCCAAGCCCAGCTTACCCTTCGTTTTTCAGCGCTTCGAGCTCTTCCCAGCGAGCAAAGGCGTCTTCTAACGCCAATTCTGCTTGGCTTAACGCCTGCAGCTTCGCCTGCGTGGCTTCCGCTGGCTGGTTAAAGAAATCACTGCGATTGACTTCGCTTTGCAGCGCAGTGAGCGCCGCTTCGAGCGCTTCCATTTTGGCCGGCAGGCTATCGAGCTCGAGTTGCAGCTTATAGGAAAGCTTTTTGCTCTTTTTCACCGGCTCTTTACTCTGGGGCGGCGCTACCTCTGGCGCAGGTGTGGCGGCGGGCGCTTTAGCCACAGCACTTTTTAACGCCGCACTAGGCGTTTGTAAAGCGCGGGTGGCCTGCATATCGCTGTAACCACCCACATAGTCACTGATCTGGCCATCGCCTTCAAACCACCAGCAACCGGTCACAGTGTTATCGATAAAGCGGCGGTCGTGGCTCACCAGCAGCAAGGTGCCAGGATAATCGGCGAGCAGCTCTTCAAGCAGCTCTAAGGTTTCTACGTCCAGATCGTTGGTCGGTTCGTCCAAGATCAGCAAATTGCTTGGCTTTAAGAACAATTTAGCCAGCAGCAGACGGTTTTTCTCACCACCGGACAAAGCTTTCACCGGCGTACGGGCGCGTTTTGGCTCAAACAAGAAATCTTGCAGGTAGCCTAAAATGTGCCGCGGCTTACCGCCCACCATCACCTCTTGCTTACCATCCCCAACGTTTTCCATCACGGTGAGCTCAGGGTCGAGCTGGGCGCGGTACTGATCAAAATAAGCCACGTCCAAATTCGTACCCTGGCGCACCTTACCGCCGCTTGGCGCCAATTGTCCGAGCAGCAACTTGATCAAGGTTGATTTACCACAGCCGTTCGGGCCGACCAGCGCAATCTTATCGCCCCGCAGCACTTGTAAATCCACGCCGGCAAACAAGGTACGCGCTTCCGCTCTATCGGCATTAAAGGTCAAGCCTAAGCCTTCAGACTCAAACACCAATTTGCCTGAGCGGCTCACTTCATCAAGTTGTAGCTTGGCCTTGCCTTGTAGCTCACGGCGCTGGGTGCGCTCCATACGCATGGCTTTAAGCGCACGGACGCGGCCTTCATTGCGCGTGCGCCGCGCTTTGATGCCTTGGCGCACCCACACCTCTTCTTGGGCGAGCTTTTTATCAAATTCGGCGTTTTTCAGCTCTTCAACCCGCAACCACTCCTCTTTGCCTTGCAGGTATTGGTCATAGTTGCCCGGCCAGGAAGTAATTTGTCCGCGATCTAAATCGATGATGCGCGTCGCCACCTTGTGAATAAAGGCGCGATCATGCGAGATAAAAACAATGGCGCCGCGGTATTCCAGCAAAAAGCGCTCCAGCCAGTCGATCGCATCAATGTCTAAGTGGTTGGTTGGCTCATCAAGCAGCAAAATATCGGGGTCTGAGGCCAGCGCGCGGGCCAGCGCCACTTTGCGCAGCCAACCGCCCGAGAGGCTTGCGAGCGGCACATCGGCATCAAGCCCGAGTAAGTTCAGCACTTGGGTGATGCGCGTTTCAAATTGCCAGCCGTTGTGGTGATCAAGTTGCTCTTGCAACTGGCTCATTTCGCGAATGTTGCGCTCGCTGGCATCAAAGGCTAGGGCGTGGGAGATCTGGTGATAACGTTTTAACAGCTCACCCACTTCGGCCAAGCCTTCGGCCGCGTAATCAAACACGGTGCCACTGCTGGCCACCGGCGGGTCTTGCTCTAAGCGCGCAATCTTTAACTCTTGCTGCACCACCATGCGGCCGTCATCGAGCGGCATATCGCCGTTAATAATCTTCATTAAGGTGGATTTGCCGGCGCCATTACGCCCGACCAAACAGAGGCGCTCGCCACGTTCGATGCTGAGTTCTGCGTTATCCAGCAACGGGAAATCACTAAAAGATAAGCACGCATTGTGCAGGGTTAATAACGCCATATTTCTTACCTTAAGAGAAAGGAGATAAAAAACGGCGGCCGCTGCCACCGTTGTTATTAAAATTCACCCAGCCAAACAAACAGCCTTACGCGCTCGGCGCGCAGTGCGTGATCAGCCAGCAGTTATGAATGTGCACGTTGCGGGCAAAATCTTGTGGTCGCGTTTGTTGCGTGATGTTTTGCGCGCTAAAGTCCATCGCGGCCAGCGCCGCCATATCCATCTTAAAATGGCGCTTGTTATTGGAAAACACCAAGCTGCCGCCGTCAGCTAACAAACGCTTTAAGTGCTGCAGCAATAAGATATGGTCGCGCTGCACATCAAAGCTTTCATCCATACGCTTGGAGTTAGAAAACGTCGGCGGATCGATAAAGATCAGATCAAACTGCTCATCGGCTTCGCTTAACCACTTTAAGCAGTCCGCTTGCACATAGGTATGCTCACGCCCAACTAAGCTGTTTAAGCGCATATTATCCTGCGCCCACGTAAGATAGGTGCGCGACATATCCACCGTGGTGGTCGCTTTGGCGCCGCCGAGCGCGGCATGCACAGTGGCGCTACCGGTATAGGCAAACAGGTTCAAAAAGCGCTTACCCGCGGCCAGTTGCCCCAGCATGCGCCGCGTGTAGCGGTGATCTAAGAACAGCCCCGTGTCTAAATAATCATGCAGGTTAACCCACAGCCGCGCGCCGTACTCTTGCACTTCCATGCGCTGCTGCGCTTGGTTCAAACGCTGGTACTGCTGCTTACCCTCTTGGCGCTCGCGCACCTTGAGCACCACTTTCTCGCCATCCATGCCAGTGACTTTGATCGCCGCCTGCACCATATCAAGTAACCGCTGACGGGTTTTTTGTGCCGGAATATCTTTTGGCGCCGCGTACTCTTGCACCACGAGGTAATCGTTATAGCGGTCAATGGCGGCGTTATATTCCGGCAAATCGGCGTCATACAGGCGATAACAGGTTAAATTTTCCTTTTTCGCCCATTTTTCTAAGGTTTTTAAGTTCTTGCGCAAGCGGTTAGCAAAATCTTCCGCCACCTCTTTTTGCGACGCCACCGCGTTATGTGCAATTTGATAATTACGCAATTGGCACTCTAAGGCGCCGTTAAACAAGCGGTATTGCTTCTCGGCGCGCAAACGCAAGCAACTGAGTAGCTCAGGCGAGGCCGATAAAATCGACACGCGCCAACCTTGGAATTTGCCACGCAAGGCATCGCCCAAGGTTTGGTGCACTTCGAGCAGCGCGGGAAACTCACCTAAACGTTCGCCATACGGCGGGTTGGAAATCAGCATGCCGCGCGGCGCGGCCATTTCGCCCTCAGTGGGCATTTGCCACTCGGCCAGCGGCGGCAGCGGGTTTTCTAGCGCCGTGACATCGGCCTGCTTAAAGGTAATAAATTGCGCCACACCGGCCGCTTTAGCGTTATCCCGCGCTTTAAGCAGCACACGGCTATCCGCATCACAGCCAAATAATTTCGTGTCGCAGCGCGCTAAACCGCGCTTGGCGCGCACCTGCGCTTCCATCAGCAAACTTTGCCACAGCGCTTCGTCATGCTGGCGCCAGCGCATAAAACCATAGCGCTCACGCTTTAAGCCCGGCGCCACATCGGCAGCAATCAGCGCCGCTTCGGTCAATAAGGTGCCCGAACCGCACATGGGGTCCATCAGCGGTTCGCCCGCCCAGCCGCTGCGCAGTAACATAGCCACCGCCAAGTTCTCTTTTAGCGGCGCTTCACCGGTGCCTTGACGATAAAAACGCTGATGCAGCGCAGGGCCCGACAGATCCAAGGTGATGTTGGCTTTGCCTTTGCCCAAATGCGCCAAAATGCGCACATCAGGCAGCTTTTTGTCGATATCAGGGCGCACTTCACCGCGCTTAGTAAAACGGTCCACAATCGCGTCTTTAATTTTTAACGCGCCGTATTGGGTGTTGCGAATTGACGCGTTGGTGCCGGTGAAATCCACTGCCAAGGTCGCCGTGCCGGCGAAGTGCTCTTCCCAAGGAATGGTGTGCGCGGCTAAATAAAGATCCAAATCATCGTGCATGCTAAATTCCACCAGCACGATCACAATGCGCGAAGCCAAACGACTCCATAAGCAGGCCTTATAACCAATCTCTAAGGCGCCAGAGAAGTGCACTCCCGCCACGGTCTCACGCACTTGCGCCGCGCCAAGGGCGGTCAGCTCTTGGGCCAACAGGTTTTCGAGCCCCTTGGGGCAGGTTGCAAAGAATTCTTTCATCGTGATCTCTGGTGCCATAAAAAGTGGCGCAGTATACCCTATTGCCAAGGCGGCGGCATGCAAAACTAAGTTCAGCCCTCGACTGGCGATAAGGCCCAAGCCGCGCGAGGTCTTGATGCGAGGAAAAAATGCGGGGAAATAACGTGAGAAAAATAGCGTGGCGCAGCCCCTCGCACCTTCCCTAAATGCATATGCGCGCGGGGTGTTAGATTAACGGGCCATTAAATTAGCGCTTAACCTATGCGCTAAATCAAAGGCGCAAGCGATAGGCGGCTAATTTATGCGCACTTAATTTATGTGCATACGCGCATTTTCGCCCGCCCACGGGCTACGCTACGCGTTATTAGCCTTTTTTCTGCGCAGCTAAATGAATATTGAGCAAATTTTCCACCGGCGGTGGCAATTGCAAATAAAAGCCTTGGCTTTCTAGTGCTGCGATCACATGTTTTACATCCGCGCCAGCTAAAGGCTTGTCAGCCGATAATTTGCGCAGCATGATGAGTTCGGGTTCGCCAAACGTGGTGAGTAATAGGTCAGGGACACGACTAAAGTCACTGCGTCGTTCAACGAAAAGATAAGTTTGCACTTTTCTGGGGCTTTTATAAACTGCGCACAACATAATATTTGATACTATCCGCTTGGTTATTTTTCACAGAATCCGACTATAGCAGTTGGAGGATAGCGAATAAATATAATGATTTATTGGCAATTTTCGGGGTTGATTGATGGCTGTGCTTGATAATGATTTAAAGGGATCGAGCTTTACTATCCCTGTATTACAACTTAGCAACAGTAATACCACACTGATCTGTCAGTTATTGTCCGATAAAGTCGCGCAAGCGCCGGCGTTTTTTGACGCCGCCCCGCTGGTCGTCAATGTTTCGGCACTCGAAGAGATCCCCGATTTCACCGCGCTGGCCGCAGCGATTGCCCAAACCGGCTTTGTGCTGGTGGGAATCGCGGGGGTGCGTTCAAGTGCTATGAAAGCGGCGGCAAAAGCCGCGCATTTAGCCGTATTGGCCTCGGGCCGCACGTTAGCTACCCCATCGGCTGAAGTGCGCGCCGCGCCAGAGCTACATGCCGAGCCCGCGCCAAGCGAAGCGTCTGTAACACCGCCTGCCATTTCGTCCACCAAAATACACGTGGGTCCCGTGCGTTCAGGCCAGCAAGTGCGCGCACCGAGCTGCTCGTTGGTCGTGCTGGGGGCAGTGAGTGCTGGCGCAGAAGTGATGGCCGATGGCAACATTCATGTCTATGGCGCGTTACGCGGCAAGGCGCTGGCGGGCGGCTTAACCAATACGTCTGCGCGGATTTTTTGTCAGCAAATGCAGGCTGAATTGCTAGCCATTGCCGGCACCTATTTGAGCGATGACCCGCTGGCCAATGCGCATATTACCCAACCTGTGCATATTTATCTTAATGACGGATCCCTTTGCATCGAACGCATTAAATGAACCAAATACAAAAGGAAATAAACATGGCGCGAATTATCGTCGTTACCTCAGGTAAAGGTGGGGTGGGTAAAACCACCACCAGTGCCGCGCTAAGTACCGGTTTAGCTCAACGTGGCCACAAAACTGTAGTGATTGATTTTGACATCGGCCTGCGTAACTTAGATTTGATCATGGGCTGCGAGCGCCGTGTGGTGTATGACTTTGTCAACGTCATCAACGGTGAGGCCAATTTAAATCAAGCGTTGATCAAAGATAAGCGCGCGGAAAAATTATTCATCTTACCGGCCTCACAGACACGCGATAAAGAAGCGCTGACCAAAGATGGCGTGGAAAATATACTCAAGCAGCTCGCCGAGATGGGCTTTGAATATATTATCTGCGACTCACCGGCTGGCATTGAAAATGGCGCGCAAATGGCGCTCTATTTTGCCGATGAAGCGATTGTGACCATCAATCCGGAAGTCTCTTCCGTACGTGACTCGGACCGTATTTTAGGCATTTTAGCCTCCAAATCACGCCGCGCTGAGCAAGGCCTTGAGCCGATCAAAGAGCACTTGCTGATCACCCGTTACTGCCCCTCCCGCGTTAGCCGCGGCGACATGTTAAGCGTAGAAGACGTGCTGGAAATTCTGGCTGTGCCGTTGCTTGGCGTAGTGCCCGAGTCACAAGCGGTGCTGCGCGCATCTAACTCCGGTGTGCCGGTGATTTTGGATAAAGACTCTGATGCAGGCCAAGCCTATGACGATGCGGTGGCGCGTTTATTAGGTGAGACCAAAGAGTTTCGTTTTATTTCCCAAGAGAAAAAAGGCTTCCTTAGCCGTTTATTTGGAGGCTAATTTATGTCCTTGTTAGATTACTTTCGCTCCGAAGCCAAACCACAAACCTCGGCGCGTTTAGCCAAAGAACGGCTACAGATCATTGTGGCGCACGAGCGCGGTGCCGGCGCCGGCCCCGATTATTTGCCTGAATTAAAGCGCGATATATTAGAAGTGGTGCGCCGTTATGTGGCCATCACCTCAGATAACATCACGGTGCAGCTGGAACAACGCACCGAAGAGTTATCTGTACTGGAGCTCAACATCACCTTGCCCGACGATAAAAAAAGCTAAGCTGGCAATTAGCGTGTGATGCTCAACGGCCACCCAAGGGGTGGCCGTTTTTATTAGCGCTCATCCACATCCAATAACACCAATAGCGCGCTTTCCCCGCCCCATTCGCGCGGCGCTTGGTGAAACGCCTGCACGCGGGGATGCTGCGCCAACCAACTGGGAATGCGCTGTTTTAAGATATGTTTGCCTTTGCCATGCATCACCGAGGCCACATGCAGATGCTCTTTGTGGCATAGGCTGATCAAGGCGGCGAGCTCAAATTTGGCCTGCTGCTGGGTCATGCCGTGCAGATCTAAATAGATCTCGGGCGGATAACTGCCGCGTTTTAATTTTTTTAGCTCAAAATGGGACACATCGCTGCGCACATAGCGCGTGGGCCCCTCCTCTTCGAGATAAGGCTGATATTCATCGCTAAAAAAGTGATCTAAGCCTAAGGCGCTACGCGTTTCACGCCACTCCCGTTTCTGCTTGACCACTTTGGGCAAGACACTTATGGTGTCCTGCTTTATTTTCTGCGTGCCTTTAACTGCCTGGCGAAAGAGTTGCAAATCATCATTATCCATGGCGGCTTGTGGCGGCAAAGGCAAGTTCATCGGGCACCCATCTGGCTTGGCTGTGAAGTGGGGCTGGAGTTTACTTGAGTTGGAGAAGAAATTGGACAAGATCTTTATTGATGAAGTCGTCGCCGAGATGCACACCATCCAAGACATGCTGCGCTGGGCCATGAGCCGTTTTAACGCCGCCGGCATTTTTTATGGCCACGGCACGGATAATGCGTGGGATGAAGCGGTGCAACTGATTTTGCCCGCGCTGCATTTAACCCCAGATGTTGATCCAGAAATTCGCCACGCCCGCTTAACCGTTAGTGAGCGCCACCGCATTGCCGAGTTAGTGCTGCGCCGCGTACAAGAGCGCGTGCCCTCAGCTTACTTAACCAACAAAGCCTGGTACGCCGGTTATGAGTTTTTCGTCGATGAGCGCGTGCTTATTCCGCGCTCACCTATTGCTGAATTGGTGGAGAACCAGTTTGCGCCGTGGCTGCAAACCGAGCCTACACGCATCATGGATCTGTGCACCGGTTCAGGTTGCTTGGCGATCATCATGGCCCACGCGTTCCCTGAAGCGGAAGTGGATGCCATTGATATCAGCGTTGAGGCGCTAAATGTGGCCGAGCGCAATATTTGCGATCACGGCTTAGAGCAGCAAGTTATTCCAATCCGCTCGGATCTGTTTAACGATCTGCCCGCCGGCGACAAGTACGATTTAATCGTCTCTAACCCGCCGTACGTTGACAGCGAAGACATGAACGATCTGCCCGATGAGTTCCGCCATGAGCCAGAATTGGCGCTGGCCTCCGGCTCTGATGGCCTAAAACTCACCAAGCGCCTACTGGCGCACGCCAGTGACTTTTTAAAAGACGACGGCGTGCTGGTGGTGGAAGTGGGCAACAGCATGATCCATTTAGAAGCGCAGTTCCCTGACGTGCCGTTTACTTGGGTGGAATTTGCCCACGGTGGCCACGGCGTGTTTGTCATGACCAAAGCCGAGCTCGATGCGCACCAAGCGCACTTTGCCCTGTATAAAAACTAAAGGTCCGCTATGGCCGGAAACAGCCTCGGTCAGCACTTGGTGCTGACCACCTTTGGCGAAAGTCATGGCGCGGCGCTGGGCGCGATTTTAGACGGCTGTCCACCGGGTTTGAGCTTATCGGAAGCGGATATCCAGCCGGCGCTCGACCGCCGCCGCCCCGGGCAATCGCGCCACACCACGGCGCGACGCGAAAGTGACACGGTACGTATTTTATCGGGCGTCTTTGAGGGCAAAACCACCGGCACGCCGATTGGACTGATGATCGAAAACAGCGATCAGCGCTCGCAAGATTACCGCGCCATTGCCAATACCTTTCGCCCAGGCCACGCCGATTACACCTATCAGCATAAGTATGGCCTGCGCGACTATCGCGGGGGTGGCCGCGCTTCGGCGCGGGAAACCGCCATGCGCGTGGCCGCTGGTGCCATTGCGCAAAAATACTTGCAAGAGCAATGCGGTATCGTGATTGAAGCGGCCGTCACGCAAATTGGCGCGATTAAAGCCGCGCAGTGCGATTTTGCCGCCAGCAGCGACAATCTGTTTAACTTTGCCGATGCCAGCCAACTGCCGGCGCTAGATGAGTTGCTGCGCAGGCTAAAAAAACAGGGCGACAGCATTGGCGCCAAGATTGTGGTGCGCGCGCGCCACATGCCAGTGGGCTTAGGCGAGCCGGTGTTTGATAAGCTCGATGCCGACATTGCCCATGCCATGATGGGCATCAATGCGGTCAAAGGGGTGGAGATTGGCGATGGCTTTGCGGTGATTGAGCAGTTGGGTTCACAGCATCGTGATGAACTAACCACCGACGGCTTTTTATCCAACCACGCTGGTGGCACCCTCGGCGGCATCTCCTCGGGGCAAGATCTGTGGGTCACGCTGGCGTTTAAGCCCACCTCGAGCATCTTGGTACCGGGGCGTAGCCTGACCACCGATGGCACGCCGTGTGAAGTGGTCACCCACGGGCGCCACGATCCGTGCGTGGGTATTCGCGCGGTGCCGATTGCCGAGGCCATGCTAGCGCTGGTGCTGATGGATCACCTACTGCGCCACCGCGGGCAAACCCTGCGCTAAGCG
>JBOFMA010000052.1:0-3689 GCA_051658125.1 Aeromonas sp.
TGTTCTGCTTGGACAAATGGATCGTACGCAAGCGTTGAAAATCGCCCAAGAGAAATATGCAGTGATGACAGCGGCGAAAAAGGAGAATGCACGGTGAGCACGCTGTCAAGAAATCAGCAGGTGTACGGTTGGCTCTTAATTGGCCCATTTCTCTTAACCTTAGTGGTCTTTTTTTTATACGCACTGGCACGCACGTTATATTTCAGCTTCACTGACTATGATCTATTTAGCGAGGCAACGTGGGTCGGCCTGGGAAATTTTAAGGCGATGTTCGGTGATAGTTTATTTTTACTCGCTCTATCAAATACGGTTTGGTTCTCTTTAATTGTTACTGCGATTCAAACGGTATTAGCGCTTGGTCTTGCTATCTTGGTAAACAGTAAAATTCGCGGCAAAGGATTTTTCAGGGTGGCATTTTACTTACCAAGTATTTTGTCGAGTGCCGCGGTGACGCTTATATTCATCTGGATTTATCAGAAAAATGGTTATCTGAATGGATTTGTTGGTAGTGTGATAAACCATGCGCCGCATATGGTCAGTTTTTTAGCCACCGCGGTCATAGTGCAATTGTTATTGGTGTTATCTGATCGACGTCGTGGATTGCCTGCGAGCTTATTTGAACCAGCGTGGGCGATTATGTCTGTTTTAGTCGGTTTGGCGGTGACATTAGTGTTAAGTGGTTTTGATATTATCGCCGCCAAGCAGCACGTAGTGGAAGTTAACTGGCTTAATACACGGGATAATGTCGGCCCTATGCCCTTAACACTCTGGGCCATAGTAATTCAAAATATTTACACCACGATCCCTTCGTTTATGTTGCTATTTTTAGCTGGCTTACAAGGCATTCCTGAGGAGCTGTATGAAGCAACCTATATTGATGGCGCTAATAAATGGCAGCAGCACTGGCATATCACCATCCCGCAATTAGCGCCGGTAACGTTTGTGGTAGTGACTTTTAGCATCATTGGTACGTTGCAAATGTTCGATCAGGTCGCGCTGATGGGATCGGCCGCGCCACTCGAATCACGTATTACGATGGCGTATTACGTTTACCACAATGCTTTCCCGCCAGGAGGCACACCGCAAGTCGGCATGGCGAGCGCTGCAGCACTGGTGTTGGCCGGTCTGACATTAGCCGTGGTTTATTTACAGAAAACCTTTGGTGTAAAGGAGAAAGCCAATGGCTAGCGCAGAGATATCACTAGAGGCGGTATGCCCTCAGCAAGCGCCGCGGGTGAGAGCCAAGCAACTCGCAAACTTTGCCGCAAGGCGCCGATGGGCCAAAGTGGCTTGGGTGTATGGTACGCTGTTAGTCATTGCTACATTGATGCTCGGTACCTTTGTGGTGGCCTTTTTGGCGAGTTTAAAAGACGATCCGCTAGAGCAGCCGTTTCGGTTTAACTTTGCGCAAGTGCAGCCAGCCAACTGGGTTGCCGCCTATCAATTAGGCCAGGATGGCAACCAAGCACCGCTGTTCGGTGGCTTTGCGCCAGGGGCTAAAGTCGAGTTTAGCCTCACTTATGCCGCTCCCGTGGGAACACCGTTGGTGGCGCCTAAGGTAGAAGTACCTCGGCGCAAACCTGGGACTGGCATGGCGGCGCTGACGGCGAAACATTTTGCCGCAGATTATGCAAAAGTGAGTGAGCCGCAATTAGTGGCACAAGCGGAGCAGGTTGAATTTATCCAGCGCCGTGGCGGCCATGAGGCGGCGCATGTCGGGAGCAGCCAAACGTGGACATTTACGGTGGAATATCCTGGCCAAGGTCCGGTGATTGATAACTTGCCCCTAGCGGTTAGTACGCCAGCAAAGCAAGTATTGCTCGCGAGCACGTTGGCACCAAATCGGATGGAGCGACGCGGCCGTGTGGCTGTGTGGGATAACGCCACGCCTGGGGTGATAGGTTATGTATTTCGCTCTTACGTGCGAGTATTTAATGAATCAGTGAGCTTAGAAACCGGCAAAAGTTTATTTATGAGTTGGACCATAAACTCATTTCTGATTGCCTTTGGTAAAGTTTTTCTGACCTTATTTTTGGCCTGTACTGCGGGTTATGCGCTGGCTCGGCTTAAATTCACCGGTGCGCGTGCGATATTTGCCTTTATGCTATTTAGCATGATGATTCCAGGTCAGGTCACGTTTATTTCTAACTACCTTATCTATAGCAATATAGGTTTGCTAAATACGCCTTGGGCGGTGATTACTGCCGTGGTTGCCTCTGGGCAGGTACTGATCATGAAGCAGTTTTTTGAAAATATTCCAAAAGAACTTGAAGAGGCCGCCATTGTTGATGGTGCTTCACCATGGGCTATTTTATGGAAGATTTTTATGCCACTGGCCAAACCGGCTATCTTGTCGGTGACGATTTTAGGCTTCCAAGGCGCATGGAATGATTTTTTCTGGCCACTGGTGGTAATTAATAGCCCCGCTGATGCGTTTACCTTACCTGTCGGTTTATTGAGTTTGCGTAATGCGTATGGCGTGGTGGGTGATTGGAATTTAATTTTGGCGGGTGCATTTTTATCCACCGTACCTGTGCTCGTCGTGTTCATAGTGTTCCAACGGTATTTTGTTGGTAACGATATTTCTTCCGCTGTTAAAGGTTAAATAGAAGGATTTAGCTTGATGTTTATGCGTTATGATGCCGGCCAAGGCGCACTTAAAAACTGGATTGTTGAAGAGACGCAATTTAAATCAGCCTATCAGGGCAAATGTGAAGTCGTCATGAGCCAAGGTAATGGCTACATGGGCGCGCGCAGTGCTACGGAAGAAAAATACATTGGTCAAATCCGTAACTTATTTGTAGCTGGAACATTCAACAAATTTGATGCAGATGAAGTCACCGAGTTGCCTAATGCTGCGGATATGAGCGCGATTGAGATTTTTGTTGATGGTGAACGTTTTCACTTAGAACAAGGCCAAATCAGCAATTATTCCCGTCGGTTAAATGTAAAAAATGGTGAGTTAGTCCGCGAGTTTACATGGACGAGCCCAAGTCAAAAAACATTTAATATGCAGTTCCGACGCCTAATTTCCCAAGCTAACTTGCATTTAATGGCCTTTAGCGTCGAAATTGAAGCGGTGAATTGCAGCGCCGCGATTGAAGTGCGCTCTGGCATTGATGCGCAACTGTCTAATTCGGGTGCGCAACATTTCCATGAAGGTGAAAAGCGCATTTATGACAAACGCTATATTGAATTACTGCAACGCACCAGCGAAAGTGGTGTTGATTTTGTGTTTGTTGCTAGCCATCGTAGTTTCTTAAATGGTGTCGAATTCAGCGATGAGCCGGCGCTGGCTATGGATCGCCGTAAAGTGTGGGTCAATATTCAGCGCAATTTAGTCGCCGGTGAAACGCTGCTGATTGAAAAATTAGGCGTAGTACATACGTCTAGGGATCAGGCATTTGATAGCCCTGCATTTGCTTTGCAAAACTTGCGTGATCATGCGCTGCAAGATGCTAAAACTGCGGCCGAACTGCGCTTTGAAGCGCATTTAACTGCGAGCGCAAAAGAGTGGGATAAGCGCTGGGCCAATATGGATATTCAGATCATGGGCTCCGACTTTGATCAATTAGCCATGCGTTTTGCTCAGTATCAGCTCAATATTTTCTGCCCGATGCACGATACACGTTTTGGTATTGGCGCTAAAGGTCTCTCAGGTGAAGGCTATAAGGGCCACTCGTTCTGGG
>JBOFMA010000053.1:0-35705 GCA_051658125.1 Aeromonas sp.
ATTTATACAAAGCATACGCCATGTTTTGCACACATTTATCCACATTTTCGCTGGCTTTACTTATACTTTAGCTGTCGAAACCACAGCGGTGATGCCATGAAATACAACGACTTGCGCGAGTTTATCGATCATTTAGAGCGTCTTGGCGAGCTTAAGCGCATAACCTGCGAGATTGATCCTTATCTAGAGATGACTGAGATTTGCGATCGCACGCTACGCGCGGGTGGCCCAGCCCTCCTATTTGAAGCGCCCAAAGGCTACCCGATACCGGTACTGGCGAATTTGTTTGGCACGCCAAAGCGCGTGGCGCTTGCAATGGGGCGCTCGGATGTGGCCGAGCTCAGAGAAGTGGGCCAATTGCTCGCCTATTTGAAAGAGCCCGAGCCGCCGCGGGGCTTAAATGAGCTGTGGCAAAAACTAGCGCAGTTCAAGCAAGTGCTAAATATGCCAAGCAAGCACGTTAGCCGCGCACTCTGCCAAGCGCAGGTATATGTTGGTGATGCGGTGGATTTAGATAAATTACCTATTCAGCACTGCTGGCCAGGTGATGTGGCCCCTTTGGTCACTTGGGGCTTAACCATTACCCGCGGCCCGTATAAACCGCGGCAAAATTTGGGCATCTATCGCTTACAAAAGCTGAGTAAAAATCAGCTGATCATGCGTTGGCTGGATCACCGCGGCGGCGCGATTGATTTTCGTGAATGGCAAGAAGCGCATCCAGGCGAGCGCTTTCCAGTGGTAGTGGCGCTAGGCGCCGATCCTGCCACTACCTTGGCGGCAGTGACGCCAATCCCTGATAGTTTGTCAGAATACGCCTTTGCCGGTTTGCTGCGTGGCGCACGCACAGTAGTCGCTAACGCACTCAGTTGTGACTTAGAAGTGCCCGCCAGCGCGGAGATCATTTTAGAAGGCTATTTGGAGCCGGGCTTAACCGCAGCCGAAGGGCCATATGGCGATCACACCGGCTATTACAATGAAGTGGATGACTTTCCGGTTTTCACCATTACACACATGAGCATGCGTCAAGAGCCTATCTATCACAGCACCTACACAGGGCGGCCGTTGGATGAGCCGGCGATTTTAGGCTTAGCGCTCAATGAGGTGTTCGTGCCCCTGCTGCAAAAACAGTTCCCCGAAATTGTCGATTTTTACTTACCGCCAGAAGGCTGCTCGTATCGCATGGCGGTGGTTACCATCAAAAAACGTTATCCAGGGCACGCTAAGCGGGTGATGCTTGGGGTGTGGTCGTTTCTGCGCCAGTTTATGTACACCAAATTTGTCATTGTCTGTGATGACGACATCAATGCACGGCATTGGCCCGATGTGATTTGGGCGATCACTACCCGCATGGATCCGGCGCGCGATACCACCTTAATTGAGAACACGCCGATTGATTACTTGGACTTTGCCTCCCCGGTCTCCGGCCTTGGTTCAAAAATGGGTCTGGATGCCACCAATAAATGGCCGGGAGAAACCACGCGCGAATGGGGCACCCCGATCGTGCAAGATCCGGCGGTCACGGCGCGCATTGATGCGCTGTGGGACGAATTAGCCATTTTGGAAAAATAAAAAAACGGCGCACCGAAGTGCGCCGTTTTTATTGTGGCCGAACTCAAGCTTAGGCTTTTGCTTCAGCTTGCGCCGCTTGAATGCCGGTCAGAGCGATGGTGTAGACAATATCATCTACCAACGCGCCGCGTGACAAATCGTTCACCGGCTTGCGCATGCCTTGCAGCATTGGGCCAATTGACACCAAGTCAGCTGAACGCTGCACCGCTTTATAAGTGGTGTTACCGGTGTTCAGATCAGGGAACACAAACACGGTCGCTTTACCTGCCACCGGTGAGTTAGGCGCTTTCGACGCCGCCACGTTCTCCATGATCGCCGCGTCATACTGCAGTGGGCCATCGATGATCAGATCTGGGCGCTTGGCTTTCGCCAATTCAGTGGCCGCACGCACTTTCTCTACATCCGCGCCGGCGCCAGAGGTGCCGGTGGAGTAAGAGATCATCGCTACACGTGGCTCGATACCAAATGCTGCCGCAGAATCAGCTGACTGAATAGCGATTTCTGCCAGTTGCTCAGCACTTGGATCTGGGTTAATCGCGCAGTCGCCATACACCAGTACTTGGTCCGGCAGCAGCATGAAGAACACAGAAGAGATCAACGATGAACCTGGTGCGGTTTTGATGATCTGCATTGGTGGGCGGATGGTATTGGCGGTGGTATGCACAGCGCCTGACACCAAACCGTCCACTTCGTTGCGCTCGAGCATCATGGTGCCAAGCACCACGTTATCTTCTAACTGCTCACGAGCCACCACTTCGGTCATGCCTTTGCTCTTACGCAGTTCCACCAAACGCGGCACATACTGCTCACGCACGGCGGCAGCATCGATGATCTCAACGCCATCGGTCAGCACCACACCTTGCTGTTGGGCCACACGACGAATTTCATCTGGGTTACCCAGTAGCACCGGACGGGCAATGCCACGCTCAGCACAGATCGCTGCGGCTTTAATGGTACGTGGCTCGTCACCTTCAGGCAGCACCACACGCTTGTTGGCTTGACGCGCTAATTCGGTTAACTGGTAACGGAACGCCGGTGGGCTTAAGCGACGTGAACGGGTTGATGAAACGGTCAACGATTCAATCCACTGCTTGTCGATGTGGCCAGCCACATAGTCTTGTACCAGTTCGATGCGCTCACTGTCATCTTCTGGGATATCGACATTAAAGTTTTGCAGCGTTACCGCGGTTTGCCAGGTGTTGGTGCCGGTCATCATGATCGGCAGGCCAGTGGCCATGGCTTGCTCACACAGTGCCATCACTTGTGGCTCTGGGTGGTAGTTACCGGTTAACAGCAGCGCGCCTAATTTCACGCCGTTCATCGCCGCCAAACAGGCTGAGACGATAACATCTGAGCGATCGCCTGAAGTCACCAGCAGGCTGCCTGGACGGAAGTGCTCAACCATGTTGTGGATAGAGCGAGCGCAGAAGGTCACATTTTGCAGGCGGCGGCTTTCGAGCTCACCTTTGTGCAAAATTTTCGCCGCCAAATGGCTGGACAAATCGATAGCACGCGGCGCAATTAACTGCGCATTCCAGGGGATGCAACCCAAAATACGCAGTGGGCTTTTGCCAAACACTTGCAGCACTTCTAAGTTGTGGCCGTTATCACCGCTGTGGTGATGCACGTCGAACATCTCGGTCAAATCAGGGCGGGTTACGCCATGCACATCCACCGGCGCACCGACTTTGTTGATGATGCAACCAACGATGCGTGGGTTATTCACGCCGCCAAAGCTGGCGCTGGCCAACTCAATGCGCTCTTTGAGCTTTTGGCTAGAATCGCTGCCGGGATGGGTAACAAACACCATGTCCGCGTCCAGTGCTTTGGCCACGTCATAGTTCAGGTTGTTTGCAAACGGCTGCTTATCGGTCGGCACCATGCCTTCAACCACAATCACTTCCGCCGCGCTTTGCTTGGCGTGCGCATTAAAGCTAGCCACGATCTCTTCGAGCAGAATATCGGTGGTACCGGCACTGATCATGCTTTCGGCGTAAGACAGGGCAAATGGCTCCGGCGGATTGATATTTGACGCCGCGCGGATCACCGCAGTTGAGCGCTCAGAACCGGTTTCGCCAGCACGTGGCTGGGAAACCGGCTTGAAAAAGCTCACGTTGACACCGTGACGCTCCATGGCGCGAACCACGCCAAGGCTGATAGAAGTAACGCCGACACCAGTGCCGACGGGAATAAGCATAATTGTACGAGCCACGTTTAACCCCTTGTAGGTTACAAAAAGTTCAGATCAGCAAAGGCCGCCCAAGGGCGGCCTTTTTCTTAAAACACATATTAAGCGCCGATTAATGCCACGGCGTCGTGCGCGATAACCCACTCTTCGTTGGTTGGGATAACCAAGGCTTTGGTTGAACCGGCTTTAGAGATCTCGCCGCCTTTGCCAAAGCGCGCTTTTAAGTTCGCTTCGCTGTCGATGTCAAAGCCCAGCAGACCCAATTTGCCCAGCGCCATTTCACGAATTGGTGCTGAGTTCTCACCGATACCACCGGTAAAGACCACTGCGTCTAAACGGCCATCCATCGCCGCCGCGTAAGCACCGATGTATTTAGCCAAACGGTAGCAGTACACGTCCATAGCGCGCTTAGCTTCTTCTTTGCTGTCGTAATTATCTTCAACGAAACGGCAGTCTGAAGTCACTTCGGTCAGACCCATCAGGCCAGACTCTTTGGTCAGCATGTTGTTGATCTCAGCAACGCTCATGCCCAAGTTATCGTGCAGGTGGAAAATGATTGCCGGATCGATGTCACCACAACGGGTACCCATCACCAGACCTTCCAGTGGCGTCAGACCCATTGAGGTATCAACTGACTTGCCGCCTTTAATGGCGCACACAGAACCACCGTTGCCCAAGTGGCAGTTGATGATGTTCAGCTCTTCAACCGGCTTGCCCAGCTGCTTCGCGGCTTCCAAGCTGATGAAGTAGTGGCTGGTGCCGTGCATGCCGTAACGACGGATGCTGTGCTCTTTATACAAGCTGTATGGCAGGGCGTAGAGGTACGCTTCTTCTGGCATGCTCTGGTGGAACGCGGTGTCAAACACAGCCACGTTTTTGTCAGCCAACTGTGGGAACGCGTGCATAGCGGCGCGGATACCAACCAAGTGTGCTGGGTTGTGCAGTGGTGCCAAGGTCGCGCAATCTTCGATACCTTTGATCACGTCATCGCTGATCACCACAGAAGAGGTAAACTTCTCGCCACCGTGAACTACGCGGTGACCGATAGCGATCAGGCCTTGAGCCAGCGCTGGATTTAATGGCAGGATCTTGTTAACGATGTAGTCCAGCGCTTCTTCGTGCGCAGCACCGGCGCCCAGATCAGCGGCACCTTTTTCACCATTGAGTTTCCACTTGATGCGCGCGTCGTCTAAGTTAAAGCACTCAGCCAAGCCCGACAGCAGATCATCACCTGACTCAGAGTCGATTACAGCAAATTTAAGTGAAGAGCTACCACAGTTAAGTACCAGAACTAACTTATTCATACATAAATCCTATTGAAATTAAGATAGGCCGCGGCAGCTAATCCAAGGCCAGCAGCACCGCTACCTTTAGCACCGCCCAACAATCAGGGCGCTTGGCTAAAAAAGAACGTGCGAAGAATAACCCATTGGCCAAAAATAACAAAGCAAGGCACCGCCTTTGTTCACGCGCTAGCGCCCGATGCGCGCTCCTGACCCTTTACTAAGGTAGCCCTATGGCCCATTTTAAGTTTGTTCACCATCTGCACGAAGGCCAGCGCTACCTTGCCAGCTGGCCGCAGCGCCCAGAACTCAACGCACTGCTGCCTGAAAATCGCGTCATTCGCGCCACCTTGTGGGCGCAAAAACTCACCCCTGCTTGCGCGGTGGTGGCGCTATTGGTGCAATACCAATGGGGGCAAGCGCTGTTTTGGCCACAAACCGTCGCTTGCATTTTGTTTAGCTTAAGTTTACCGCTGCAGGGCTATTACTGGCTGGGCCACCGCGCGCAGCAATTGCTGCCGCTGCAACTGGCCAGTTGGTATCAAGAGATCAACGCCCGCATGCAGCAAGAGGCCCGCGACGCACTACTACCGCCGGTGCGCCGCCAACCGCGCTATGTCGATTTAGCCCTGACCTTAACAGCCGCCTTTCGCCAGTTGGATAAATCGTTTTTGTATGATCATTAGCGCGGTGCGACGGCGCGATTACCCACGCGGCGCGTCCAGCGCCGCAAGCACCACTTGATGATGGTCACTGGTTTTAAATTTCACCAAGTGCTGGGTAAAGCAGCCCGCTTCATCGAGCAAAAAGCTCTGGCGATGAATGCCGTCATACACTTTGCCCATAAATTTTTTCTCGCCCCACACCCCAAAAGCGTCAGCTACCGCGTGATCTTCATCGGCCAGCAAGGTGAAATTAAGCCCATCGCGCGCAGCAAACTTGGCAAGCCGCGCTGGGGCATCGGGACTAATACCCAGCACCACCACATTGCGCGCCGCCCATTCGCTGGCGCAATCGCGCAGCGCGCAGGCTTGCGTGGTGCAACCGGGCGTCATCGCTTTGGGGTAAAAATAGATCAGCACGCGCTGACCGCGCAGCGCACTTAGTGTCACCGACGCACCGGTGTGGCTTGGCAGGGTAAAATCAGGCGCGCATTGGCCCAGGCTCAATACCGACATAACGACTCCTGTTCAAAGCAGTGGCTTATTTATGATGAAAGGTGAGCGCCGATGACACCACGCCGTCACGGGCACAAAAGGCGGCAAAATCGGCGTGCGCGGCCGCGGGTAGCTGCGGCGGCAATAAATTGAGCAAAAACACCGCGTGCAGGCGATCAAACGGCGTACCCGCTTCGGTGCTGGTTTGCATCGCTTGAATGTCCCAGCCGTGATCGCTGAAAAATTGCGTGTAGCGGCTGATGGCGCCTGGTTGATCCCGTACACAAATCTCGGCGCTGGCCGTCGTTACCACCGGCCTTGGCGCATGCGCTTGCGTGCGTTTGATCATAGTGGTCAGATCCCAAGCTTGCGCTTGCGCTTGCAGCGGTAAGCTGGCCTCTAACTGCAGCAAGCTATTCCATGGGCCATCGAGCAGCATGATAAACGAAAATTCATTACCAAAAACGCCCAAGCGACTGTCGACAATATTGCAGCCGCAATAGCGCACGAGCTGTGTCACTTCATTGACAATTCCTGGGCGATCGGTGCCCATTGCATTAACTAAGAGATAGTGCGCCATCGTGGCTCTCCGCTAAATCGTGCGTGGCGTGCAGTGTATCACGCCCCAGCCTCAGCCCGCGCGCCTTGCGCCCTGCTTAAGGGCCCCTTACCATGGCCTTTGATTGCGCCGCCAGCGGGCGAGCGCATCGGTTGGTACAAGGAGCACGCCTATGATCCGTGGAAGTTTAGTTGCGCTTATCACCCCGTTTGATAACCACGGGGCGATCGATTGGCCAACGCTCGGCCAGTTAATCGATCACCATGTCACCGCCGGTAGCCACGCCTTGGTGGTCAATGGCACTACCGGCGAAGCGCCGACGTTAAGTGAACGTGAGCAATTAGCGTTGGTGAAATTTACCGTCGAGCATGCCGCCGGGCGCCTGCCCATCATCGCCGGTTGCGGCAGTAACAACACCGCGCATGCAATCCATTTAAGCCAACAAATGGCGGCCCTTGGCGCTGTCGCGGGGCTTTCGGTCACCCCTTATTACAATAAGCCGACCCAAGAAGGGCTGTATCAGCACTATTGTGCGATAGCAAAAGCTAGTAGCTTGCCGCAAATTCTTTATAATGTGCCCGGCCGCACCGGCTGTGACCTCTTTCCCGACACTGTCATCCGGCTCAGTCAGGTGCCCGGCATCATCGGCTTAAAAGAGGCCAGCGGTGATTTAACCCGCACTACGCCGCTGCGCCAAGGTTGTGGTGCGCCGTTTGCCCTATATAGCGGGGATGACGCCACGGCGTGCGAATTTATGCGCCAAGGCGGCGATGGCGTGATTTCGGTGACCGCTAATGTGGCCGCCCATGAAATGGCCATGCTGTGCCAGCACGCCTTAAGCGGGCAAACCGCCACAGCGGAAAAGATCAATCAGTTACTCATGCCGTTGCATCAGCAGCTGTTTTGCGAGCCCAACCCGACACCGGTCAAATGGGTAGCAAAAACACTGGGCCTGATTGCCACGGATACCTTGCGCTTGCCGCTGCTAAGCCTGTCTGAGGCGGGGCAGCAGCGGTTAGCGCAAGCCCTAGCCACGTTGGAGTTAAAGGCGAGTGTTCACATTAAATAACCCGGGCCATGCCGCCCGTCTGCTGCTCAGTTGCAGCGCTTTGGCCGTGCTGGCCGCTTGTAGCTCGCCCAGTGAGCGTGCCACCGCCAATCGCAATTTTGACTATCAACAAGTTGCCTTAAGTGGCCGCACTTTGGTGGTGCCAGCGCCACTGGTTGCGCCAACGTTTAAGCATCAATTTGATCTGCCGGCCAAACGCCATAGCGACGCTTTACCGGTCGGCGCGGCCGTGGATATTCGCCCCCCCGCGCAGCTCATTCCGGTGGTCAATGGCAGCCAAGCGGTCAATGCGACTGAACCAACGCTGGCCTTTTTTGCCACCCAACACAGCCAGGATCTGCGCTTAGAGATTTGGTCGGCGCTGCAGGCGTTTTTAGCCAAGCATCAGGTGGCTACGACCGCCAGTGATGCCGCCGGCCTGCGTTTAAGCACCGATTGGTTTGATAACAGCTTAGCGCTCGATGCGTGGAGCGAAGAAGACAGCGATTATCGCTTGCGCCAGCGCTATCAATTTACCCTCACGCCAGATACAGCCCGCCACAGCGTGCGCTTGAGCGTGGCAATCTTGGCCCATGAGCAGGCCGGCGAAAGTAGCGCTGAACTTGCGCCCACATTGCACCAGCGTTACGCCACCCGCACGTTGAATCAATTTGCCGAGTTTTATCAAAGTGAAATCAAAGCGCGCCAAGCCAGCCGCGCGCAAGGCGGCATTAGTTTACTGCTCGGCCAAGATAGCAATGATTTACCAGCGTGGATTGCCGAGGCCGATTTTGAGCGCGTTTGGCAGCAGCTCAACGCCCAACTGCCCGCGGCGGGGTTTGAGATTAACGCCGCCCAACAATCCTTGGGCGTGATTGAAACCCGCTTTAGCGGCTCAAGCCGCCTGTGGCCTTGGGGCGAAGGTAGCGAGGGACTGCCGAGCGGCGATTATCGCTTCCAGCTCGGAGAACTGGTCAACGGCAAAACGTCCATCACCGTGTTTGATGACAAGAAAAAACCACTGGCCAGCAGCAGCATCGCTAAGCTGCACCAGCAAATGGCCCGCGCCTTGACCGGCAGCACGCCTGAATAATCCATCCCAGGGGCCTATGGCCCCTGTTTTTTTACCTCCACAAAAGGAAATGTGAACCGCCATGAAACTTGCCGACCAAGTGCTTGCCGTTAATGACGATCTGCCTATTCGCACCGATCAGCCCGTGCATTCGGGCAAAGTGCGCAGTGTCTATTGGTTAACCGCCGCCGACAGTGCGCGTTTGATTAAAGATAAAGGCTACCCTGTGCCTGCCGATGCGCCTTTGGCCTTGATGGTCATCAGCGATCGCATCTCTGCGTTTGATTGCATTTGGCACGGCCAAGGCGGCTTGCAAGGCGTGCCGAGCAAAGGCGCCGCGCTCAATGCCATTGCCAGCCACTGGTTTGCCCGCTTTAAAGACGCGGGCCTGGCGCGCAGCCATATTTTGGATATTCCCCACCCGCTGGTGTGGATTGTGCAAAAAGCGCGACCGGTGATGATTGAAGCGATTGCCCGCAACTATTTAACCGGCTCTATGTGGCGCGCGTATGCCGCTGGCGAGCGCGAATTTTGTGGCATCACCTTGCCCGATGGCCTGAAAAAAGATCAGCGTTTGCCGCAACTGCTGATCACGCCATCGACCAAAGGCGTGATGCGCGGACTTGACGGCGTGCTAGAAGCCGACGATGCCAACATCAGCCGCAGCGACATCGAGCGCCACTACCGCGCCTTTGGCTTTAACTGCATCGCCGACATCGACCGCTATGAGCAACTGCTCAAGCAAGGCTTTAAGGTGATTAATCAAGCGCTGGCTGGCTTAGATCAGGTGTTTGTCGATACCAAGTTTGAATTTGGCTATGTGACTAATGCACAGGGGCAAGAAGAGCTGATCTACATGGATGAAGTGGGCACGCCGGATAGCTCACGGATTTGGGATGGTGCGGCGCTGCGCGATGGCTTGATTGTTGAGCAATCAAAAGAAGGTTTTCGGCAGTGGCTGCTCAATCACTTCCCTGATCCGGATATTTTGCTCAACAAATCGCGCATGCCTGAGCGCTTTGCGCTGGCGGCCGACAATGACCTGCCGGTCGACGTTATGCTCGAGATCAGCCGCACCTATGTCAGTATTGCCGAAAAGATCACCGGGCAAAAGCTCAGCACCTGCAGCCAGCCAAAGCAGGCCATTGTGGACGTGTTGCGCAGTGATTATGACCTGATCGGCGCCTAAGGCGTTTGTTTTAACACCCACGCAAACGTTTGCACGACAACTAATTAAGGGCTCTTATGAGCCCTTTTGCGCGCCGCCGGCGCCACTAAAACCGCACGCATAAAAAAACCCAGCACAAGGCTGGGTTTTTTATCAAGTGACTAATTACAGAGCAACAACTTGCAGCTGTACAGTAGCTTTCACGTCAGCGTGCAGCTGAACAGATACTTCGTACTCACCGGTGTTACGCAGTACGTTGCCCATGCGAACTTCGCTCTTGGTAACAACTACGCCAGCCGCAGTGATGGCATCAGCCACGTCACGGGTACCGATAGAACCGAACAGCTTACCTTCGTCGCCCGCTTTAGAAGCGATAACAACAGAAGTCAGCGCCGTCAGCTTAGCCGCGCGCTCTTCAGCCGCGGCTTTGTTGGCAGCCAGTTTGGCTTCCAGCTCAGCACGACGAGCACCAAAGGCTTCGATGTTAGCCTTGGTGGCCATAACCGCTTTGCCTTGTGGGATCAGGAAGTTACGGGCATAACCAGATTTAACATTAACTTGGTCACCCAGACCGCCCAGTTTAGCGATCTTATCGAGCAGGATAACTTGCATTACCTTTCCTCTTTAAATTGACGTTGAGTTAGGCGTAAGTGCCAGACCGATTTTTACTTGTTGTGCAAATCGGTGTATGGCAGCAGAGCCAGGTAACGAGCACGCTTGATAGCACGTGCCAGCTGACGCTGATACTTGGCGCGGGTACCAGTGATACGGCTTGGTACGATTTTGCCAGATTCAGTGATGTAGTTTTTCAGAGTAACGATATCTTTGTAGTCGATTTCAGTAACGTTCTCAGCGGTGAAGCGGCAGAACTTACGACGACGGAAATAACGTGCCATAACCTTTATCCTCAATTAGTGATCAGAATTACTCTTCGGAAGCAGCTTCAGTCGCTTCTTCACGGCGCTCGTCGTCACGACGTGGGAAGCGCTCTTCTTTGGCTTTAGCCATAGGAGAAACTTCAGTCACAGCGTGCTTGGAGCGCATGATCATGTTGCGGATAACGGCATCGTTGAAGCGGAAGTTGTTTTCCAGCTCATCGATTACAGCTTGCTCTGCTTCTACGTTCATCAGAACGTAGTGGGCTTTGTGCAGCTTGTCGATTGGGTAAGCCAGTTGACGGCGGCCCCAATCTTCCATGCGATGAATAGTACCACCAGAGGTGGTGATAGCGCCGGTGTAGCGCTCGATCATGCCAGGTACTTGCTCGCTCTGGTCCGGGTGAACCATGAAGACGATTTCGTAATGACGCATTTTAGCTCCTTACGGATTAATTCAGCCTCCGCCCAGGTGCAGCCAGACCTCAGAGGCAAGGAACGTAATGGTGTTAGACGCTGCTTTCGTAGGGGGGCGCAGTGTATGAAATGTTGCCCGCGCGTGCAAGGAGAAAAATAGTCATACTGGCGCCACGCAGCCGCTGGGGCGCGCAAATGCGCCGTTAGGGGCATAAAAACGTTGCTTTTTTCGGGGCCTTGCGTCAGTCTGACACAACAATTTTTGCCGATGTACTTGGCTAATCCATCGGCCTTGGCGGCCCCTATGGCCCCAAACCCCTCCCGCAACACGGACGTGCGGTGATATTGGGCTGGCGCTGCGCAGAGCTTCTTGCGCCCCCACTAGCCACTTTTTTGACCGCCGAGGGCAGCGCACCGCTGGCCCCCGCGACGTCCCTATTTTGTTTGCTGGCGTGCGCTGCGCTATGCTGATTTTTGAGCTTGAGGATCCCAGTGCCACATTCCTATCGCAGAACCTTTACCCGCTTGATGCAGCGCCTTTATCGCACCCATCTGCATGACATTTCTGCGATTGCCCTGTTGCTACTGCCTTTGACCTTAACCAATGCGCTAAGCCTGCTGCTCGGCCAGGGCTTTAGCCGCGCCGGTTTTCCTGAAACAGGCCAACTGTTTCATCAACTCTCTAGCCTGTTGGTCAATTTCTATCCGTTGGCGCTGTGCGTGGTCATCAGCTTTTACTTATCCAATAAGAGCGTGCTCAATAGCGGGGCCTTTATCATCTATGCCCTGTCGCTATTTTATAGCCTGTCCCACGCCAATGGCTTATTTTATGCGCCGCTAATGCTGCCGAATAATACGCTCGCCGCACTGATTGCGCCGCTGGTGACCTTTATCTACTGCCGGCGGTTTATTTTGCGCGAACTGGCGCCGCAATCGCTAGATTTTACCAGCACCATTGCCCTGCATATTGCGCACTTTTTCTGCTTTAGCTTAATTTCTATTTTGCTGTCATTAAGCAGCCCACAATTGCTCGCCCTGTGCGCCGATCTGATTGGCAATTACACGCCCGATCCGATGACGTTTAGCGGCGGCTTAATTTACCAATTGACCTTAGGCTTATTGGGCGCGGTGGGCATTAATGGCCACAATTTTTTACTCTCAGCCAAGCAGAACCTATTTACTAATACCGTCGAAAATCTTGAGGCGTGGCGCGCCGGTTTAGCCGAGCCAAGCATTATTAACCAAGGTTTTTATGATGTATTTTTAGGCATGGGCGGCTCGGGCAACTCCTTAGCCCTGCTGTTGTGTATTTTCCTCTTTTCGCGCAATCGTAATCATATTTTATTGGCGATGGCCGCCGTGCCGATGGTGCTGTTTAATATCAACGAAGTGCTGCTATTTGGTTTGCCGATCATTTTTAATCCGATCTTAATCATTCCGTTTATCTTGGTGCCGTTAGTGAGCTTTGTGCTGACGTACGGCGCCATTGCCAGTGATTTTTTTAATCCGGTGATCACCACGGTCGACTGGATGACGCCGCCGCTTATTAGTGGCTATTTGGCGATGGGCAATAATCTCAGCGGCAGCTTGCTGCAAGTGCTGATCTTACTGGCCAGCATTTTTATCTATCGGCCATTTTATTTAGCCTTTGCCGGCAACGGTTTAACCTTAAGCGAAAATAAAAACAATATTGAGCGCTTTACCCTGAACAACATGCTCAGCGAAATGAAAGAAGCGGCGCATACCAGCCAAAGAAAATCGCATGCCCAGCGCCGCGTAGAAGAAGTCATGCACCAAGGTGAATTGGTGATGTTTTATCAGCGCCAAACCTCGGTCAAACAAGCGCGGGCCTGCGCCTTTGAAGCCCTAGTGCGTTATCGAGATACCAATGGTCGTTTGCAAGGCCCAGCCTTTATCAGTGATTTCCAATTAATTGGCGCTATGCCCGTACTGGATTTTAAAGTGGTCGAGCTGGTGCTAGCCGATATGCAAACCATGCCACTTGAGCAAATAGATCGCGTGTCGATTAACATTGCTGCGGTAACGATTCAATCACCTGACTTTATTCCCACCCTACAAGATGCGCTGCTGCGCCACCAAATTGCGCCAGAAAAATTAGAAATAGAAATAACCGAAGAAGCGCTGCTAGATAAAACCGAGCAGCTATTGCAAGCGATGGAAGAGCTACATGACATGGGCGTGCATATTGCGCTAGATGACTTTGGCGCCGGCTTTGCCTCTTTCCCTCATCTGATGAAATATCCGTTTGATAAGGTCAAACTCGATCGTGCTTTATTGCTCGATTGCAATCACGATGCCGAACGCGACAAAGGCAAAGACCTCTATCGCCTTCTAGCCCAAATAGGCACAATTGCGCACTGCGTGGTGGTGGCTGAAGGGGTAGAAACCAAGCGCGAATTTAACTT
The DNA here is from genome assembly GCA_051658125.1 of Aeromonas sp. Taxonomy (GTDB): domain Bacteria; phylum Pseudomonadota; class Gammaproteobacteria; order Enterobacterales; family Aeromonadaceae; genus Aeromonas. Next base: position 13,763 of record JBOFMA010000053.1, read on the forward strand.
TGTAAAAGGCTGCGGGATTGATCTTATCCAAGGTTATCTGCTGGCCAGACCCTTGCCACTGGGCGATGTGATTGCGCAGTTGGCCAATGATAAAGCGGCGGCAAAAAATCAGCGCGCTAAGCTTGCGCGCAAACCTGCCGTTGGGCCGGTGCAACAGCAAGGCCGCCTTTAATGGCAAAAATCGCGCAGCGTTGGCGCGCCGTGACGGCGCATTTAACCGGTAAAAAAGTCCTCATCGGCGCGGCGGCGGTGATGGCCTTGGGGCTAACGCTGCGCGCCGCCTTGCCGTCAGCGGAGCAATTTAAGCCCCTACTCGCTGCGCAGTTAAGCCAGCAACTAGGCCGCGAGGTTCAGCTTAATGGCGCGGTGAGTTGGCAATTTTGGCCACGGCTTGGCTTGCAGTTAAGCGATGCTGCCGTGCGTAACCCCGCCGGCTTTAGCGAGCCAGACTTGCTGCGGGTGGGAAATGCCCATGCTTCGGTCGCTGTGCGTCCCCTATTTTCACAGCGGTTAGAGATTGGCGACATTGAACTTAGCCGCGCGCACCTGTTTATTGAGCGCCGCGCCGATGGCGAACATAACCTCGCCGCCTTAGGCCCACAGGATACCTCTGCGCCGAGCACACCGGCCGCCGCCAACCCGCCTACCCCTGCGCGACAAAATGACAGCGAAAACGACAGCGCTTGGCAGCTCACCTTTGCCGGTATTCATTTAAGTAACGCGAGCGCTCACTTACGCGATGAGATGCAACAGAGCCGTTTGCAGCTAACGGCGCTAGATCTGCATATCGATCAACTGGTGCAGCAGCAGTGGAGCCAGCTAAATTTTTCCGTGCGCGGCGAGCAACGTATTGGCGCCAACGCGCGCCAATTTAGCCTGCATGGGCAAACGCGGTTAAAACTAGCGCCAAACCTAGCGGGCATGGCACTTGATGATCTGCGCCTAAGTGGCGATTACCATGAGACGGGCCTTGATCTGAGCGAACTGGCGCTGCAGCTTAACCATTTTTCGCTGGATCAACTGCAGCCAAGCCAACTGAGCCTACGCGCCAAGGCGCGCACCTCGGCCCCCTTTAGCCCGCTGCGCGCCGAACTAAGCGCCAGCAGCGCCCTGCTTTGGGCGCCAAACCAGCAGCAACTGCGCCTTAATCCGCTGAGCTTAACCGGCAGCCTCAGCCACACCGCCTTGGCGCCCACGCCGTTGCCGGTGACCCTTAAAACCAATCTGACGCTTGATCTCGCCCGCCAGCAGTTGGCACTGAGCGCTTTTAGCGCGCAATTAGATAAATTAGCCGTGCACGGTGAGTGGACGCTCGCATTAGCGCCGCGCTTGCGCTTAAATGCGCGTTTAGGCAGCGAGCAACTCGATATTACCCCGTGGCTCACCCGCCAGCCGGCGGCGACGCCTAAGGCGGGCGTTACTGCCCAGCCCAACGCGGCGGCCACGCAAGCGCGCGCTGCGCAAGAACCTGATTTAAGCGCCCTGACTGCGCTCGATGCGCGAGTGCAATGGGCGGTGGGCACGCTGCAAGTGGGCTCTTTGGCACTGCGCGAAACAGCGCTAGATGTCGAATTAAATGACGGTCACCTAACCCTGCATCAGGGCAAAACCGCGCTGGCCGGCGCGCTCGAAGGCGGCCAGTTGCGCCTCAGTGGCGAACTCGATAGCCAAGCGCGCCCAGCCCGTTACGCACTGCACGGTCAAGTACAGGCGCTGCAACTGGCGCCCTTACTGCGCGATCTGGCCGGGGTGGATAAATTCTCTGGGCTGGGCACAGTACAACTGGACCTGCGTGGCCAGAGCTTGCTGCCCGCCCAGGCGCTGGCAACGCTCAATGGACACGTGCAGATTGCGCTAAAAAATGGCGCTCTTTCCGGCTTAGACCTAGGCCAGCAACTACGCCGCGCCCGCGCTTTTTTGCATGGCGAATCGGTGGCCGAGGAAGCGAGCAGCCGCGCCACCGATTTTGCCGCCATGTCGGCGACCTTTATCTTGGCCAACGGCCGTGCCACAAGCCAAAACATTGCCCTTGAGGCCCCGGCGCTGCGCGTGCAGGGTGAAGGCGAGGCCAATTTACTCACCGAGCAGTTGGACTTTTTGCTGCGCGCTTCTGTGGTGGAAAGCAGTAAAGGGCAGGGCGGTCGCCGCGCCAATGAGCTAAGCAATTTGACCTTACCGCTGCGCGTCAGTGGCCCATGGCAGACGCCGCGCTATCAGTTACAGGTCAAAGATTTGCTACGCGCTAATCAAGCGCGGCTGCAAGAAAAGCTGCGCCAAGAAGCCACGCGCGGTTTAAACCAGCTGCTTGGCACCCAAGGCGAGCAACCGCTCAAAGGCTTGGCCGATGGCCTGCTCAACGGCCTGTTTAAGCGCTAAATCGCGCTGCGCCCCCAATAACGCATAACAGCGGCGCCCGTGCTGGCGGCAAAGGCGGCCGGCGGGCCGTTAAACGTCAACTGGCCATGTTCCAGCAGCCAGATCTGATCGGCGACTAATTGTGCATCACCGGGTTGATGGGTCACCAGCAAAACGCAGCAATGCGCCTCGCGCGCCAGCGCGCTAAATTCCAGCAATAAATCGCGGCTTAACGCCGGATCCAGTGCCGAAAACGGCTCATCAAGCAGCACTAGCGGCTTATCACCGCGCCGCGCGCGCAGCCAAGTACGCGCCAACGCCACCCGTTGCTGCTGGCCACCCGACAGCGCGGCGGGCCGCGCGGCTAATTTTTCTGCCAACCCCACCCGCGCCGCGGCCGCCTGCACCGCCGCGTGGTCAGCGGCAGTTAACCGCAGCGAGGGCGTTAAGCCAATGCCGATATTTTGCGCCACGGTAAGGTGGTCAAATAGATTGTGGTCTTGAAATAAAGTAGTGATGGGGCGCGCGGCGGGCGCTAACGGGTTAAGTAACTGCCCAGCCCAGCGCATCACCCCGCGCTCTGGGCGTACAAATCCGCCTAACGCCGCCAGCAAAGTTGATTTTCCCGCGCCGCTGTGGCCCAAAATGGCGGTCACAGTGCCAGGGGCGCACTGCCCTGACAGCTGCAACTGCCATGCGCCGTGAGCTATGCACAGATTGTCTAGGCTTAACACGCAACCTCCTTTAACTCGTTTGGCGCCGGCGTGCCGACACGCCGCTCACACAGCCAGAACAGGCCGACACACAGCAGCAATAAGCATTGCGCGGTGACCGCCGCTTGATCGATTTGATAGCTGCCGAGCTGCTGATACAGCAGCCACGGCAACGTAGTCAGGCGCTCATTGCCAAGCAGCGCTATCGCACTCATGTCCCCCAGCGAGAGCAGCATGGCTTGGCTTAAAGCCAGCGCCAACGCGCCGCGCAGCAGCGGCCACTCCAACCAATAAGCGCGGACTAACCCGCGCAGACCTAAACTCAGTGCCAAGCGATCATACCGCGCCGCCACCGCCTGCAGCGGCCCGCTTAACACTCGCAGCACAAACGGCAGCGCCAGCAGCGCATTGAGCAGCACAATCAGTCCTGCGCCCCAGCGAAACAGATCCAGCAGCGGCAGCAAGAGCAAAAATAAGCCGGTGCTTTGCACCATAGCCGGCAGCGCCAGCACCACACTGGCGCTCGCTTCCCAGCGCGCCGCCCAGTGGGGGTGGCCTAAACGCAAGCGTAAATGGCGTACGCTAAGCAGCAGCGCTAAAGCCAGTGCGCAGGCCAGCGCGCCTGCCGGCAGAGCAATGGCCAGCGACTGGGCCAGCGCCACCCATAACGCTGGTGCCATCACCGCCGCCGCCCACTGGGGGTTAAAGCCGCGCAGCAGCATGGCCAGCAGCACTGGGCACCACAGCGCAACAAAACTCAGCAGCAGTAAGCTATCTAGCAACCGCCAATAGCGCGCGCGCCGATCAGGGCGGGCGAGACGGGCAGCAGTATTACCGGCGCAATGAAGTTCACTTCCCCCTTGCGCGCCGCTGTCGCTCGCCGCCCGCACGCCCCCGTGCGCTAGCCACAAGCCGGTGAGGCACACCAGCCAATGGCACAACGCCAACGAGGCGGCGAGACCTAAATCAAAATCCATTTTCAGCGCTTGATAAATCGCCACCTCCAGCGTGGTGGCCGCCGGCCCGCCGCCAAGCGCCAGCACAGCGGTAAAGCTGCTCATGCAGAGCACAAAAATCAGCGCTGCGCCTTGGCGCACCGGTGCCTTTAATACCGGCCACTCAAGTCGCCACCACAGGGCGCGAGTGTGAAAACCGAGCTGATCGGCAAGACGCCATTGGCTGACCGGAATACGCGCCAAAGTGTCTAAAAAAAGCCGCGTGGCCCACGGCACATTAAAAAACAAGTGCACCAGTAAGATGCCAGTTAAACCATACAGGCGCGGCAGCCTAGCCCAAGGCGCCAAAAGTTGCGCTAGCCAGCCTTGCTGGCCATACACCGTGACCACGCCAAACACGCCCATGATCACCGGCAGCACCCAACTAAGTCCCAGTAAACGCACCAGCCAAGCGCGCCCCCAAAAGCAGCGCCGTGCCAACGCGCGCGCCAACAGCAGCGCCAGCAAGACACTAAGCCCACTTGAGAGCAGCGCCTGCCACAGGCTAAAGCGCAGCACGCGCAGCAAATAGGCATCTTGCCACAGCCACGCTAGTGACACTTCGCCCGCCGCTTGCCATAGCAAGGCGGCAAACGGCCCCAATGCAAAGCTCAGTAGCAAAGTGCTGACCACCGCGCCTGGCCACCACCAGCGCGGCCAAGCCAGCGGGTCAGCCGACACCTCACACTTAGCCAGCGGCAGCGCCACTAGCGGCTCACCGCGCTAAGCCATTGCCGGATCCAGCCTTTTTTCTCACGCGCGACGGTCGCAGCCGGCAAGCTCAGTGGCGTGGTGACTTGCACCAAGTCAGTAAAGCCGGTGGGCACGTCGCGCACTGGATACATCCAGTTGCCTTGTGGGATCAAGCGCTGAAACGCGGCGCTTTGGGTAAATTGCAAAAACTGCGCCGCCAGCGCCGGCTGGCGACTGCTTTTCAATTGCCCAGCGACTTCAACTTGGCGATAGTGGCCCTCACTAAACGCCGCCGCGCGATACTGGGTTTTGCCTTCCGCAAGTTGGTGATAGGCCGGAGAGGTGGTGTAAGAGAGCACTAAATCCGCTTCGCCTTGCAAAAACAGGCCATAGGCCTCTGACCAGCCTTTGGTGACGGTTACGGTTTGCTGGGCCAATTTGGCCCACGCCGCGGGGGTATCGGCGCCATACAGGGCATTAAGCCACAGCAGCAAGCCTTGGCCGGGGGTAGAGGTGCGCGGATCTTGATAAATAACACGCAAGTCAGGTCGCGCTAAAAGTTCAGCCATACTGCGCGGCGGAGTAGCCAGTTTTTGGCTATCAAACACAAATGCAAAATAGCCATAATCAAATGGCACAAAGGTGGCATCGAGCCAGCCGCCAGGCAGCGCTAATTGGCTTAAATCCGTATTGTGCGGCGCAAACAAGCCGCTGGCATGGGCGTCACCCAACAGGCCATCATCAAGACCAAGCACCACATCGGCGCGGGTATGCGCGCCCTCTAAGCGCAAGCGCTGCAAAATAGCGCCGCCATCATCGAGCCCCACCCAATTTAAGGTGCAGGCGCACTGGGCTTCAAAGGCTTGTTTGATGCGCGCCCCTGGCCCCCAAGATGCCAGCAGCGCTTGATAGGTGTAGACCGTCAGTGCCGGACGCGGCGTCGCGTGGGCAAAACCGCTAAAGCTCAATGCGCAAAACAGCAGAAAACAACGCGATAACATAAGATGTGGCACTCCCTAAAAGTGGGCGCCAGCAGGTAGGATGGCCCGCCACAGCAGGCCTAACTTTAAGTGCGCGCAATGGCGCAAACTCAAATCCCTCCGCCAGCATGATCTGGATCAGGTCGACGGGTATTCTCTCAGCGCCAAAGCGCACCCCGTTTGAGTAAACTGCCGCATTGTAGGCGCTTGGCCAGCAAAAGGCCACCGATGGTGGCGCAGTGCGCACCTTGCACACAATCTTTTCACTCGGTGCAGGCAATGTTGCCAAGTTTGACTAGACTGATGTCCAACCAGCCAAGACAAGGAGCGTTTTTATGCGGTTTACCAACGAACACGGCCAAGCTATGAACTTGGCCGACAATCTAACCCTGCATGAGCTGATTGATATGGGGGTGAGTATTTCGGTCAGTGAAGAGACCGACCCCGATCAGGCCATCTGGCTAGCCGAACCCGATGATGAAGAATAAAGTTTAGTTAATGGTTCGTGTAGCAAAAAGCCCACCTGTTTTGGTGGGCTTTTTATTATGCCAACACGGTGACCGGCCAAGCGGCCCCGTTCGCCGGCGCGGCGCCAAGCGTGCAGCTAGCTCGCCGTGTCCTCGCTTACGCTATCATCGGCCAACGCGATGCGCTCAACCCGCTGTAAGCCTCGCGGCAACAGCGCACCGCGGCGGCCACGCTCACCGCGATACAGCGCCAAATCGCTCGGCTTTAAGGTCAGTTTGCGCTTACCGGCAAACAAGGTCACGGCGGTGTCGTTTGGCACAACAGCCAACTGCAACATGAACTCCTCGCGGCTTTTCACCCGCGCCGAAGGAATGTTAATCAGCTTATTGCCCTTACCTTTGCCAAGCTCAGGCAAATCGCTTAACGCAAACAGCAACATGCGCCCTTCCGAAGTCACCACCAAGCACAAGGGATCCGCGCTCGCACCCACTTTTTGTGGCGCCATCACCCGCGCGCCTTCTGGCAGGGTAAGCAGCGCCTTACCGTTTTTGTTCTTGGCAATCAAATCGTTGTAGCTGCAGACAAAGCCGTAGCCGGCATCGGAGCTCACCACATAGCGCTCGGTATCATTGCCGAGCAGCAAATGCTGCATCTCTTCACCGCCACTTAAGGCAAAGCGGCCGGTGATCGGCTCGCCTTGGCTGCGCGCCGAGGGCAAGCTGTGCGCTTCTAAGCTATAGGTGCGGCCAAGAGTGGAGAAAAACACCGCTTGCTGATTGCTGCGGCCAAGGGCATGGGCCAAATAACCATCACCGGCTTTATACGCCAAGCCGGCGACATCCACCTCGTGGCCTTTGCCAGCGCGGACCCAGCCTTTTTCTGACAAGATCACCGTCACCGCTTCACTCGGGGTGAGCTCTTTTTCTGTCAACGCCACCGCTTGCTGGCGCTCAACTAACGGCGTGCGCCGCGCATCGCCATACTTTTGCGCGTCACTGGCCAGCTCGGTTTTAATCAGCGTGCTTAAGCGGGTTTCTGAGCCCAAAATCGCGCTAAGTTCAGCGCGCTCTTGGCCCAAACTGTCTTGCTCGGCGCGAATACGCTCTTCTTCCAACTTGGCCAATTGGCGCAATTTCAGCTCTAAAATCGCTTCAGCTTGGGTTTCGCTCACGCCAAAGCGCGCAATCAGCGCCGCTTTGGGCTCCTCTTCGCGGCGAATAAGCTCAATGACTTCATCAATATTTAAAAACGCGATCAGCAAGCCATCTAAAATATGCAGCCGCGCTTCTACCTTATCTAAGCGATATTGCAGGCGCCGGCGCACCGTGGTGCGGCGAAAGGTCAGCCATTCACTCAAGATCATGCGCAGATCTTTGACCTGCGGCCGGTTATCTAGCCCCAAAATATTGAGGTTGACCCGATAGCTCTTTTCCAGATCGGTGGTGGCAAATAGGTGCGCCATCAACGCCGGCACATCAATCCGGCTTGAGCGCGGCACTATGACTAAGCGCGTGGGGTTTTCATGGTCCGACTCATCGCGCAGATCGCTGACCATCGGCAGCTTTTTGGCCACCATTTGTGCGGCGATTTGCTCAATCACTTTGGCGCCCGAGGCCTGATGCGGCAGGGCGGTAATAACGATTTCGCCCTCTTCTTCGCTCCACAAGGCGCGCTGCTTAATTGAGCCTTTGCCGGTTTCGTAAATTTTACGAATATCACTGCGCGGCGTGATGATCTCCGCCAGCGTGGGGTAATCCGGGCCTTGGATATGGGTCAGCAGATCGCTTAACGACGCCTCAGGGTTATCTAATAACGCCATACACGCGTTGGCCACCTCCCGCGCGTTGTGCGGCGGAATGTCGGTGGCCATGCCCACCGCAATGCCGGTCACGCCGTTGAGCAAAATGTGCGGCAAGCGCGCCGGCAACACCAACGGCTCTTCCATGGTGCCGTCAAAGTTAGGCGTCCAGTCGCTGGTACCTTGGCCCAATTCAGCCAGCAGCAACTCAGAAAAACGCGATAAACGCGCTTCGGTGTAACGCATGGCGGCAAAGGATTTCGGATCGTCCGGCGCGCCCCAGTTGCCTTGGCCATCGACCAGCGGGTAGCGATAAGAAAACGGCTGCGCCATCAGCACCATCGCTTCATAACACGCGCTATCGCCGTGTGGATGGTATTTACCCAACACGTCACCGACGGTGCGCGCCGATTTTTTGTGCTTTGACAGCGCAGACAAGCCAAGTTCGCTCATGGCATAGACAATGCGCCGCTGCACCGGCTTTAAGCCATCACCAATATGCGGCAAGGCGCGATCCATGATCACGTACATGGAGTAGTTCAAATAGGCCTGCTCGGTGAAGGTGCGCATCGATTGGCGCTCCACTCCCTCCAAGCTCAAGGCTAAGGCATCACTCATTTCACAATCTCATCTGGGGGCAAACAGCGTGCCCATCGGTTAATCAGCGCGGCCAACTTACACGTCGGCCAAGTTGCCTTTTTGCTCTAACCATTCACGGCGATCACTGGCGCGTTTTTTGGCCAGCAACATATCCATCAGCGCTAAGGTCTCTTCTGCGCTGACCAGATCCGCACTGGCGGCCACGTCGGTCACCTCGCGCGCGCCCATAGTCAATTGCACCAAGCGGCGAGTATTGGGATCCATGGTAGTTTCGCGCAGCTGTTTCGGGTTCATCTCGCCCAAACCTTTAAAGCGCGTGACCATCACTTTGCCTTTTTTCTTCTCCGCCGCCACGCGCTCCAGCACGCCGTTTTTCTCATCTTCATCGAGGGCGTAAAACACCTCTTTGCCGATATCAATCCGATACAGCGGCGGCATGGCCACATAGACATGGCCGCACTCCACTAAGGCGCGAAAGTGTTTTACAAACAAAGCGCACAATAACGTGGCAATGTGCAGACCGTCAGAGTCGGCATCGGCCAAAATGCACACTTTGCCATAGCGCAAACCACTTAAATCATCGGAATCAGGGTCTAGACCAATGGCCACTGAAATATCGTGCACCTCTTGCGAGGCGAGCACTTGGCCGGCGTCCACTTCCCAGGTGTTTAAAATCTTACCGCGCAGCGGCATGATGGCTTGAAACTCGCGATCGCGCGCCTGCTTGGCACTGCCGCCGGCCGAGTCCCCTTCCACCAAGAACAATTCGCCGCGCATGGGGTCAGATGCGCTGCAATCGGTCAATTTGCCCGGCAGCGCAGGGCCTTGGGTGATTTTTTTGCGCACCACGGTTTTGGCCGCGCGCAAGCGGCGCTGGGCACTGTTGATGCACAAATCCGCCAGTTGCTGCGCCAGCTCAATATTACTGTTGAGATACAAGCTAAAGGCGTCTTTGACCACCCCAGAGACAAAGGCGGCACTTTGCCGCGACGACAAACGCTCTTTGGTTTGGCCGGCAAATTGCGGGTCTTGCATCTTGATCGACAAGATATAAGCGCAGCGATCCCAGATATCTTCTGGCGCCAGCTTGACTCCACGCGGCAGCAAATTGCGAAACTCACAAAACTCACGCATGGCATCGAGCAAACCTTGGCGCAGGCCATTAACGTGGGTGCCGCCTTGCGCAGTCGGAATAAGGTTAACGTAAGATTCAGCCAAACACTCGCCGCCTTCCGGCAGCCAGCACAGCGCCCAATCGGCCGCCGAGTGCTCGGTGCTAAAGCTGCCAATAAACGGCTGCTCGGGCAGGCATTCAAACTGCTTGACCGCATCAATCAGGTAATCTTTTAAGCCATCTTGGTAGCACCACTGCAACTCAATGCCGCTGTTTTTATCCAAAAAACGGATCGCCAACCCCGGGCACAAGACCGCTTTGGCTTTGAGCAAATGCTCGAGTTTACTCACCGAAAAGCGCGGCGAATCAAAGTAGCTCGCTTCTGGCCAAAAGCGCACGCGGGTGCCGGTGTTGCGCCGGCCACAAGTGCCGGTCACGGTGAGCTCTTGCACCTTGTCGCCTTTGGCAAAGGCAATGTCATATACCTGCCCGTCGCGGCGCACCGTGACTTCCACGCGGGTCGACAAAGCGTTCACCACCGAGATCCCCACGCCGTGCAGGCCGCCAGAAAACTGGTAGTTTTTATTGGAAAATTTACCGCCCGCATGCAGTTTGCATAAGATAAGCTCCACGCCGGAAACGCCCTCTTCAGGGTGGATATCCACCGGCATGCCACGACCATCATCTATGACTTCGAGGGATAAATCTTCATGCAAAATCACGCTTAAATTTTTTGCGTGGCCCGCCAGCGCTTCATCGACGCTGTTATCTATCACCTCTTGGCCAAGGTGGTTGGGGCGAGTGGTATCGGTATACATGCCAGGGCGGCGGCGCACCGGCTCGAGACCATTGAGCACCTCAATGGCATCAGCATTGTATTGGCTAGACATGAGCGGCCTTGCAAAGAGAGGAAAATGGGCGAGATGTTACCCCGTCACAGGGCGAAGGACAAACGCCACGGCCACCGCAGCGCACAAGGCGCGGGCAGCGCGGGCTAAAAACCGGCTTACAACCCCAAAAAAGCCACGATCGGCGCCAGATAGCGGCCAAAATCGACAAAGGCGTGATCGCCGCCAAGCTCAAAGGTGCGGCGGGCAAAGGGATAGGCCGCCTGCGCTTCACGGTAATCAAGCACTTCATCACCGGTTTGCGCCAGCAGCCAGCAACGCTCACCAACCAGCGGCAACGCATACAGGGCGGCTAATTCGTTAATGTGCGCCGGCAACAATTCATAGCGCTCGCCGGTGTAAGGGTTTTGCTGCCAGCCGAGATAATCCTTTAGCAGCGCATGTGGGCGCACGGCGGGGTTGATCAGCGCCGCGCGGCAATCAAACGCGGCGCTTAAACGCGCGGCAAAAAAGCCGCCGAGCGAACTGCCCACCAGCCCCAGCCTGACCTTGGGATCCGCGCGCAGCGCTGTGCACTGCGCGTGCAGCTGCTGCCACGCCGCCGCGGGGGTAGCGGGCAGTTGCGGGATGAGCAATTGAATATCGGGCCGCTCGGCCGCCAGCCACGCCGCCATTTGCTGCGCTTTTAGCGAGCGCGGCGAGGAGTTAAAGCCATGTAAATAAAGTAACACTGAGCGCATAGGGCTCCTTACGCAAGCGTGCAACTGGCGGGCGGGTATTAGTAACCGGTCGCTTGGGCATCGGCGACAAATTGCCCCAGCGGCAAGCGCCACACGTCGGTGGCCACGCGGCCATCGGGATACAGGGTCAAATAGCGCCAACCAGGGCCGGCGCTATCGAGGGTAAACTCAGCGCAGTGCGGCTTAAATTGAATGCACGTCGAGGGGCTGGCGAGCAAGCGCATGCCTTGGTAGCAGGTGTCGACCTCTTGGTGCACATGGCCGCTCAGTACCGTGGTGGCTTGCGGGTAATTAGCCAGCAGGGCAAACAGCTCCGCGTGGTTATGCACATCGTGCTGGTCGAGCCACTGGCAACCGACCGGCTGTACATGGTGGTGCAGCACAATCAAGGCATGGCGGTCAGGATAGGCTTCCAGCGCGCCTTTTAGCGCCTGCAACTGCTCGGCACTGATCACGCCGTGGGGCTGTGCGGCCACTTGAGTATCGAGCAAAATCACCTGCCAATGGTCGCCGATTAATTGCTTAGCCTCACTGATGCCCGCGGCGCGCAGCACGCTGTTCATCACTGGTGCGGCGTCGTGGTTGCCTGGCAGCCAAAAAATCGGTTTGGCTAACGGCGCTAAGCACTCGGCAAAACGCTGATAAGAGGCCGCGCTGTGATCTTGCGATAAATCACCGGTGGCCAAAATAGCATCAAACGATTGCGCGTTATGCGCAATGGCCTGCACGACCGCTTGCAGGCTGGCCGTGGTCGCCACGCCAAGTAACTGCTGGGCCGGATCGGCAAACAAATGGGGATCGGTTACTTGCAGTAGGTGTACGCTGCCATCACGGGCCGTTGGGAGTGGGGTTGCTAACATCACGCGTCTTACTATTTACTATGAGGAAGCCGCCAAGACGGCGGCTTCACTGGGTAAGCTATAGATTGAATATGTATGATAGCGTGCCACGGGGCGCTAAATCTGTCGGTTAGCACACACTTTCAGCCTTGACTTTGCCAACAAGGGCTTAATCTTGCCAGCGCTGGCGCAATTCATCTAAGTTTAATGCCAGCCACTGCAAAGCAATCACACTGGCGGCATTATCAATCCGCCCCTCTTTGAGCCAAGCCATAGCGTGGGCGCGGCTGACCACACAGACGCGAATATCTTCGCCCTCGTCAACCAAACCATGCAAACCGTGGGCTGTGCTCGCATCCACCTCGCCGATAAACACCTCGATGCGCTCAGTGCTGCCGCCCGGGCTAACCATATAACTCAGCGCATGTTCGCAGCGCTTAATCTCAATGCCCGCTTCTTCCACCGCCTCGCGGCGCACCACAGTTTCGGCGCTTTCGTCAGGCTCCATGATGCCGGCAATCAGCTCAATCAACCACGGGCTCTGGCAGGTAGCCATGGCGCCAATGCGAAACTGCTCCACCAGCACCACTTCATCGCGCTTGGGATCGTATGCCAGTAAAGCCGCGGCGTGGCCCCGCTCCATCAACTCGCGCACAATCGGCGCGCTCCACCCACCCGCAAACAGTTTGTGCTGCAACCGATAGCGGTTGAGTTTAAAAAAACCACTGTAACCGACCTCTTTTTCCAGTAGGCGCACATCATCGCCACCGAACTGCGCTGCATTGGCTAAGGCTTGCCTGGACATCTTTGACTCCTGTCTTCTTGACTTGATCCCGTAGCAACATAAAATCCGAGCTCTGCTGAATAGTTATGAGCTGTTGTTGGTCTTAAGCGCCCATGTTACCAGCCTAGGTCGATTTGCCTAGGGGCGCCCACACGGGCGATTAAGGTTAATGCAAGGCTACGCGGGCATAATGGGCAAACGCTTTCTCACCCGTTTGAATTAATACATAAGGTCAAACTTACTATGAAAAAAACTCTCCTGTCCGCCTTGGTACTGCTGGGTAGCAGCTTTGGCGTCAGCGCGGAAAACCTGCTCGATATTTATCAACTCGCTCAGCAAAAAGATCCGCAGTTGCAGCAAGCCAAAGCGCTGCGTGACCAAGCCGTCGCCGCAATTGATGAAAGCCGCGCCGCCTTGTTGCCACAAATTAATGCCAATGCGGGTTTTACTTATCGTAAAGACAAAGAAGATGGCGTGGCCTCCCAGACCGGCGACACCAAAAGCTATGGTTTGGCGCTGGATCAATCCATCTATCGCCGTAGCCAGTGGGTGAGCCTCGATTTAAGCGAAAAAAGCGCCGCGCAAGCCGACGTCAGCTACACCTTAGAAGAGCAAGGCCTGATGCTGCGCACCGCGCAAGCTTACTTTGACGTGTTAAAAGCCATGGATACGCTGGCCTTTGTGCGCGCCAACAAAGTAGCCGTAGAACGCCAGTTAGAGCAAACGCAGCAGCGCTTTGCCGTGGGTTTGACCGCAATTACCGATGTGCACGAAGCGGAAGCCTCGCGCGACCAAGCCTTGGCCGATGAGATCCGCGCGGAAAACACCTTAGCTAACAACTATGAAGTACTGCGCGAGCTGACCGGTATCGAGCACCGCCAGTTAGACGTACTTAACACCGAGCGCTTCGAGCCCCAAGCCCCCGCCTTAGACGCGGCCAAGTGGCTGGACATGGCGTTGGATAAAAACCTACAACTGCACCGCGCACGCATTGGCAAAGAGATCGCCAATGAACAAATTAGCTTGGCGCAAACCGGCCATGAGCCAACGCTCGGCTTAACTGCCGGCCTCAATGGCGGCAACATTGATTTTGACAATGGCTCGGAGCGCGATTTAGATGAAAGCAATATTGGCTTAAGCCTGTCCGTGCCAATCTTTAGCGGCGGCGCCACCAGCGCACGCGTTAAGCAAGCGCAATACGGCTATGTGGCCGCCAGCGAACAGTTAGAGCAGAGCCTGCGCAGCGTACAGAGCAGCCTGCGGTCATCGTATAACAACGTTAATGCCAGCATCGGCTCGGTGCGCGCCTACAGCCAGTCCGTGATCTCGGCTAGCAGCGCACTCAAAGCCACCGAAGCCGGCTATGAAGTGGGCACCCGTACCATCGTTGATGTGCTCGAAGCCACGCGTAAATTGTATGAAGCCAAGCAAAAGCTCTCTGAAGCGCGCTACAACTACATCTTAAGCATCCTGACCTTAAAGCAATCCGCTGGTGTGCTCTCGGCGCAAGATTTGGCCGATATCAACCAAGGCTTGCAGGCAACGCCTAAGGCTTAATCCCGGCCGCAGCCAACAAAAAAGGCGACCTTGCGGTCGCCTTTTTTATGCATGCTGGGCGCTTAACTGCGCTCGCGAATGGTTTTGATGATATCGCTCGTCGAGCAGCCATCTTCAAAGTTGAGCACTTTTACCTCGCCGCCATTGGCCGTAACCTCAGCAAAGCCGGCAATCGCTTCTGGCTGGTAATCGCCGCCTTTGACCAGTAAATCGGGCAAAATGTCGGCAATTAAGCGCTGCGGCGTTTCTTCACTAAACGGCACCACCCAATCGACTGCGCCAAGCGCCGCCAGCACCGCCATGCGACGCTCGGTGGGGTTGACTGGGCGACCAGGGCCTTTTAAGGCGCGCACTGATTCATCGGTGTTTACCGCCACAATCAAGCGATCGCCCAATTTGCCGGCATTAGCCAAATAGGACACATGACCGGCGTGCAAAATATCAAAGCAGCCATTAGTCATGACTACTTTCTCGCCGCGCGCGCGCGCCGCGGCCACGGCCGCTTTGAGTTGCTGCTGCGACACCACGCCAAAGCCGGTTTCTTGCTCGTTATACAGCGCATTGGCCAGCTCGACGGGGCTCACGGTCGAGGTACCCATCTTACCGACCACAATACCGGCCGCGGTATTGGCCAGCGCACAGGCTTCATCTAAGGTTTTGCCGGCGGCAAGCGACGTGGCCAAGGTGGAGATCACCGTATCCCCGGCGCCGGTCACGTCATACACTTCATGCGCTTGCGCTGGCAGATGCAACGCCGGCTGACCGGCGCGGATCAAGGTCATGCCGTGCTCAGAGCGGGTCACCAGCAACGCTTCGAGGGCAAAACGGCTGATCAACGCCAACCCTTTGGCCACCAGATCGTCGTCATCTTGCACTTTGCCGACCACGGCCTCAAATTCCGACATATTCGGCGTAAGCAAGGTGGCGCCGCGGTATTTACTAAAATCGGTGCCTTTTGGATCAACCAACACCGGCACGCCAGCGGCGCGCGCCGCTTGGATCATGCTGGCGGCACCACTTAGCGCGCCTTTACCGTAATCGGACAAGATCATCACATCGCTTTGTGCCAGCGCCGCGGTCACTTTATCGCCGAGCAAACTAGGGTCGACGGCATGAAAGGCTTGCTCAAAATCTAAACGCAGCAACTGCTGATTGCGCGACATCACACGCAATTTGGTAATGGTGGGAAACTCATTCAGCGCCACAAAATCGCACGCCACTTTCACACCGGTCATCTGCGTGCGCAAGGCATCGGCCGGCTCATCACAACCCACCAAGCCCAGCAAGGTGGCTTGGCCCCCCAAGGCCGCCGCGTTTAGCGCCACGTTGGCCGCGCCGCCTGGACGCTCTTCGCTGTGCTCGACTTTAACCACCGGCACCGGCGCCTCGGGCGAAATACGCCCCGCGGGGCCATGCCAGTAGCGGTCTAACATCACATCACCCACCACTAACACGCGGGCATGGGCAAATTCAGGCAAAGAGATCTTCATGGGCGGACTCGCAAACGAAACAAATAATGGCCGCCGATGCTAGCACAAAGTGCAGCACCTGACAGCCATCGGCACTAGAGCTTAAACACGGTTTTTAGCACTTTAAGGTTGCCGGCCAGCGCGCTACCGCCCAGATCCCGCGCCAAACGCTGCAATACAGCAGCAAAACCATGATCGGGGATCTGCGCCTGCACGTCGGCAATTTGCGCCCGCGTGAGGCCTTTGCGCACCACGCCTTGCGAGGCCTCAATCCAATCGGCGCGGCGAATGGCATTGACCACCGTCTCGCCAACGCCGCGATAGGCGGTGATTTTATGGTGCCAATGAATGGCCGCCACCAGCACGCTGTCATCTAGCCCCCAGCCGTAGGCGCGGTTATCGGCTACCACCAAGGCTTCGGAGGGCGCTAAATAGGCCAGCTCGTTGTCCGTCCATAAACCCAAATCGTGATACACCAACGCGGTTTCCACCAAAGCACGCTGCTGCTCGTCTTGCTGTAAAAAGTGCATGGCAAAACTTAACACGCGATAAACATGGCCGCGGTAAGCCAAAAAATCATCGCCCAGCGCCGCGCGATAGGGCGCCAAGAGCGCCTCTACCCGTGGGCTGTGGGTCACGGCGGGGATAGTCGGGATAGACATAAGCACTCCTTGAAATAAAGCCAAGTGAACAGCAAAGCCAAGGCCGGCTTAAGTGCGGCCTTAACGTCATAATCAAGCGCCACTATAAGCGTAAAGCCAATAACGCGACGTTTTGCCAGTATAGAGGGCGCTCGCCGCGGCCAACATGGCCCAATGACCCGATTTCACCGCTATTGGGCCAATGAGCTTGCCGCCGATGCCAAGCGCACGGCCCGCCCTTTCGCGTGATCACCGCTGTCAAGGGTCGCCAGTGGCCACGCTTTTGGCTAAAATCGCCGCTTATTTTTGGCTAAGAGAATTGTCATGCAGACTCGCGCACCTATTCACCCACGCTTTTGGCTCCACTGGCTCGGCCTTGGCCTGTTATGGCTGCTCGGTTTATTACCGTGGCGCTGGCAAATGGCGCTTGGTGCCCAACTTGGCCGGCTGGCGGCGCGCATTTTGCCTTCCCGCGTTGCCATTGCGCGGCGCAATTTGGCGATTGCGCTGCCTGAACTCGACACCGCCGCCCGCGAAGCCCTGCTAAAAGAGAACTTTGCTAACGTCGGCCGCGCGATTTTTGAAGTGGGCATCGCTTGGTTTTGGCCCGATTGGCGCGTGCGCCAACTGCTAACTATTGATGGCGCCGAGCATGTGGAACAAGCCGTAGCGCGTGGCCAAGGCATGCTGCTGCTGTCGTGCCACTTTTTAACCCTAGAGCTCAATGCCCGCTGCTTTGGTTTGCTGCGCCCAGGGGTGGGCGTGTATCGGCCAAATAAAAATCCGGTGCTGGAATACGCCCAAGTCACTGGCCGCTGCGTTTCAAATAAATATTTAGTCGATCGCTTTGATGTAAAAAGCATGATCAAGGCCCTGCGCCAAGGCGAGGCGCTGTGGTATGCCCCCGATCACGACTATGGCCGCCACGCCAGCGTGTTTGTGCCGTTTTTTGCCGAGCCAGAAGCGGCGACTATCACCGGCACCGCCACCTTGGCGCGGGTGAAAAACACGGTCACGTTGCCCTGCTATAACCTTCGCACCGCGCATGGCTACACCTTGCACATCGGCGCGCCGCTGCCAAATTACCCGCAAGGCGATGAGCGGCAAGATGCCATTATCGCCAACCAAGCCATTGAGGCCGCCGTGCGCCAAGCGCCTGAGCAATACATGTGGCTACACCGACGCTTTAAAACTCGACCCAGCCGCGACGAGCCATCGCGCTACGCTTAAAGCGCCGACTGCGCGGGCTTGAATCAGTGCGCGCGGCGCGTATAATCCGCGCTTCACTTATCGCGGTGGCCTTTTGCCGCTGCGATATGGGTTCCCTAACCCCATTAACCAAAAAGGTCACAATATGACTCTCTCCTCCTCCGAGCAAAAGCGCGCGCTGGTGCGCTTGGCGCTGTTTCACATCTTTATCATCGCCAGCAGCAACTATTTGGTGCAATTACCGATAACGATTGCCGGTTTTCACACCACGTGGGGCGCGTTTAGCTTTCCGTTTATCTTCTTAGCCACCGATCTGACCGTTCGCCTGTTTGGCGCCGGTCTGGCACGCAAAATCATCCAGACCGTGATGTTGCCCGCGCTAGTGGTCTCTTATCTGTTATCGGTGCTGTTTTTTGAAGGCGCGTTTCAAGGCGTGGCGCAACTGGCCAGCTTTAACCTGTTTGTCGCCCGCATCGCCTTGGCGAGTTTTCTGGCCTACTTAATTGGCCAAGTAATGGATGTGCAGGTATTTAACCGCTTACGGCAAATGCAAACCTGGTGGATTGCCCCCGCGGCCTCGACCCTTATCGGCAACCTGATCGACACCTTGGCCTTTTTCTCGATTGCGTTTTACCAAAGCACCGATCCATTTATGGCCGAGCACTGGGTGGAGATCGCTACTGTCGATTACTTCTTTAAACTAGTGATTAGCTTAGGTCTGTTTGTGCCGCTGTATGGCGTGCTGCTGCGTTATTTGAGCCAAAAACTGGTGGGCCGTGAGCACTCAGCGCTGACGCTGTCAGACGCGTAACGCTCCCCACCGGCGCCTAGGTTAAGCGCTCCTTCTCAAGCCACCTACGGGTGGCTTTTTGCTCATCAACCCGCTTGCACAAGGTTTTAGTAAGTGCTTAACATAGCTTTACCGCTGCTTTTTCTTCCAAGGATGCAACTTTTTTATGAGCGTTTACTACACCCTGTGCTTTTTGGCCGCGATGGCGATCCTAATTGCGTTTGCCAACCAATATGTGGTGAAGATCCAAACCACCATCGCGATTACCGCCGGTTCTATGCTCATTTCGGCGCTGCTGTTAATTTTTGGCAAACTCGATTGGTTTCATTTGGAAGGCATTGCGGCGCAGACAATGCAAAGCATTGATTTTCAAAATTTTTTGCTTAAAGGCATCTTGGGCTTTTTGCTGTTTGCCGGCGGCCTTGGCATTAATTTAAGTGCATTAAAAAGCCAAAAGTGGGAGATCACCATTTTGGCGGTGTTTGCTACCGTACTCTCGACGCTGCTGATCGGCATCGGCTTTTGGCTGATCGCTTGGCTGCTCGGCTGGAGCGTGCCGCTGGTGTACTGCCTGCTGTTTGGCGCCCTGATTTCCCCCACGGACCCCATTGCCGTGCTGGCGATTGTGAAAAAAATGCACGCGCCCGAGCAAGTGGCAATCCAAATCGAGGGCGAATCGCTGTTTAACGACGGCGTTGGCTTGGTGATTTTTGCCACCTTGTTTGCGGTGGCTTTTGGCGGCGTAGAACCCACCTTTACCGGTGTGATGGGGCTGTTTTTGCATGAAGCGGTCGGCGGCATCGTGTTTGGTATGCTGCTCGGCGTGCTAGCCCACGTCATGATCAGCGCCACCGACGATGGCTCGCTCGAATTACTACTCACTCTGTGCATTCCTACCGCCGGCTTTGCGCTGGCCAATATGCTCGGCGTCTCTGGCGCGCTGGCGATGGTGGTGACCGGCATAATGATCGGCAACTGGACACGCCATTCTGGTTTTTCCGAGCAAAGCTGCCACCACCTTGATCACTTCTGGGAATTAGTCGATCAGTTCTTAAACGCCCTGCTGTTTTTGCTCATTGGCCTGGCACTGGTGCTGCTGGATATGGCGTGGCGCGACTGGATCTTGGTGCTGCTGGCCGTGCCCTTGTGCTTGGGCGCGCGCTGGGTCAGCGTGGTGCTGCCGTTTATGGCCTTTGAGCGTCAGCGTGCTTACAACCCGTGGTCGGTGAAGATTTTGACCTGGGGCGGCCTGCGCGGTGGACTAGCAATGGCGATGGCGTTGGCTTTGCCAAGCGGCAAAATGATCCTCGAGGGCAGTGGCGTGGATCTGCGCCAAGTGATCTTGGTGATGACCTATGCGGTGGTCATGTTCTCGATTGTGGTGCAAGGCATGACCATTGCGCCAATGATCACGGCCGCCAAGCGCGCCGACGGCCAGTAAGCCCGCCGCGCAAATAAACCTCTTTAATGTTAATTAAGGCGTCATATGGCGCCTTTTTTGTGCCCAGCGCCGCCCGCTGCTAGCCCATAGATCCACAATTGCCCCATCGGCTGTAAGCGATTTGCCCTACCGAGTGTAAGCAGGAAAAACAGCCCTTTGTGAGCAAGACAGCGTAAACGACAAAGAAAACGTTTTCCTGCGTTTTAAGTCATTGATTTAACTAAGAATTACCGGAATGTTAACAAACTGTATCCACGGTATTGCGCAATTAATTCACGCGCGGGTGCCTTGTACAAAATCGACAATTTTTTACTATAAGCAGGCCAAGGGAGAGGGCAGCACGGATGACAGCATCTGTCGGAGACACGCAACACGCGGGAAAGGACACATTCACGGAAGAATGCACCCAATTGGGCAGGACGCCCACGCGTTGCGGATGCGCAGGATAAAGTTCATGCGAACAGGCAGCCAAGCGGAGCTTAGCTGGCAAGGATGCACACGGACACCGCCAAGATGGCAAAGCTGATAGGCAAGGTCGCCAATCAACAGGATGTAATGGATCGCTCACGGATGAGGGGCATCACGAGCAAGGCCGCTCATGACAGGGAGTCATCACGGACAGGCTCAAGACGAGTAACGCTCAGTTGAGGATCAACGAGCTGCAGGGAATGTGTGTAAGCAGTCCACGGATGAGGTTAGTGGAAGAGGACGGCAACCGCCGTCCTTTTTGTTTTGCCCGCCATTTGCCGCCAGTGCGCCCCGCGCATGACCTACCCCATCGCCCCGCCAGATGGCGTGCTACCAACGCTCACCTAACGTGAGCCGGCGCACATTTCGCTTGAATCCCTCTCACGCAAAGCTACACTGACCGGCGCTTTTATTTTCCCCTTTTTTGCGCCACTGACGCGATAGGAACACGCTATGACTTTACCCTTATTAGCTTTACTCGGCGGCCTCGCGCTGCTGGTGTGGAGCGCGGACAAATTTGTTGATGGCGCTGCCGCTACCGCTCGCTATGCCGGCATGCCGCCGCTGCTCATCGGCATGGTGATCATTGGTTTTGGTACCTCGGCGCCAGAAATGGTGGTCTCAGCGATTGCCGCCTCGCAAGGTAACCCAGGCCTTGCCGTGGGCAATGCCTATGGCTCAAATATCAGTAACATTGCGCTGATCTTAGGTCTGACCGCGCTGATCAGCCCGATTGCGGTGGCCTCGCAAGTGGTGCGCAAAGAGCTGCCGATCTTACTCGGCATCACCTTGATTTCAGGCGCATTGCTGCTCGATGGCGAACTTAACCGTGTCGATGCCGTGATTTTGGGCGTAGTGTTTGTGGTCTTGATGGGCTGGTCTATTTGGGCGGGTCTGCGCAGCAAAGGCGACGCACTGGCAGGCGAAGTAGCCGAAGATATCCAAGATGAAGACATCAGCTTAAAAGCCGCCATCGCTTGGCTTTTGGTCGGCTTGGTGCTGCTAATTGGTGCCTCGCGCCTGCTGGTGTGGGGCGCGGTGACCATCGCCCAAGGCTTAGGCATTAGCGATCTGGTGATTGGCTTGACCGTGGTGGCCATCGGCACCTCTTTGCCTGAGTTGGCCTCATCACTGATCGCCATTCGCAAAAACGAGCACGACTTAGCCCTAGGCAACGTGATTGGCTCCAACCTATTTAATACCTTGGCCGTGGTCGGCATTGCCGCCGGCATTCACCCACTGCAAGTGGATCCGGCAGTACTTACCCGTGACTGGAGCATTATGCTGGGTCTGACCGTGCTGCTGCTGGGCATGTGTTTACGCCGCACTGGCGCTGGGCGCATCAACCGCGTGGAAGGTGGCCTGTTGTTGTGCGCCTTTGTGGGCTACACCGTTTATCTACTGCAAAGCCAGTTCTAAGCGGCACGCGACGTTTTGCCAC
>JBOFMA010000054.1:0-38465 GCA_051658125.1 Aeromonas sp.
TAAGAGCCGTTGAGCTTGTAGCCCACGCGGTAGATGACGTAACTGATGCAGATCAGCACCGCTGGCACGCCGATCATCAGCATTTGCATGCCGACGATGGTTTCAGGGCTTTGCGTGGTGTTGGCTTGATAGCCAATCACGGTCAGGCCAATACCGGTTAAGAAGCCGGCAAACGCACCGGCACCTTTGACCAGCATGGTTTGCACCGAGAAGATCACGCTCTCGCTGCGCACGCCCATTTTATATTCACCGTAATCGACCACGTCGGCCAGCATCAGGGTGGACATGGCTAACGCAAAGCCCGAGCCTAGTTTCATCGCTACGCCCGAGGCGGCAATAAAGAAGCTGTTTTCTGGGCTGAGCATGCCCGTCAGCCACAGCATGACGTAACTCATCAGCGGGAAGGCGCAGGCTAAACGCCAAATCATCGGGCGCGATAACTTGCGCACCAGCAGCGGGAACAGAATAAGGCCGGTGATCTCGGCGGCGCTAGAAAAGCCCATAAACACGGCAAACAGCTCTTTTTTGCCTAGAGCGTAGGTGAAGTAGTAAATCGCAAAGCTACCGGCAAGCTGCATAGCTAAGTTAAACGACAGTACGATGCCGATCAGCGCTTTGAGCTGGTCGTTATCGAGGATGATTTTCATCACGTCACGCGGCTTGAGCTTGTGGCTATCGGCTTTGGGCTGCGTGTTGATGGCAACGTTGGGGTCTTCTTTGACATTCAAGACGGTGATCACAGCGCTTAAAATAAACACCACTGCGATCAGCATCGAAACTTTGGCAAAGCCGGCGCCTTGGTCGCCATTGCCGAGCCATTCAATCGCCATCAGGCCAAACGTGCCCATCAAGAACCAAGCCAAACTGGCGAACAGGCGCGGGATCACCACGATCTGCTCACGGTCATTTTTATCGCTACTCATCGCAGGGATCATTGACCAGTACGGAATGTCCATGATGGTATAGGTCATGCCCCACAGCATGTAAGTCACGGCGGTGTAGATGTACAGCGCGGTGCCTTCAAATTCATGAGTAAAGAACACCGAAATCATCACGATGGAGTTGATGATGGTGCCGATCAAGATCCACGGGCGGAATTTACCAAAGCGGCTGCGGGTGTTGTCCACCATCATGCCCATCATTGGATCGTTAAACGCATCCCAGACGCGGGCAAACAAAAACAGCGTACCAACGAAGGCGGCAGAAATGCCGACCACGTCCGTATAGTAATACATCAAATATAGGTAAACTATGGAGCAAGCCAAGTCTTTACCTAGCGCACCTATACCATAGGAGAGCTTGGCAGTGTTGCTAATAGCCATGGGGATTTCCTCTTGCAAGGCCGGCGCGTGGCCGGCCAAAACTGCGGTTAAATAGCGGTCAGTTCGATCAATATCGCGGTGGTGGGGTCGAGTACCGGCATAGCGACGCCGACTTCGGCAAGCCATTCACCGCTAAGTTCAATTTCTTCCAGCATCCAAGCCGGCTGGGTGCTGACTAAGCCGTTGTGCAAGTTATCGGGCGCAGCGACTAACTTAGCGTGGTAGTGGCGATCAGGGCTTAGGCCCGGTACGCGCAAGTTGCCGGCGAGGGCATAAGTTTGCATATCAACCATGGCCACCATGATCAATGCTTGCTGCTGATCTTGGCTGACTACGGCGTGGATCATGTGCGATGGCTCGTCGGCATCTAAGCGATAGGTAGTGCCTGAATGCAGCAGATCGCGATACTGCTTGTGCAGGGCGATGTACTTGGCAAAGCCCGCTTTCTCTTCACTCGACTCTTTGACCGGGTCTAACTCAATGCCCATGTGGCCAAACAGCGCGGTGATGCCACGGAAGTGAATGTCCGACACGCGGCGGGTGGCGTGGCAGTGGCGCGAACCGATGTGGGAACCCATTACTTCAGGTGGGAAGAAATAGCTAAAGCCGCGCTGAATATCTTGGCGGTTAAGGGCATCGTTGTTATCCGATGGCCAGAAGCGTTGCACGCGCTTGAGCACTTCATAATCGATGCGGCCACCGCCGGCGGCGCACGATTCAATTTCCACCTGTGGGTGCTTGGCTTTGAGTTCGTCCATCAGGCGATAGACGTTATGAATTTGCGCGTGTTGCGCGGCGCGGCCTAAGTGGGCTGGCTGCACGACTTCGCGGTTCATGTCCCATTTTAAGTAGCTGATCGCTGGGTGATCGCGCAGCAGCGCGTCTAAACGCTCAAGCAAGTAGGCAAACACGTCCGGATTTTGCAGGTCGAGCACGTATTGGTTGCGGCCCATCGGCTGATCGTAGGCTGGCAGTTGCAGCAGCCAATCGGGGTGGGCGCGATAGAGATCAGAATCTTTGTTGATCATCTCGGGTTCAACCCAGATGCCGAACTCCATGCCTTGCGCCAGCACGTGGTCAATGACCGGTTGCAGGCCATTGGGGTACTTTTGCGTATCTAAATACCAATCACCAAGCGCGGCTTTATCGTTGTTACGGCCTTTAAACCAACCGTCGTCGATAATAAAGCGCTCCACGCCCATGGCTGCGGCTTCGCTGGCCATTTGCATGATGTAGGCCGGATCGTGGTCAAAATAGATGCCTTCCCAAGTGTTTAAATGCACAGGGCGCAGGGTTTGGCCCGATTTGCGCGCAGGGAAGCGCAAGATCTGCTCGCGCACAAACTGGTGGAATTGTTGGCTCATGCCGTTTAGGCCGCTGTCGCTGTAGGTCGCGTACAGCCACGGCGTGGTCAGGCTCTCGCCTTGGCCAAGGGAAATTTCGCCCGCGTAGTAAATCACTTCGGCTTGCAAGAAACGGCGGCCATCGGCTTTCACATCCACGCGCAGGCGGTGGTTGCCGCTCCAGGCAAAATGAGCGCCCCATACTTCGCCTTGCTGCTCGCTAAAGGCTTGGCTGCCCATCACCAACGCCGGAAAGTGCTCGTGACCGGTGCGGCCGCGGCGGTTTTCTTGCTGGTAACCACCGTGGGTTAGGCTGTGGCGCTGCTGCTGGAACTCATTGACCCAGCGGCCATAAAACGACATGCACTCTTTGGCACGATTCGGCAGCGGCAAGGTGCAGGCTAAGCGGTTGACGCTAAACGCCGCGGCGCTGTCGTTGCGCAGGCTGTGGCGCACGCTCAGCACATCGCTGTTGGCATCTAGTTTGAGCTCGGTGGTGAGAGTCAGTTGCGCCACCGCATCGACCGCGATCAGGGTCAGCGCGTGATCACTGTGCGTGATGTCGCTCAGCGTAAATACCGGCGACCAATCTTGGCCGGCGCGGTGCCCTTCTAAGGCCGGCGAGCTAAATACGCCGCGGCCGGCATCCGGAAATAGGGTGAGCGGCACATCCACATCAAGGCGGCCGTAGGGTACGGCGCGTACTAGCGCTTTATTTTGCGCGCTATGGGGTTGCATTAGTTTTTTGCCCCAGTGGATCATTTCTGCGCCGCTAGAAAGGTTCAGCAAAAGATCGCTGTGTTTACCGCGCAAGGTGATGATGTGGTCCATTGTACTTCCTTTAACTCAATGACAGTGCTGTGGGTTTTCCCACGATCTGCAGCGAATCCTAGTGAAACTAACGGCAAATTACTGTGATTGAGACGGCAAATCGGTGTAACCGGTAACACTAAGGCGCAAAGGATTGTAAGATCTGTGAGCCGGATCACTTGGCAGTGGGCCATTTTGCGTTTTTTACCCACGGCTAAGCACGTCACTAAGCGCAGTTAGTGACGTGTTTTCACACCTAGCGGTAGGTTACGCGCTGATGGCAAAGGGGGCGACAGACTGGCGACTGACCAAGATCGGCGTAAAGGCCAGCGGCAGTGGCGGGCTGGTTTCGCGGCGGCTAAGTGCCAAGGCTAGCCGCGCCGCCTGATGGGCCATGAGCTCAATCGGGTAGCGCATGGTGGAGAGTTTCGGGCGCAGATAGCGAGCATAAATAATGTCGTCAAAGCCAATCACTGACACTTCTTCCGGCACCCTGATGCCGTTATCAGCTAGCACAGAAATCGCGCCAGCGGCCATGGCATCGTTGTAGGTGACAATGGCGCTCGGGTGCAGGTTTTTGGCCAGCAGATTCAATGTGGCCTGCTCGCCACCCTCTTCGTTCGGCGGCGCTACTTCAACTAAGCTGGCGTCGCTGGCAATGCCGGCTTCGCGCAGTGCGCTTTGGTAGCCGTCGAGGCGCGAATGGGCATCTTCGATGGCGTGATTCGAGCCTAAATAGGCAATACGGCGGTGGCCTTGGGCCAGCAAATGGCGCGTCGCCAGCAGCGTGCCTTGGCTGTTATTTAGCGCGATACAGCGCGTAGCCAGCGTGGGAATGTGCCGGTTGATCAGCACTAGGCCCGGAATGCGCGCGGCATAGGCGATAAGTTCGGCATCACTTAACGCCTTGCTGTGCACGACCAGTGCTTCGCATTGGCGTGAAATGAGCAGATCGATAGCTTCGCGCTCGGCCTGTTCGCTGTGTAAGCCGTTACCCATCAGCAAATGCAAGCCTTGTTCGGTGGCCACACTGCCCACGCCCTTGACCAAGGCGCCAAAAAACGGGTCCGCCACGTCACCCACCACCACGCCCAAGGTGCCGCTGCACTGGTTGGCCAGCGCGCGGGCATTGGCGTTGGGGGTGTAACCCAGCGCTTGCATGGCGGTTTCAACCGCCGCGCGCGATGCGGCGCTGGCTTTGGGCGAGTGGTTTAGCACCCGCGATACCGTGGCCACCGATACATTGGCTAATTTGGCTACATCCCGAATGGTACTCAATTTGGCTTCACTTGTTTAAGGGCCGGCGCGTTACAAAGCTGCGATGCGCTTGGGCAAAAAATGGATAACTCCCTTGTACCAGAGCCAGCGGCAAAAGGCATGCGCAGATATGTAACCGGTTACACAAAGTGTCGAGTGCATCACAGTTTATTGCGCAGCGCTCCTTTACACTGCCGCCAACTCATCCAGTAAGGGAAAGGGATCATGAAAATTCTAGTGACTGGCGGCTGCGGCTACATTGGCAGCCACACCACCTTGGCACTGATGGCCGCCGGCCACACGCCAGTGCTGTTTGACAATTTGAGCAACAGTAAGCTGGCGGTGCTTGATCGCATTGCCGCGATTACTGGGCAAAAGCCGACCTTTATCCAAGGCGATATCCGCGATGGTGCCTTGCTTGAGCTGGTAATGCGTGAGCACGCGATTGATGCCGTGATCCACTTTGCCGCCTTTAAAGCAGTCGGTGAGTCCACTCAGATCCCGCTGGATTACTATGAAAACAACGTTAACGGCACCTTGGTGTTGATGCGCGCGATGAAAAATAGCGGCGTAAAAACCTTGGTGTTTAGCTCGTCAGCCACAGTGTATGGCGATCCGGCTTCGGTGCCGATCCGCGAGCACTTCCCCCGCTCAGCCACTAATCCGTATGGCCGCTCCAAGCTGATCATCGAGCAGATGATGGAAGACCAGCAGGCGGCCGATGGCGACTGGAGCATGGTTGAGCTGCGCTATTTTAACCCGGTCGGTGCGCACGAGTCAGGCAGCATGGGTGAAGACCCCCAAGGCATCCCGAACAACTTAATGCCGTTTATCACCCAAGTGGCGATTGGCCGCCGTGAGGCTCTGGCGGTGTTTGGTAGCGATTATCCCACTGTGGATGGCACGGGTGTACGCGATTACATCCACGTGATGGATTTGGCCGAAGGCCACGTCAAAGCGCTCGAGCACTGCCACGGCAAAGCCGCCGTGCATACCTATAACCTCGGCACCGGTAACGGTTACAGCGTGCTGCAAATGGTGGCGGCGTTCTCTAAAGCCTGTGGCCGCGAGCTGGCTTATAACCTGGTGCCGCGTCGCCCGGGCGACATCGCCGAATGCTGGGCCGATCCGGCCAAAGCGCAGCAAGAGCTGGGCTGGAAAGCAACGCGCGATTTAGTGGCCATGTGTGATGACAGCTGGCGCTGGCAGTCCACTAACCCCAATGGTTACCCCGACTAATTTTCTGCGCGCCGCTGCGGCGGCGCTTTAATCCCCTTTTATTGTGAGGATGGGATGATGTTTGACCCAATTGATCACCCGCACCGTCGTTTTAACCCGCTGACTGGCCAATACGTGCTGGTGTCACCGCACCGCGCCAAGCGCCCTTGGCAAGGCCAGGTAGAAAAAGTGGCGCAAAGTGTGAAGCAAGCCCACGACCCTGAGTGTTTTCTGTGCGCCGGCAACCAGCGTATCAGCGGTGACATGAACCCAGATTATAAAGACACCTTCGTGTTCACTAACGACTTTGCCGCGTTGATGCACGACACGCCTGCCGCTGAGCAAGGCCATGATCCGTTGTTAAAGCTGGAAGCCGCCCGTGGCACCAGCCGCGTGATCTGCTTTTCACCCAATCACGGCAAAACCTTGCCCGAACTGCCAGTGAGCGCCATCGAAGGTGTGATCAAAACCTGGATTGAGCAAGTTAGCGAGCTGTCAGCGCACTGGGATTGGGTACAAGTATTTGAAAACAAAGGCGCCGTCATGGGCTGCTCGAACCCACACCCCCACGGTCAGATTTGGGGCAGCGATTTTCTGCCCAATGAAATCGCCCGTGAAGAAGAGCGCCAGCAAGCGTGGTTGGCCGAGCACGGCAAGCCGATGCTGCTGGACTACGTGGAACGTGAACTAGCCGACCGCTCACGCATTGTGGTGGAAACCGCGCATTGGTTAGCCGTGGTGCCGTTCTGGGCGGCGTGGCCGTTTGAAACCTTGCTACTGCCAAAGGCGCACGTACCTTCAATGCTCGACTTAACCGCCGAGCAGCAGCAAGATTTGGCCGTAGCGATGAAAGAGCTGACCAGCCGTTACGACAACCTGTTTGGTTGCAGCTTCCCGTACTCCATGGGTTGGCACTTTGCCCCGCCAAAGAGCGACAACCCACAAGCTTGGCAGCTACACGCGCACTTCTATCCGCCGTTGTTGCGTTCAGCCAGCGTACGTAAATTTATGGTCGGCTTTGAGATGTTGGCCGAAACCCAGCGCGATCTGACCCCAGAGCAAGCCGCCGAGCGTCTGCGCGCCTTAAGCCCGATCCACTACAGCCTGCAAGCTACCCCTGAGGAGACTAAATAATGACCCCGAGCCAACGTGTCCAGAGCGTTTTTGCCCAGCAATTTGGCAAGCAACCGGATCTGAACGTGCGTGCCCCCGGCCGCGTCAACCTCATTGGTGAGCACACCGACTACAACGACGGCTTCGTGCTGCCGTGTGCGATTGATTACGAAGCGTGCGTGGCCATTGGCCTGCGTGATGACAGCCTCGTGCGCGTGATTGCTGCCGATTACGACAATCAGCAAGATGAGTTCGATCTGGCGCAGCCTATCGTGCATCACGCCAGCCAGCGCTGGAGTGATTACATCCGCGGTGTGGTTAAGTGCCTGCAAGGCCGTGGTTTTGCCTTAACAGGTTTGGATTTGGTGGTGTCGGGCAACGTGCCACAAGGTGCCGGCTTGTCTTCTTCGGCTTGCTTGGAAGTGGCGATTGGTCAGGCGTTTAAAGAAGCGCTGAACCTGAATATCAGCCAAGCGGATGTGGCGCTTAACGGCCAGCAGGCAGAAAACCAGTTTGTCGGCTGTAACTGCGGCATCATGGATCAGATGATCTCCGCCTGTGGCAAAGTGGACCATGCCCTGTTGCTCGATTGCCGCTCGCTGGAAACCCGTCTGATCTCTATGCCCAGCGATCTGTCGGTGCTGATTGTGAACTCCAACGTGCGCCGAGGCTTGGTGGATAGCGAATACAACACCCGCCGCGAGCAGTGTGAAGCGGCCGCCCGTCACTATGGTGTCAAAGCGCTGCGCGATCTGGATTTGGCTAGCTTAGAAGCTAACAAAGGCGACTTAAATGACGCCTGCTATCGCCGCGCTCGCCATGTGGTGGGTGAAAATGCGCGCACCTTGGCTGCGGCCGATGCGCTGGCTAGCGATGACTTGGTGCGCTTAGGCGAACTGATGGCTGAATCGCACGCCGCGATGCGCGATGATTTTGAAATCACCGTGCCAGCAATTGATGGTTTGGTGGAGCTGATCAAAGCCGAGATCGGCACCGAAGGCGGCGTGCGCATGACTGGCGGCGGCTTTGGTGGTTGCATCGTGGCGTTGATGCGCCCAGAGCGTGTCGCTGGCGCTATCGCGGCGGTGGAAGCGCAGTATGAAGCAAAATTTGGCCTTAAAGCCGACTGCTACGTGTGCCGCGCCAGTGCCGGTGCCGGTAAAGCATGATCCCATTTGAGTTAACCAGTGCCGCGGGGCTGCGCTTGCGCGGCCTCGATGTCGGCGCCACCCTAACCTCGCTCACCGTACCGGTAGCCGGCGAGATGCGCGAAGTATTGCTGGGCTGCGCGGATGAAGCGTATGCCACGCAAAGCGTTTGGCTGGGCGCGGTGGCGGGGCGGTTTGCCAATCGTATTGGTGGCGCCGAGCTTAAACGCGGTGGCGCGCACTGGGCGCTGGATGCCAATCAAGCGCCCAATTGCCTGCATGGCGGCAGTGATGGCTTTCATCGCCGTCCTTGGCAGGTGGTGGCCAAAGGTGACGATTGGGTGCGCTTAACGCTAGAGAGCCCAACTGGTGATCAAGGCTTTCCCGGGCATCTGGCGGTGACGCTGGAATATCGCTTGGAAGGCTGGGATCTGGTGGTGAATTTTACCGCCACCACTGATGCGCCGACGCCGGTGAGCTTAACCAGCCACGCCTATTTTAATTTAGATGGTGATGGCGCTGATGTGCGCGCGCACCGCGTGCAGATCAATAGCGATAGTTATTTACCGCTTGATGCCGCGAGCTTGCCTGTCGCGATCGCGCCGGTAGAGGGCGTGTTTGATCTGCGCACCCCACGCACTATCGGCCAAGATTGGCTGAGCCATCCACAGCAAGTGGCGGCACGTGGTTATGATCACGCCTTTTTACTGGCCGGCAATTTAGCGCCGTGTGCGGCCGAAGTCGTCAGCCGCGATGGCGCATTAGCGTTGCAGATGTTTACCGATCAGCCGAGCGTGCAGTTTTATAGCGGCAACTGGTTGGCCGGCACGCCGGCGCGTGGTGGTGAATACGCTGATCACGCCGGTTTTTGCTTAGAAGCACAGCAACTGCCAGATAGCCCTAACCGCCCTGAATTGGGCGATCCGTGGCTCGAACCCGGCGTGCATTATCGGCATACCACGCGTTATCGCTTTATTGCGCGCTAAGCTCTGCTAGACCGCTGCCAGACAATGGCGCAAAATAGCCCGCCCCAAGCCCTGCTTGGGGCTTTTTTATTGGCATAAACGCGCCTAGTGCGGGTTTATCTCTTGGCGTGAGGATGTTGGTGATGAGTGAAAGTTACAGCCTGCTCGTGGCAGTGATCTTGGGCGTGGTGGAAGGGTTAACCGAGTTTTTACCGGTCTCGTCTACCGGCCACATGATCATTGTTGGGCATTTATTGGGTTTTGAAGGCCCGAAAGCTGCCACCTTTGAAGTGGTAATCCAGTTGGGTTCAATTTTGGCGGTGGTGGTGATGTTTTGGCGCCGCCTGTTTGGCTTAATCGGCCTGCATTTTGGCCAAAAGCCAGCCGCCGATCAGGCTTCCTTGTCCTTGGTGCATATTATTTTGGGTATGTTGCCGGCGGTAGTGATCGGTTTGGCGGTGCACAGCTGGATCAAAGCCAATCTATTTGGCCCCGAAACCGTGATGTACGCGCTAGTGGCGGGCGGTTTTTTACTGCTGGCGGCGGAAAAATTTAGCCCCGCAGTGCGCGCGCACAGCTTAGATGACATCAGCCATAAGCAGGCGTTTGGCATTGGCCTGTTTCAGTGCTTAGCCCTGTGGCCTGGCTTTTCCCGCTCGGGCGCGACTATCAGCGGCGGTATGCTGATGGGCATCAGCCGGCAAGCGGCGGCGGAGTTTTCGTTTATTTTGGCGGTGCCGATGATGCTGGCCGCCAGCATGCTGGATTTGTATAAAAGCCGCGAATTTTTATCGCTTGCCGATGTGCCCATGTTTAGCGTGGGTTTTATCACCGCGTTCATTGTGGCAATGATTGCGATCAAAAGTTTCTTGGCCTTGATCCGCCGCTTAAATTTTGTGCCATTTGCGATTTATCGCTTTATTGTGGCCTTTGCTGTCTACTGGGTGTTTGTCGCCTAAGGCCGTTGGTTAAAAAATGACACAAGGGAGCCGGCCTGCTCCCTTTTTTTATCGGCGCGTAACGGGTAAAATTCGCGCCCTTCTCTCTATTTTTTCCGCGCTGGTGGCCACTATTGGCCATGATGTCAGCGCGCAACCTGGATGGTCAGTCATGAAAGAGCATATTTCGCAGCTATTGGAGCAAACGGTAGCCCACCTTAAAGCCGTAGGCGTTGTGCCTGCCGAGCTTGCGCCGCGCATCCAAATTGATCGTTGCAAAGATAAGGCTCACGGTGATCTGGCCACCAACTTAGCCATGCTGCTGGCCAAACCTGCCGGTAAAAATCCGCGCGAATTAGCGGCGGCGATTATCGAGCATCTGCCGGCCTCCGCCTTGATTGCCAAGGTGGAAATCGCGGGTCCGGGCTTTATTAACTTCTTTTTTGATACCCAGTGGTTAGCTGGTCAGGTCGAAACGCTGCTACAAGATGACAAAGCTGGCGTGAAGTTGCCTTCGCCACAAACCGTGGTGGTGGATTACTCGGCGCCCAACGTGGCCAAAGAGATGGCCGTGCACCACATTCGCTCGACCGTGCTCGGTGACGTGGCAGCGCGCGCGCTGGAATTTTTGGGTCACAAGGTTATTCGTGCCAACCACATCGGTGACTGGGGCACCCAGTTCGGTATGCTGATCGCTTATTTGGAAAAAATGAGCAACGAGCACGCCAGCGACATGGAGCTCAAAGATTTAGAAGCGTTTTATACCCAAGCCAAGCGCCACTACGACGAAGATGCGGAGTTTGCCGAGCGCGCCCGTGGCTATGTGGTGAAGCTGCAAGGTGGCGATGAATACTGCCGCACCATGTGGAAAAAGCTGGTCGATATGACCATGGCGCAGAACCAAATTAACTATGACCGCTTATCTATCCGCCTGACGAATGCCGATATCATGGGCGAGTCGATGTACAACGACATGCTGCCAGGCATTGTGAGTGATCTAAAGGCGCAAGGTTTGGCGGTGGAAAGCGCTGGCGCGACCGTGGTGTTCTTAGATGAGTTTAAGAACAAAGAGGGCGAGGCGATGGGCGTTATCATTCAAAAGAGCGATGGCGGCTTTTTGTACACCACCACGGACATTGCTTGTGCCAAGTATCGCTATGAAAAATTGGGTGCCGAGCGCGTGATGTACTTTATTGATTCGCGCCAGCACCAGCACCTGCTGCAAGCGTGGGAAATTACTCGTAAAGCGGGCTATGTGCCGGCTGACTTACCGCTTGAGCACCACGCCTTTGGCATGATGCTGGGCAAAGATGGTCGCCCGTACAAAACTCGCACCGGTGGCACAGTCAAACTGGTGGATCTGCTTAATGAAGCAGAAGAGCGCGCCGCGGCCCTGCTGGAAAGCCGCAACAGCGATTTAAGTGCCGAAGACAAAGCCAAAGTGGTGCACGCAATTGCCATGGGCGCGGTGAAATATGCCGATTTGTCGAAAAACCGCACCACCGACTATGTGTTCGATTGGGATTTGATGCTGTCATTTGAAGGCAACACCGCGCCTTACTTGCAGTATGCCTACACCCGTATCCAGTCGATTTTCCGTAAAGCCGAGGTGGATGCCGCCAGCTTAACCGGTCAGGTAGTGATTGATAGCGCGGCCGAAGAAGCGCTGGCGCAAAAGCTGATCCAATTCTCTGATGCTATCAATAACTTGGCTGATAAAGGCATGCCGCACCTGCTGTGCACTTATTTGTATGAGTTGTCGGGCTGCTTTATGAGTTTTTATGAAGCATGCCCCATCAACAAAGACGGTGTGACTAAGCAGACCCGTGCTAGCCGTTTGCTGCTGTGCGCAGCTACAGCCAAAGTGCTCAAGCTCGGCTTAGGCGTGCTCGGCATCCATACCTT
The DNA here is from genome assembly GCA_051658125.1 of Aeromonas sp. Classification (GTDB taxonomy): domain Bacteria; phylum Pseudomonadota; class Gammaproteobacteria; order Enterobacterales; family Aeromonadaceae; genus Aeromonas. The sequence goes on from JBOFMA010000054.1 coordinate 12,020, forward strand.
GGAGCGCATGTAAGCGATGCGTAGTCAGGATTATGTCAGCAGCCGCCCGAGTCGGCGTGCCGGTGGACGTAAACCTAGCAAAACCGGTGCAGGCTTGCCGCTTGGCAAGCTGCTCGGCGTCGGGGTGTTGGTGCTGTTTGTCGCCATCGGCGTGTATCGGCATTATCGCAGCGAAGCCGGTGGTGTGAGTCTGGCGGAGCAGGTGAAGGCCAATAAGCCAAAACCAGCTGAAGCGGCGCTGCCGCAAGAAAAGTGGAGTTACATCGAGCGGCTGGAAAATAAGCAAGTCGATGTAACGCCGCCACCGGCGCCGGCGGGCGTGTTACCGCCCGAGTCAGCGCCGGTAGTGACACCACCGGTCCCTGCCCTCGAGTTGCCTAGCGCGCCGGTTGAATCAGCCGCTGCGCAGCAGGCACGGGCGGCGCAAAAAGCCCGTGAAGACGCCGAGCAGGCGCTGCGTGCCGAATTACAGCGCGAAGCGCAGCGAGAGACCAAGGTGCAACGCGATGCACAAATGCAGCGCGAGCAACAAGTGCGGCAAGACGCCCCACGGCCGGCGGCCAGCAATGCACGGCAGTTCTTGCAGTGCGCGGTGCTGCGCTCCCCTGATGCGGCTGAGTCGCTCAAGGCGCGGATTGCCTTTGGTGCGGGGCTGGATGCCTCACTGCAGCGCGTTCACACGGACAACACTACCCTGTACAAAGTGCTGGTCGGCCCTTTTAGCAGTAAAGCCGCCCTCGATGCTGCCAATCGCCAATTGCAAGCCAGTGGTATTAGCGGGTGTATTGTTAAATAGTGGCGCGGCGACATGGCTGCGCAGTCATTAAGTGCATAAATAAAAAGGGCGCCCCGCGGCGCCCTTTTTATTTATCTGTGTGCCGGTTATTTGGCTGACGGGTCGCTAAAGCGAAAGCCCTGTGCTTCTAGGCTTTCGCCGGTGTGGCGAAAATAGACCTTTGCGTAATAGGTGGCCACTGATTGGCAGTAGCTAGGCATTTGGTTTAAGCCTTGGGCATCCCACCACTGGCGCAGGGTTTGTTCATAGACGTGCACGCCTTGGGCTACGGCCTCGACGTCATAGCGTTCGTGCATGGCAAAGCTGGCTAATGGCACGCGCGGCTTGATCTGCGGTAATTTGCTCTCATCGGCCACGCCTAAGGTCAGGCCCACCACGGGGAAGGTTCTGGCTGGTAGCCCGAGCAGATCGCGCATGGCGGCTGGGTTGGCGCGAATGCCGCCAATGGCGGTGCTGCCGTAGCCGAGGCTGTTGGCGGCAGTTTGCAGGGCGTTGAGCATGATGCCGGCATCGACCGCGCCAACCACAATGCCTTCAGCGCTCTGTTCAATCACATGCTCTGCATTGACCTGCGCGCAGGCGTAACTGGTGCGGTGATAATCCATCAGCACGGTAATAAACACATCCGCCCCCGCCACTTGCGGTTGGCCGCCGGCGATTTCGGCGATTTTGGCAATGGTGGCTTTATCGCGGGTGACCACTAGGCTGATCTGCTGGCCATTGACCGAGGTGGGCGCTTGCTGGCCGGCAGTTAAGATGGTGGTTAAGTCAGCCTCACTGACGGCGGCGCCGGTAAAGCTGCGCACGGAGCGGCGGCTGAGGAGTTGATCAAGCATGGGATTCATAGCAGGTCCTTGATGAGGAAAAACCGCCCAAGCGGGCTTGGGCGGTGTGGGCATGGCGGCTATATGGGGCGGGCGAGAGGTGATTTCAAGCCGCATCGGCACTGCGCGTGGCCGCGCGATAACTCTGTGCGCTTTCCTGTTTGCGCCGCTGCTCATTACGCGCCAGCACATACCAACTGCAGAAGGTAAATAGCGATACGGCGAGCAAAATTAAGCTGGCCACCGCGTTGATCTCGGGTTTTACGCCTAAGCGCACGGCGGAAAATACTTCCATCGGCAAGGTGGTGGCGCCAGGCCCGCTAACAAAGCTCGCCAGCACCAAGTCATCGAGGGAAAGGGCGAACGCCATCATGCCGCCGGCGGCCAATGACGGCGCGATCATTGGCAAGGTGATCAGGAAAAAGACCCGTCCTGGCCGCGCGCCTAAATCCATCGCTGCTTCCTCAATCGAGCGATCGAGTTCGCGCAGGCGCGCCGAGACCAAGACCGCGACATAGGCGCTGCAAAAGGTGGTGTGGGCAATCCAGATGGTCATAACTCCGCGCTCGGCCGGCCAGCCGAGGCTTTGTGTCATGGCCACAAAGAGCAGTAGCAATGACAGGCCGGTGATGACTTCTGGCATCACCAGTGGCGCGGTGACCATGCCGGCAAACAAGGTGCGGCCGCGAAACTGGCGAATACGCGTGAGCACCAAGGCCGCCAACGTGCCCAGCACCACCGCCGCCAACGCGGTGTAGCAGGCAATTTCTAGTGAACGTGCCACCGCGCTTAGCAGTTGCTTATTATCCCACAGGCCTTGGTACCATTTTAATGACCACCCACCCCAGACGGTGACGAGCTTGGAGGCATTAAACGAGTAGATAATCAGGCTGACCATCGGCAGATAGATAAAGCTTAAACCGAGCAGCAGCACCCACTGGGCAAAGCTCCAGCGCGGTTTGGTTTGATGGGGAGAGATACGGTTCATGCACAGCCCTCCAGTTGGCATGCCTGCTGGTGGTTAAACCACAAAATCGGCAGCATCAGCACCAGCAGCATGACCACCGCCAAGGCGGCCGCCACCGGCCAGTCGCGGTTGTTGAAAAATTCCTGCCACAGCACCTTGCCGATCATTAATGTTTCGGTGCCACCGAGCAGTTCTGGAATAACAAATTCGCCCATCACCGGAATAAACACCAGCATGGTGCCGGCGACCATACCATTTTTTGATAGAGGCAAAGTCACGCGCCAAAAGGCGGTAAAGCGGCGTGCGCCTAAGTCAAAGGCCGCTTCGAGTAAGCTGGCATCATGTTTTACTAAGTTGGCATACAGCGGCAGCACCATAAACGGCAGATAGGCATACACGATGCCGACATACACCGCGAAGTTGCTGTTAAGAAGTGGCAGCGGCGTATCAATCAGGCCGAGACTGAGCAGGGCGCTATTGATTGGCCCGCTGCTGCTCAAAATGCCCATCCAGGCGTAAACCCGGATCAGCAGCGCTGTCCACGTTGGCAGCATGATCAGCAGCAATAACACGGTTTGCGTGGCTTTTTCGGTGCGGGCGATGGCGTAGGCCATCGGATAGCCGAGCAGTAAACACAGCAAGGTGCTGACGGCAGCAACCTTAAACGAGCCCCAGTAGGCCAGCAGATACAAGCTGTCTTCGCCAAGTAACCGGTAGTTGGCAAAATTGAGCTGCAGGGTGAGTTCGTCATTGGCCCAACTGAGCAAGGCGCGATAAGGCGGAATGGCCACTTCGGCCAGAGAAAAACTAATGCCCAGCACCATGACAAACGGCAGTAAAAAAAACAGCAATAGCCAAGTAAATGGCACGGCAATTAGTAGGCGCTGACTTAAGCGCGGGCTTAGGCGAGGCAATCGGCTCATGCTTGCAGTACCACGCCGCTGTCATCTTCCCAATACAGGAACACCGGGTCATCCCAGGTGGGCCGCTGGCCGTGGCGTTCGGCGTTGGCGATGAAGGCTTGGACAATTTTTCCTGACGGCAGGCGAATGTGATAGACCGAATGGCCACCTAAGTAGGCAATGTCGTAAACCTCGCCGCGGGTCCAGTTAAAGTCGGGGTGTTCGATGGCGGTGGGCTTGTGCACGCTCATCAGTAGTTTTTCTGGGCGCAGCGCATAGGTCACCGTTTTATCTTCTGCGCGGGTGGTGATGCCGTGGCCGACATAAATCGGCTGCTCTAAATCGCTGCAGGCAATGGTGGCGTGATCTTGCTCATCTTCAACTAACAGGCCATCAAACAAGTTCACGTTGCCGATAAACTCGCAAACTAAGCGGCTAGCGGGGGTCTCATAAATATCCATCGGGCTACCGATTTGCTCAATGCAGCCTTGGTGCATGATGGCGATGCGCTCGGCCATGGTCATGGCCTCTTCTTGATCGTGGGTGACCATGACGCAGGTCACGCCGACGCGCTCGATGATCTCCACTAATTCCAACTGCATTTGTGAGCGCAATTTTTTATCCAGCGCGCCCATCGGCTCGTCGAGCAGTAATAGTTTTGGCCTTTTGGCCAGCGAGCGCGCTAGCGCCACCCGTTGCCGCTGGCCACCGGAGAGTTGGTGCGGTTTGCGCTGGGCGTATTGGCTCATGCGCACTAGCTTGAGCATCTCCAGCACGCGGGCATCAATTTCCTCGCGTGGTAATTTGTCTTGTTGCAGGCCAAAGGCAATGTTTTGCGCCACTGTCATGTGCGGAAACAGGGCGTAGGATTGAAACATCATGTTGATCGGGCGCTCAAACGGCGGCAGATCGGTGATATCCACGCCATCGAGCCAAATGCGGCCTTCGCTTGGGCGCTCAAAGCCCGCCAGCATGCGCAGCAAGGTGGACTTGCCGGAGCCCGAGCCACCGAGCAGGGCAAAAATCTCGCCTTTATGAATGGTCAGCGACACCTCATCCACCGCAAGGGTGTCATCAAAGGTCTTGCTCACCCGCTCGATTTTCACCAGCGGCGTTTTTTGCGTGCTACTCCCTTCAAGGGCTTTTTTATAAGCACTGGATTTGTAAGCACTAGAGGCTACTGCCATGACACACTCCTCTGTGAAGGCGGCGCCGCTGTGCAACGGGTCAGGCCGCCTAGTTTGGCAACAGCGCGCGGTGGCAAGCTAAGCCATTCCACGCGCTATGCGCCTCGCCGTGTCGGCGGGCGCGGTGGGATTAACGGCCGGACTTGATTTTGGTCCAGCTGCGCGTCATTTGGCGCGCCACATTGGCTGGCAAATCGGGGAAGGTGTAGATCTTTTGCAGTGTGCTGGGGTCAGGATAAATCCCGGCATCGCCACGAATCGCGACATCAACTAACGGGGTGGCGGCGCTGTTGCCGTTGGGGAACTGCACTTGGTTGGTAACGTTGGCAATCACTTCTGGCTGCAGCAAATAGTTGATAAAGGTGTGGGCGGCCGTCACGTTGGGCGCATCGCTGGGGATCGCCAGCATGTCAAAAAAGCTGCCCGCCCCCTGCTTGGGAATGGTGTAGGTCAGATTTACGCCGTTCTGAGCTTCGGTCGCCCGCGCTTTGGCTTGCTGCAGATCACCGGAGTAGCCCACTGCGACACACAAATTGCCATTGGCGAGGTCGGAGATGTATTTTGACGAGTGAAAATAGGCGGTGTAGGGGCGAATTTTAAGAAACAAGGCCTCGGCCTGTTTCAGATCCTCCGGCGCTTGGCTGTCGGCTTTTAGGCCCAGATAGTGCAATGCGGCGGGCAGCATTTCGGTCGGTGAGTCTAAAAATGACACGCCGCAGCCTTTGAGTTTTGCCATGTTTTCTGGTTTAAACACCAGATCCCATGAATCGAGCGGCGCATCCGTGCCGAGTGCAGCCTTAACCTTGTCGGCGTTATAGGCAAAACCAATGGTGCCCCACAGATAAGGCACTGCGTACAGGTTGCCAGGATCGCTCGGTTCGAGCGCTTTGAGTAGATCGTTATCTAAGTTCTTCCACAGCGGCAGTTGGCTGCGGTCGAGTTTTTGGAATACGCCGGCCTTGATTTGCTTGGCTAAGAACGGGTTAGATGGCACCACCACGTCATAACCGGATTTACCGGCCAAGAGTTTCGCTTCCAGTACTTCGTTGCTATCAAATACGTCATAAACGACTTTGATGCCGGTACTTTGTTCAAAATTGGCCAAGGTGTCGCGGGCGATGTAATCGCTCCAGTTATAAATACGCAGGACCTGCTGCTCCGCGTGGGCGGGCATAGCGAGCGCTAGGGCGCAGGCGATCGCAAGGGGGGTCATCAGCTTCATCTGTCTCTCCTTGAAGATGGGCGGGTCTGCCGCATTGGGGCTAATTAAGTCCAGTGATAGCACAGTGTGCTGCGGCGTACCATAGCTTTGGTTTTTAATGCTAAAAAAGTGCATGAAAAGCGTTTAAACGTTAAGGAGCAAAAATTCCCGCTCCCAGCGACTGATCACGCTGAAGTAGGTTTGGTACTCCTTGCGCTTGACGGCCACAAAGGCGCGCACAAAGCGCTCACCCAACAACTGTTTAATCGGTGCGCAGGCTTCTAATTCGCTCAAAGCCTCTTCCAAGGTGCGTGGTAGGCTGTAAGGCAATGCGTAGGCGCTGCTTTTCATCTCCGGCAGCGGTTCGAGCTGCTCAATGATGCCTAAATAGCCACAGGCCAAGGTGGCGGCTAGCGCCAGATAGGGGTTGGCATCGGCGCCGGCAAAGCGGTTTTCCACGCGACGATTAATCGGTGCCGCCAGCGGCACGCGCAGGCCACAGGTGCGGTTTTCTTCACCCCACTGCACGTTGCGCGGCGCACTTTCACCAAAGGTGAGGCGGCGATAGGAGTTCACATTGGGGGCGAGCAGCGCGGTGACGGCCGGGGTGTATTTTTGTAAACCAGCGATAAAGTGCATAAACAGCGGGCTGTGATCGCCATTTTCGGCGCAAAACAGGTTATTGCCGTGGGCATCGAGCAAGCTCTGGTGAATATGCATTGCCGAGCCTGGCTCATGGCTCATCGGTTTGGCCATAAAGGTGGCGTAGACGCCGTGGCGGTGGGCCGCTTCGCGCAAGGTGCGCTTAAACAAAAACACCTGATCAGCCAGCGCTAGCGCATCACCGTGCAAAAAGTTGACCTCCATTTGCGCCGCGCCGGCTTCATGGATCAGGGTGTCGACTTCGAGCTCTTGCGCCTCGCAAAAGTCATACATCTCTTCAAAGAGCGGATCAAATTCATTCACCGCATCAATGCTAAATGATTGGCGGGCGGTTTCTGGGCGGCCATTGCGCCCTGTGGGGGGCACCAGCGGATAGTCTGGGTCTTCATTGCGCTTGACCAAATAAAATTCTAATTCGGGTGCCACCACCGGTTGCCAGCCTTTTTTCTTATACAAATCCAGCACGCGCTGCAGTACGGTGCGCGGCGCGATATCGATCGGCCGCCCGTCAATATCAAAGCAGTCGTGGATCACTTGCGCGGTGGGCTCGAGTGCCCAGGGCACAAAGCGAATGGTGCTGGCATCGGGATAAAGCTGCATATCGCGCTCGATGGGATCGATCATGCTGGTATCGTCGGGGTAATCACCGGTGACCGTCTGGGTGAAAATAACTTCCGGTAAGCGCATGCCGCCTTCGCGCAAAAATTTGCTGGCGGGAATAATTTTGCCGCGGGCATTGCCGGTAAAGTCGGGGAATAGGCACTCCACCTCGGTGATATGGTTGGCGCTGAGCCACTGTCTGATGCTTTCCATAGCACTCCTTGCCATTAAGATCGTCCGTTTAAGCCCAACAAACCAGCCCGTTGCGGGGCTGTCAAGTTTTGCGCCGCTAAATTGCGCGTTGCTACCGCGCTTATCGCGCCCCTATGCCGTGGCATAAGCGTGACTAAACTTGCTGGCGAAACTGGTGCTTGCGCGGGCGTCGGGCGTCGGCTAGGTGGTGGTTAGCGCGATAAATTTTGCCAGCCGCGCGTTTTTTTGGTACAAGCCCCGCCCTGATTTACAAGCGACGCGCAAAGCGGTCGCCTTGATAGCGAGCGTGCGTAGGCCGTCGCCCCACGCCTCACTTTGGCCTTGAACGGATATGAACCTTTATGTGTGATTTTATGAACCCAGACCAGTTGGCTTTTTACAAAGGCCAAGTTGAAGCACAGATCGAAGTGCTTGAAGAGCGTTTGAGCTCACAAGCTAGCCATGCAATTGCCACCGACACCAACGAAATGGCCGATGAAATTGACCGTGCCAGCGTGGAAGAAGCGCGCCGCTTAGAGCTCAACCGTATCGAGCATGACAAACTGCACTTGCGCAAATTACGCGCCGCCTTAAAGCGTATGGGCGAAGGCGAGTTTGGTTATTGCGAGTCGTGTGGGGAAGAGATCTCATTAAAGCGTCTGCAGGCGCGCCCCGAGTCACGTTTTTGCGTTGAGTGCCAAAGCACCAAAGAGTTCAACGACACCCATGTGTTTCGTCGCGCCGGCTAGCTTCTGTTAGACTCACCGCATCTTTTTTTCTTACAGGTGCGCCGCGCGTGAAATGGCTGATAAAACTGTGCTTACTGTTGCCATTGCTGGCCGAGGTACAAGCGCAAGAGTTGACGATTAAGATCCCAAGTCGCCCCGTGCCGGGCCTTGATGAGAGCTATTTTGTGCCGCTGCTGGAGTTGGCTTTGCAAAAAGCCGAGCAGCCCTATCGGCTCGAGCGGGTTAAAGACGATCTTAATCAGTTCAATCTGACCGAAGAGTTGCGCCATGGGCGCAATATCAACCTGTTTTGGATGGGTACCTCGCCGCAGCTAGAAGCGGCGCTGACCGCCGTGCCCGTGCCGTTGCTGCGCGGGTTAGAGGGGCTGCGGATTAGCCTTATCCACCAAGACGCCCAAGAAAAATTCAACCAAGTCACCCGCCTTGCTGATCTGAAACCCTACAAGATTGGGCAGGGGATCGGTTGGTCGGATAATGCGATCTATGAAGCCGCTGGCTTACCGACCTATGCGGCCCGTTACAGCAGCTTGTTTCGCTTGATCAATGACGGTGACAAGCTCGATCTGTTTCCACGCAGTGTGGTCGAGGTGTTTGCCGAGCACGCGGCCATGAGCGCGACCTATGCTGAGTTAGCCGTCGAGCAGCGTCTGTTGCTGCGCTACCCGTTTGCCCAGTTCTTTTTTGTGAGTCCGAAGTTTCCCGCCATCGCTGCCGCACTGGAGCTTGGGTTAACCCGCGCCTATGCCGATGGCAGTTTCCTGCGCTTTTTTAATGCCCACCCCGCAATTCAGGCGGCCATTGCGCAGGCTAATTTGCCGGGGCGGGTGACGATTGCGCTGCCGGCGCCGCAGTTGTTGCCGACGTTAAGCAAAATTAAGCCCGAATTCTGGCAATACCCGCCGCAGCCTTAGGGCCGCGGCATTACCATGGATGATTTCAATCCAGCTTAGGTCAGATGACAAGGAGGCCGTATGCGGCAAAATCAGTGGCAAAAGTTAACCTGTGTGTGCTTAGTTGCTGCGGCTTTACCTGCGGTGGCTGAACAAGGCGAGCAAGTAGGCGCGGTGAGCACGGCGTTTAAGTTACTCGGCGCTAATCATAAAATTGTCATTGAGGCGTTTGATGACCCACGCATTGCCGGCGTAGCCTGCTACTTGGCGCGGCCGAAAACCGGTGGCGTGAAAGGCTCGTTGGGCTTGGCTGAAGATCCGTCGCATGCTTCGCTGTCTTGCCATCAAGTGGGGCCGATCAAGTTGCCGGAAAAACTCAAAGCCGGTGAAGAGGTGTTTGATGTCAGCACGTCGTTGGTTTTTAAAGAGCAAAAAGTGGTGCGCTTTTTTGATGCCAAGCGCCAAGCCTTGGTTTACTTGACCTACAGCACCAAGCTGGTGGATGGTTCGTATAAAAGCGCGGTGAGCGCCGTGCCGATTATGCCGTGGGGAGCGCCTTAGGCAGCCCTTGGCCTGGGCGTTGAGGAAAACATTCGCTAGATAGTTATAGGTGACGGAGTGATGCCATGAAAATTGCGTTTTTTAGCAGCAAAAGCTACGACAAGCAGCATTTTGATGCGGCCAATGTGGCGCTCGGTTGGGCGTTGACCTTTTTTGATGGTCGCTTAGAGGCAAAAACCTGCAAACTCGCTCACGGGTTTACTGCGGTGTGTCTGTTTGTTAACGACTGCGCCGATCGCGCCGTACTCACTGAGTTAGCCGCCCACGGCACGCGGCTGATTGCCTTGCGCTGCGCCGGTTACAACAACGTCGATCTAGTGGCAGCCAAGGAACTGGGACTGACTGTGGTACGGGTGCCAGCGTACTCCCCCGAGGCCACCGCTGAGCATGCGATTGGCATGATGCTGTGCTTAAACCGGCGCATTCATAAAGCTTATCAGCGCACCCGCGATGCGAACTTTTCTCTCGAAGGGTTGGTGGGGTTTAACATGCACGGCAAAACCGTGGGTGTGGTCGGTACGGGCAAAATCGGCTTAGCGGCGCTGCGCATTTTGCATGGCTTTGGTATGCGCCTGCTGGCGCACGACCCTTACCCCAATCCCACCGCGCAGGCCTTGGGCGTGAGCTATGTGCCGCTAGGCGAGTTGCTGGCGCAAAGTGACATTATCAGCCTGCATTGCCCGCTGTTTAAAGAAAACTATCACCTGATTGACGCTACCGCGCTCAAGCAGATGAAAGATGGCGTCATGATCATCAACACCAGCCGTGGCGGCTTGTTAGATGCCAATGCGGCGATTGAAGGGCTGAAAAGTGGCCGCATCGGTGCACTGGGCTTAGATGTGTATGAAGATGAAGAGGATTTGTTCTTTAGCGATAAATCCAATGAAGTGATCGCCGACGATGTGTTTCGCCGGTTATCGGCTTGCCATAACGTGCTGTTTACCGGCCACCAAGCGTTTTTAACCAAAGAGGCCTTAGCTGCGATTGCCCAGACCACGCTGGAGAATGTGCGTTTGTGTCTAGCGGGGGCGCCTTGCGCCAACCAAGTGCAGGCTTAGTGCGCCACGGGCTGCTTGTCAGCGGCCTCTGGCTGGTGGCCAGCGCTTGTCTGGCCGCCGCTGTGGTGCCGAGCCCGCCACCGCTGGCGGCCGCCGATTTTCTCCATCGGCATTGGCGTTTAGTGGCCGTCGATGGGCAAGCGCTGCCCGCGCACTGGCCCATGGATTTGGAAGTTGGCGAGCAGTTCACTTTGCTCGGGCACGCTGGTTGCCAGCAATTTAGTGCGCAAGGTCACTGGCAAGCCGGTGCCTTGCACGTCGAATCGATAGAATTAACCCCTGTGGCTTGTCCTAATGCCCAGCACGCGGTGACCCACGCAGTGCTGAGCACCTTAAGCGCGGGCGGCCGCATTGAGGGTACGCTGTCGCGCTGGACATGGCATGGCCCGTCCCATCAGTTGACCTATCAATTGCGCGACTGGGTGCATTAGCCTGCGCGCTGCACATCTTCGGCTAGGCAAATAGCCCGCTCGCTTTTACAATTGCCGCCACTTTTTCTTGGTGCAGCTGCCGCATGCTGTCGGTGCTGCTCTGTTCTTTTCGGCCGTACTTGCCTACGTGGGGCCGCCCTTAGCTGCGATGCCGGTGACCTTGACCGGTATCGAACCAGTGAGACCGTTATGACTGCTATTGATCGCACGCCTGCCGCCTATCAAGCCCAACTCGATGATAAACAGCAGCGCCTAAGCGCTTTACTCGCGCCGTTTGCCGCCCCTGCGCTAGAGGTGTTTGCCTCGCCTGCCGAGCATTATCGGATGCGTGCAGAATTTCGCATCTGGCATGCAGGTGAGGATTTGTTTCACTGCATGTATGCCCCCGCGACGCGGGAAATTATCCGTGTCGAGCAGTTCCCCGCGGCCAGCCGCTTAATCAACCAACTGATGCCGGTGCTGATCGCCGCGTTGCGCCCGCACGATGTGCTGCGGCGTAAACTATTCCAAGTGGATTATCTCTCGACGCAATCGGGTCAGATCTGCGTGAGCTTGCTCTATCACCGCAAACTCGATGCCGCTTGGCAGCACGCCGCCGCCGCTTTGCAAACCGATCTCCGCGCGCAGGGATTTAACTTGCAACTGATCGGCCGCGCGCATAAGCAAAAAATCTGCTTAGGCGAGGAGTTTGTGCTGGAACGTTTGCAGGTAGCGGGGCGCGAGCTTATCTACAAGCAGGTGGAAAACAGCTTTACCCAGCCCAACGCCGACATTAACCAGCAGATGCTGGCCTGGGCATTGGACGTCACCGCCGCCAGCCAAGGCGATTTGCTCGAGCTGTATTGCGGTAACGGCAATTTTTCCGTCGCTTTGGCCCAAAATTTTGGCAAGGTGCTGGCCACGGAAATTGCCAAACCGAGCGTGGATTCGGCGCAGTTTAATATTACCGCCAACGGAGTGGATAACCTGACCATTTTGCGCATGTCGGCGGAAGAGTTCAGCTTGGCCATGCGCGGTGAACGCGAATTTAACCGCCTTAAAGGGGTGGATTTGGCCAGCTACGCCTGCAACACTATTTTTGTTGACCCACCGCGTGCGGGCTTAGATGACGCGACCGTGCGCTTAGTGCAGGGTTATGAATATATTTTGTATATATCGTGCAACCCAGACACGTTGGCGGCGAATTTGCAGGTACTGGGGCAAACCCATGACATCAAGCGCTGCGCGTTGTTTGACCAATTTCCGTGGACGCACCACATGGAAGCAGGTGTGTATTTGCGCCGCAAGGCGTAAGCCTGAGGGGCACATTGCAATCTTGGCCTTGCTATGTTGTTTCGTGGGGGAACGGCGCAGCTATGGCTGTTCGGTCGAGCGGATGGCGCATAAATAGTTAGCCGCAGTAAGTTAGTATTTACTACTTGTTTTTGGTCAATCAAAATAGCCCCGCACCGGCGGGGCCATTTTTTGTGCGAGAACTGCCGTCTGCCGTGGCGGGCGCTTGGAATTTTTTTCTGGAAAACGGAACTAAAATTGTGGCAGACTGACGCAGTCTGCTAGCGCTGAGCGCGGTGCGGATACTTTATTTAGTGTAAAGGGCAAACCTACTGAAAAGTAGGGACGCAAAGCTTCCGGTCTAAGGGCAGTAGCCTAAGATAGCGGGGCCACCACAAGTAGATGTAATTCTCTGCGTTATGCGACGGCTTTGGCTGTACCGCGCCTGCAAAAATACCTCTCTTTTCGGTGCGTCGTCCTTTTCGTTTTAATTCAACGAAATAGGTACAACACATGTCATTCAAAACTGCTTCTGCTGTGACCACCTCACGCCGCGGCATGAAATTTCACAAAGTTAGCTTTGCTGTGCTTTCTTTGCTGACTGCGATCTTATCTTTTGGTGAACTGAGCATGCGTCAACACGCGGAGTTCAACTTGGCTGCGCTGAGCACTCTGCCCACTACGCTGCTAGCTGATATGGCGGAGGCGCAATAATGACTCCACCAAAGTACAAGCTACTGGCTGCCATGGTGGCCACCTCGCTGCTGTCCGCTTGTGGCAGTGAGTCAGCTCCAGAGACTCAGCCGGAACAAGATCCGCAAACCCGCACCGGTAAAATCACCTTTGCCGGCGTCGCCCTGCAAGGTGAAATCAGCTGTAATGAGCTGCCAATGCAAGCCAATGGCGCATTTAGCTACACCGAGAATGCGGCCTTAACTTGCGCCGCAGGCACGCTTAATCTGCTCGAACAAGCGAGCGCGAACGCTTCTATTACCGCTCGCGGTACGGATGTATTTGATGCCAGTGCGCGTTTTCCTGATGAGATGCGAGGCAAAGTCAAAACCTTGTTGGCCACTGCGCGTGCTGACAGCTGCGCCACGGCCGATGCACTGTGCTTGAGTGCAGAAAAAGCCAGTGAAATCAGTGACCTGTATCATTCTGGTGATGTCGCTAAAATCGATGCCTACTTAGCCAGCGTAGCACCGGATGCCGAACAGCCTGATCCAGAGCAACCTAAGCCAGAGGAGCCTAAGCCAGAGCTGCCTAAGCCAGAGCTGCCTAAGCCAGAGCAACCTAAGCCAGAGGAGCCTAAGCCAGAGCTGCCTAAGCCAGAGGAGCCTAAGCCAGAGCTGCCTAAGCCAGAGCTGCCTAAGCCAGAGCTGCCTAAGCCAGAGGAGCCTAAGCCAGAGCAACCTAAGCCAGAATTACCAGATCCAGAGCAGCCTAAGCCGGATCCGGAGTTACCTGCGCCGCCTGCGGGTAATGATCCTGCACCGATGCCCGAAGAGCATGCACCTGCCGCCCCCGGCCCCGGGCTGGATCCCGTACCGTTGCCGGGCTTAGATGCGCCCGCGATTAATCAGCCAGAATATGCGCCTGGGGATATGCCCAGCGTCAATCGCTTTATGGCCGGTTTGAGCTCGAAGGGGGTCGCGCTGACGGGCGATGCGATCTGTAATGGTATGCCGCTAGCTGAACAGGGCTTGTTTAGCTATCAAGAAGGCGAGGCCATTTTGTGTACTTATGGCCCTGTGACGCTGTTAAATATTCCTGCCGCCCCGCTCATGCCACTGGGCGTGGATAGCGCGTCGTTGAGTCCATTGCAGGTGTTTGACGTCAACGACGATCCGCGCCTTGATTCTGCCTTAAAGCAACAACTCGCGGCACAATTGCTCAGTGGCGTGGACGCGTGCCCAAATGATCGCCAGCAGATCTGTTTGGATTCTTTGTATAGCTATGATGTGGCGCCATTGTACGGCTTAAGCAGCGATGACCCGGTGGTGCAAGCGCAGCTTGCGGCGGCGGCCGAGCAGCAAACCGATGTGGTGGATAAAGCGCCATCATCACACATAGATAGCAGTGTCGTTCCGGCGGTGACACCGGGAGCATCAACTAATTTGGGCGGTAGTTTCATTAGCCCAAGTGCGGAAGCAAGCTTAGCGTATCGGCCGAGCGAAGCGCTGCAAAGCATCACACATAGCCGCCTTACCGATAGTCGCGGCCGGCCACTGGCTGGGGTTGCCTATTACACACCGAGCACGCGCGGCATTACCGATGTCAACGGTACCTTAGAGTACCGCTGGGGTGAGACTATTACCCTAGGTATCGACACTTTTACTTTTGGCGAGCTCAAGGGTAACCAACCGGAATATCAGCTGAGCGATGTGAGCGAAAGCGCATTAATCAAGCAAAACCTGCAAAGTTTGGTGGAGCGCTATGCCACAGATCACGGCAGCCGCGCTGAATTTTCTCCGCAAGTGCAGGCCGTGTTTGCTCGTTATCCGAACGTAATCAACGAGATCATCAGCTTAAGTTTGCCCAACGGCGCTAAAATCGACGGCACTGAATTTGCTACGCCAGATGAATTTGATGCGCAATTTACGCAAGGCCTAGCACAACTCATCGATAGCGAGCTGGCCTTACCGAGCGCGACCGGCTTGCGTACCCCACGTCAGATCCGCACCGGCGGCACGCAACAAATCCGTGCTGATCTCGATACGTTATACGCCGGGGTAGAAGAGTTCCACATTTTCAACAGCTTAGGCTCGTATTACGGTTCATCAGGTTTTGCGCGTTTAAATCGTAATTTGAATATCTCGAATCGTGCTTTTCCGATCTTGATGCCGCGCAGCGATAAAAATCACTGGTTAGGCGAAGGTGAGCGCAAAGTGTGGGCCAATACGCCGTATATGGTCGCGCCGAGCGTGATCGATGCCAGCAGTCAACTGAGTGCACCGCCAGCACCGTTGATGGCCAAAGAAGATATGACCTTTAATTTGCCCGGCGTCACGGCGGGCAAAATTGGTCAAGGTAAAGTGGTGTTTATGGGTAACACCTTCTACCCATCGGTGCTGTCTTGCCCTGATAGCTACTGGGCGGCTAATCAGCTTAGTATCAGTAATGGCGAGTGCGTATTTGATAATGGCAACAGCGACCCCCTCGCCTCGCCTATGTCAGATCGTGGCAGCATGGCGCAATTTATGCGTAACTTATTCACTTGGCTACATAGCGACTATCAGCAAGGCCAGCAGACCCTGCGCCTAGGTAGCAATATCACGCAAGCGTTAAAGTTCGATTCCGGCCATTGGAATGGCATCCCGAGCAAGTTGTGGTATCCGTTTTTTGTCGATAGCCGCTTTAACGTTGAGCTGCAAACGCTCGCGAGCGGTGGCTTTGCCGACCTCGATCCGGCCGAACTGCCGGTCTTGGTGCTGCAAAGTTATCAGCCGAGCAATTTCCGCGGCACCTCAGAAACGCGCACGATCTCTAACATCAATGCGCCTAATCTCACTGCTGCGGATGTCGATGCGTTAATCCAATACGTGCACGCTGGCGGTAACATTGTGTTTATGGATGCGATTGATGAAGCTAACCCTGAGCCAATTGCCAAATTAGCCGATAGTGCTGGCGTGAGCTTAGGTGGTGGCAACGTCGCTAGTAATATGACGCGGCAGGGTCGGTGCGGTACCAGCTATTACTGTCCGACCGCGACCAATAATGTGCGTGCGTTGACCCAACCTGATCTGGTGGTGATTGAAACTATCGCGCCCGAATTTTTGCCCGAGGCCAGCTTAAATCCAGACGGCTCGATCAGTTGGGCTAAGCCGGTAACCCCGAGCATTGCCACTTATCAAGCATCGGTCAGCGCTGAAGATGGCAGCGTGACGTTAGTAGAAAAGCAAGCTTGGATCCCAGTTAATGCGGGGGATGATACCGCCAAAGCGGCTGCGATTGCTGAGTTGCAGCAGTATTTCCCAGCGATGGGGTTGTGCCAAGACGATTATGAGTTCGAAGTTGGCTGTATCGAAGTGCGCCGCGGACATGGCGTGAAAAGCACCGGTAACTATCACCGCGCTAACTTTGCGCGCTTTAAAGTTAGCCCGCAGGTACTCGATGCCATGTATGAGGCGGCCAACTTTGGTGCCAACCTCAATAAGTTGTATCAGCACGAACTGTATTATCGCAGCAAGGGCAAGCAAGGCGCGCGTTTAGCTGCCGCCGAGCTTGAGCAGACGTATACCAATACCTCGGTCTGGTTGTGGAACGATGAGGCTTATCGTTACGAAGCCAGCCAAGCGGATGAGTTAGGTTTTAAGACGGCGGTGATGTTTTTAAACTGCTATAGCGCGGATCAGCACGGCGGCAACTCTGCTTGCACGCCGGAGTTACGCGAAGAGTTAGTGGCTAACCAATTGCTGCACGCCAACGGCGAGCTCAATCCAAGCTACCCGCTGAACTACCAAGAAAAGCCGTTGACGCGCTTAATGCTCGGCCGTGCCTTCTGGGATCTGGATATTAAAGTCGATACCCGTATCTTCCCAGGTCGACCAGAAGCGGCACCGGGCAGCGCTAGCGCCCGCGTGCATACCTATCGTAAGCCGGTGTCGGGCTTAGTCGGTAACATGCAATCTACCGGCTTGTGGGCACCACAACACGGCGCAGTGACCATCAGCGGCGGTGTACCGGCGACCATCAAAGTGGCATTACACGATGATTTAACCGGCCGCGAACAGCATGAAGTAGCGCTGCGTCGTCCGCCGCGCCTAGAAAAAACCTTCGCGCACGACGGTAGCAGCACCACCTTTAGCGTGCCTTACGGTGGTTTGATCTATGTGTTGCCGCAGGCGAGTAGCGATCCGAGCGCTACGGCTGAATACCAGTTTGCCGGCGTGCATAAAGCCTCATTCTGGCAAGGCAATGACTGGGTGCATCCGCTCAATAGCGATGTGCCTATGGCAGAAATTGATACCGGCCATATGGTCTATACCACGCCAGTGCACAACCTAACTGCGATGGATGTCCCCGCGTGGGTGGAAAAAATGAATACATTTGCGCAAAGCACCAGCGATTTTTATGGTCGTGACGAGCATAGCGCGCAAGGTGATCATCGCCGCTTTACCTCGGCGAGCTTGCCCGGTCACGCGCATCGTTTTGTCAATGATGTGCAAATCAGTGTCGGTAGCGCGCACTCGGGCTATCCGGTGATGAGTTCAACTTACCAAGCCAAGGCGAGCAGTATTCCGACCCAACCGGATAACAACTGGCTGCTGTGGCACGAAATTGGGCATAACTTGGCCGCCGCGCCACTGACCTTAGCCGGTGGTACCGAGGTGAGTAACAACGTGCTGGCCTTGTATCTACAAGAACAACGCTTGGCGCCGCACAATAAAATGGGCCGTATTGAACTGGATATTCAAAAAACGCCGGAGCTGTTTGCGCGTTATGCCGGGCATGTCTGGAGTGAAGGCGATGCCGGTGATCGCTTGGTAATGTTTGGCCAGTTAAAGCTGTGGGCCGCGCAGCACTTTAGCATTGATAATTGGTACAGCAGTGCGGCCAAGCCAAGCGTATTTGCCGATGATCAAGGCTGGAACCTGTTTAAGTTAATGCACCGTAAGGCACGTGGCGATACGGCCGGCGATCAAGGGCTCAACTATTGCAGCAGTGAGGCGACAGGTTTGAGCGGTGGCGATTTGCTCATGCTGTGTAGCTCTTACTTAACCGGCTATGACTTAACCAGCTTCTTCTTGCAGTGGAATCCCGGTGAAGTGAAAACTGTGCACGGTAACGGCCAGATCGGCTATCAGGGCGGTATCAGTCCGGCCGCGCTGAGTATGCTCGACGCGCTGGCATTACCGCAGCCGGAGCACAAACCGGAAGCTATCAGTCGTCTGTAAGGTCGCATAGCGTAAACTGAAAAACACCAAGCCCAGCATATGCTGGGCTTGGTGTTTATGGACGGCGAGCAATTACAGGCTGTGCCACAAGTCTTGGCCGATCGATAGGCTGACCGTTAAAAATAGTAAAGCAATCAGGGCGTTAAACGGCCGCTGTAGGCGCTGCAAGGCGACCTGTACTGCTGGCAAAGATAAGCCCCACGCCAGCAAGCTAAACCAGCCGAGCGCCAGCACAAATAACTCCAGCACCAAGAGGGCGCGGCTCACGTCGCTCACCTCCGGCGTGACTAGCGCAGCCAGTAAACCGATAAAAAACAGCAACGCTTTTGGATTGAGCAAATTCGTCACCAACCCCGCCTGCAGGCCGGCGCGCTTGCCGTGTACCTGCGGCAATACGTTTGGCGCCGCGCTGGCCGACGGGGCTTGGCGTGCGGCTTGCAGTGCGCCAAGGCCGAGCCATGCCAAATAGCCGGCGCCAAAGGCTTTGATGAGGTTAAATAGCCACTCATGTTGCGCAATCAGCAGGCTGATGCCGGTAACACTTAAGGTGGCGTGCAGCGCAATCGCCAGCGCAATGCCCAGTGCTGCGGCGAGGGCGGTCGCACGGTGGGCGCTGCAGCGTAAGATCAGCGCAAAATCGGCGCCGGGGCTGATCAGTGCGACCAGATGAAGTAAACCAACAGTAACAAACAAAGAAATAGGCATCGCGCGATCTTCGGCTAGGGAATAGGGCGCCAGCGGCGTGCTGGCCATGCAAAAAAGTCGGCCAGCCTAGCGGTAAGCGCCCGGTCTGTCTAGTCGGCGACGGGGTGCAGCCAGATCAGTTGTGAGGTGGCAAAGCCTAAGGTGTGCGCCTGCGCGACCAGCGCGTTGACCGCGGCGGCCGCTGGGGTTGGGCTGCGGCTTAAGATCCACAGGTAATCGAGGTTATGGCTACTAACGAGGGCGAGCTGATAATTGGCATCGAGGGCCAAAATGTTATAAGCGGCGTAGAACGGGCCAAAAAAGCTTACTTTTAAGCGCCCTTCCTGCGGCGCGCCGGCTAAATAGGCTTTGCCTTCGGCGCTGCGCCACTGGCCATCGGCGGTGCGGCCGCGATTGATCACAGTGACGCCGCCATCGGCGCGCGGGCGGTAGGTTGCCGTAACCGCGCTAAGCCCGCGCTCAAACGCATGATCGAGGCGGGCAATTTCATGCCACGTGCCGGCATAGCGGCTGAGATCAAACGGCGTGACTGCCTGCGCCTTCGGGGGTAAACCGCTGCACGCGCTTAAGCCCAGCGCGCTGAGTAACAAAAACCACATACGCATACTACCCTCCTTGTGCTTGTTATGGGGCAAACGCGGTTTTACGGCGATAGCGCCGCATTTGTCTAGTGTTTGCTCCAGTTTTGCCGATAACTGTGAGCTAGTCGAGAGCGCGCGGGCGTTAACCGGCTAGGATAAGTGTACCGAATCGCGAGATAAGTGCTTAAATTTGTTGATTTTTTATCCGATTAGGCCACTTTTATTGGCTTATTGCGCTTCACTGTTGTTATTAGCGGTTAAATTCGCATACTAGGGCACGCATTTGGTGCAACAAAAACACATGTTAAAGCAGGTGCCACACTGGCACCTTATCGCCATAAAGGGGATCCGCATGCAAATAGGCATACCAAAAGAGTCGCTGGCAGGGGAAACGCGGGTGGCCGCTACGCCGGCGACGGTAACGCAATTGATCAAACTCGGCTTTAATGTGGCGGTGGAAACCGGCGCGGGGCAATTGGCCAGCTTTAGTGACGTGGCTTACCAAGCCGCCGGCGCCGAGGTAGTAGCGGCCGTGTGGCACAGCGACCTGATCTTTAAGGTCAATGCGCCGAACAAAGCGGAAATCGCCAAGCTCAAAGAGGGTGCGATATTAATTGGCTTTATTTGGCCGGCGCAAAACCCCGAGCTCATCGAGCAATTAGCCAAGCGCAATATCAGCGTGATGGCGATGGATATGGTGCCGCGCATTTCCCGTGCCCAGTCGCTCGATGCTTTGTCGTCGATGGCCAATATTGGCGGCTATCGCGCGGTGATCGAAGCGGCGCACGAATTTGGCCGTTTTTTTACTGGCCAAATCACCGCTGCGGGCAAAGTACCGCCAGCCAAAGTGTTGGTGATCGGTGCCGGCGTGGCCGGCTTGGCCGCCATTGGCACCGCGGGATCCTTGGGCGCGGTGGTGCGGGCATTTGATACCCGCTTAGAAGTGGCTGAACAAATCGAATCCATGGGTGGCCAGTTCTTAACGCTGGATTTTACCACTGAAGACGGCGGCAGTAGCGATGGCTATGCCAAGGTGATGTCGGATGAATTTATCGCCGCAGAAATGGCGCTGTTTGCCGAACAAGCCAAAGAGGTCGATATCATCATCACCACCGCGCTGATCCCCGGTAAACCAGCGCCTAAGCTCATTACGCAAGCGATGGTCGAGAGCATGCAGCCTGGCTCGGTGATTGTGGATATGGCTGCCGCCACTGGCGGTAACTGTGAGTACACCCAGCCGGGCCAAAAAGTGGTCACCGATAACGGCGTAATCGTGCTCGGTTACACCGATCTGCCTGGCCGCTTGCCGGCGCAAGCCTCGCAATTGTATGGCACCAACTTGGTCAACTTGATGAAGTTGATGTGCCTGGCCAAAGATGGCGAAATCGAAATTGATATGGACGATGTGGTGCAACGGCATATGACCGTGCAACTTGACGGTGAAGGCACTTTCCCACCACCGGCCATTAGCGTGTCGGCGGTGCCCAAAGCCGCGCCGCCAGCGTCCCCCGTGGCACCCGCACCGGCTAAACCGAGCAAGAAAAAATGGCTGTACACTGGCCTTGGCGCGGCGGCCTTTGCTTGGATGGCGGCGGTCGCGCCGGCGGCCTTTTTGGCGCATTTCACGGTGTTTATTTTGGCCTGTGTGGTGGGCTATTACGTGGTGTGGAACGTCTCGCACTCGCTGCATACGCCGTTGATGTCGGTCACCAATGCCATCTCCGGCATTATCGTGGTGGGCGCACTGCTGCAAATTGGCCAAGGCTCGGGCTGGGTCACGGGGCTGGCGTTTATCGCTGTGCTGATCGCCAGCATTAATATCTTCGGTGGCTTTACCGTCACCGCGCGCATGCTCAACATGTTTCGTAAAGGGTAAGGGGGTTTACTGTGGCGCAAGGATTAGTAACAGCGGCGTATATCGTCGCGGCCGTGCTGTTTATCCTCAGTTTGGCCGGATTATCCAAACAAGAGACGGCGCGCAATGGCAATGCCTTTGGTGTGGCCGGTATGGCGCTGGCTCTGCTGGCAACTATTTTCAATCCGGCCACCGCCGGCGTGCACTGGATCATCTTGGCGATGGCCATCGGCGGCGCGATTGGTGTGCGTTTGGCGCGCAAAGTCGAGATGACCGAGATGCCGGAGCTGGTGGCTATTTTGCACAGTTTCGTCGGTTTAGCTGCGGTGCTTGTGGGCTTTAACAGCGTGATCGATCTGCATCCCGCGGCCGCCAATGAAGTGGTGGTGGCGCTGGGCGCCACGGCGGAGGAAACCTTAGCCGCGGTGCAGCAGGCGCAAGCCGCCGCTAGCGTACAGGCCGCCGAAAGCCATTTAAGCGGCGCGCTGCTCAATATCCACTTGGTGGAGATTTTCTTAGGCATCTTTATCGGCGCCGTGACCTTTACCGGCTCGGTGGTGGCGTTTGCCAAATTACGCGGCTTGGTTTCATCGAAACCGCTGATGCTGCCGCATCGGCATAAACTCAACGCGCTGGCGTTGCTGGTGTCTTTGTTGCTGTTGATTAGCTTTGTCAGCACCGGCGGTGCGAGCTTGCCACTGCTGGTTATGACGCTGATTGCGCTGGCCTTTGGCTGGCACTTGGTGGCGTCGATTGGCGGCGCGGATATGCCGGTAGTGGTATCGATGCTCAACTCTTACTCCGGTTGGGCGGCGGCGGCGGCGGGCTTTATGCTGTCGAACGACTTGCTGATTGTCACCGGCGCCTTGGTCGGCTCTTCTGGCGCTATCTTGTCTTACATTATGTGTAAGGCGATGAATCGCTCGTTTATCTCGGTAATTGCTGGCGGCTTTGGCAGTGATGGCGTGGCCGCCAGCGCTAGCCAAGACGAAGCCGGTGAATATCGCGAGACCAATGCCAGCGATGTGGCGGATCTGTTGAAAAACTCGCAATCGGTGATCATCACCCCCGGCTACGGCATGGCGGTGGCGCAAGCGCAGTATCCGGTGGCGGAAATTACGCAAAAACTGCGCGATCACGGCGTGAAAGTGCGCTTTGGTATTCATCCGGTGGCGGGGCGTTTGCCGGGACACATGAACGTGCTGCTGGCCGAGGCCAAGGTGCCGTATGACATAGTGCTGGAAATGGACGAAATCAACGATGATTTCGCCGACACCGATACCGTGCTGGTGATTGGTGCCAATGACACCGTCAATCCCGCGGCACTTGACGACCCTAATAGCCCGATTGCCGGTATGCCGGTGCTGGAAGTGTGGAAAGCGCAGAACGTGATTGGCTTTAAGCGCTCGACCAACACCGGTTATGCCGGCGTACAAAATCCGCTGTTTTTTAAAGACAACACGCAAATGCTGTTTGGCGACGCCAAAGCCAGCGTGGAGGCGATCTTAAAGGCACTGTAAGTGCGGTTTATTTGAGTTAAAAAGAAAAAGGCGCCCACGGGCGCCTTTGTTGTGTGCGAAGCCCCAGCGCCATCGGTATGTTTTGTGCGGGCGTCGGTATTACCTATCGCGCATAGGTGTACGCAGCTTAACCCCACGTCTTTTTAAGGTAGGGGAAGGTTACGC
This sequence comes from Aeromonas sp., assembly GCA_051658125.1. Taxonomy (GTDB): domain Bacteria; phylum Pseudomonadota; class Gammaproteobacteria; order Enterobacterales; family Aeromonadaceae; genus Aeromonas. The sequence continues at coordinate 35,036 of JBOFMA010000054.1, forward strand.
TGGTGCACTGTTCTTTCTATGGCGTTATCTACTGCCACGTTTTGCATAATATTTCTGGCGTTGCGGTGTTAAATGGCAGATCGCGCCGGCACGCTCCTGTACAATCGGCGTAATTTTTTCGTCTTTAGTGTGCGGATGATATGACAGACAATAATTCTTCTACGATAGCCGCTCTGATCTGGTCGGTGGCCGATCTACTGCGTGGTGACTTTAAGCAATCCCAATATGGCCGGATTATTCTGCCCTTTACCTTGCTGCGCCGCCTTGAATGCGTGCTCGCAACCACCAAGCCTGCTGTGTTGACTAAATTTGAGGCCATAAAAGCCCTGCCGCTGGAGGCGCAAGCTAAACTGCTCACCCACGCCGCAGAACTGAGCTTTTACAACACCTCAAAAATGGATTTAAACCATCTAGGTGAAACCGGCGTCGCCAGCAACCTCGAAAGCTACATCCAATCCTTTAGTCCCAACGCACGGGAAATTTTCGAGCACTTCGATTTCTTCAACACCCTCGACAAACTCGCCGAAGCCGACTTGCTGTACAAAGTGGCCAAGCGGTTTGCCAGTACCGATCTGCATCCGAATACCATCAGCAACCACGACATGGGGCTGGTGTTTGAAGAGTTGATCCGTCGCTTTGCCGAAAGCTCGAATGAAACGGCGGGGGAACACTTCACCCCCCGAGACATTATTGATCTGACGACTTCGTTACTCTTCACCACAGAAGACGAACTCACCAGTGCCGGTCTGGTGCGTTCAATTTATGATCCCACCGCGGGTACTGGCGGCTTCTTATCCGCGGGCATGGAGTATGTGCATAAGCTCAATGATAACGCTGCGCTGTCAGCGTTTGGCCAAGAGCTAAATCCCGAATCCTACGCGATCTGTAAAGCGGATATGCTGATCAAGAGGCAGAAGGTCGATAACATCAAGCTCGGCAATACCCTATCCAATGACCAACTGCGCCAAGACAAATTTGATTACATGCTCTCTAACCCGCCGTTTGGTGTGGATTGGAAGAAAATTCAAAAGAACATCACCGATGAGCACGTGCAACAAGGGTTTGCCGGCCGTTTTGGCGCCGGTTTGCCGCGCGTGTCGGACGGTTCGTTATTGTTCTTGATGCACCTGATCAGTAAAATGCGCCCCGCCGAAGAGGGCGGCTCGCGTATCGGCATTATTTTAAATGGCTCACCGCTATTTACCGGAGGCGCCGGCAGTGGTGAAAGCGAAATTCGCCGCGATATTTTAGAAAGTGATCTGTTAGAAGCCATTATCGCTTTGCCGAGTGACATGTTTTATAACACCGGTATTGCGACCTATATTTGGGTGCTCTCTTCGCATAAACCGGCCGCACGCCAAGGCAAAGTGCAACTGATTAACGCCGCCAAAGAACGCGCTAAAACTGGCGGTCGTGGCCGCGGTGGTAGCAGTGAAATTATTAATGAGAATGAGCAGATCTTTTATGCAGCGATGCGCAAATCCTTGGGCAGCAAACGTAAAGAGCTCACCGAGGAAGGCATTGATAAAATTGTGCAAACCTACGGTCAGTTTGCTGAAAATGAATTTAGTAAGATCTTTAACTATCAAGCGTTTGGCTATCGCCGCATTACCGTTGAGCGCCCGCTGCAATTAGCCATTTATCCCCAAGCCCCCCAGCGTCTGGCCGCACTGCAAGCCGATAACGCTTGGGAAAAAATGGATGGCAGCACGCAAAGCGCTATTTTGGCCGCGCTTGCGTTATTTAGCGAAGACAAACTGTTATCCCGCGATGGCTTTTTAAATCAATTAAAACGCCAAGCCAGCACAGTTAAACTCAGCGCCGTGCAATTAAAACTGTTGGTTAAACATTTAGGCGAGCACGATGCCGCCGCCGAAGTGTGTAAAACTAAAGGCCAAGTAGAAGCCAATCCCGATCTACGCGATTATGAAAACGTGCCGTTAACCGAAGATATTCACGCCTACTTTGCCCGCGAAGTATTACCGCACGTGCCCGATGCGTTGATTGATGAAAGTAAAACCGACGCTAAAGATGGCCAAGTCGGTATTGTCGGTTACGAAATTCCGTTTAATCGCCACTTTTATGAATACCAGCCGCCGCGCGCTTTGGAAGAAATTGACGCCGATTTAGATGCGATTGCCAAGGAAATCATGCACCTGCTGCAAGAGGTACATTCGTGAACAGCTCTAGCGTCGCGTTACGCGTTATCATAACAAAAGCATTGACGTGCTCGGATGAAGCACCTAACATTGCGGGCAACACACCCGCCATGCCTATGACCTCGGTCACGCACAAATTGGCGGGTTTTTTTATGCCCATTTTTGGCGGTTATTGCGAGGTTAATCATGCCCTCCTATAACAAACCAGCCTTATCTACGGCGGATCATTTAGCATTATGGCGCCAACGCGGTCTCATCATTGATGATGAAGAGACTGCTACGCAGTACCTTTCGCATATTAGTTATTATCGATTTTCTGCGTATGCCATACCTTACACTCAGCCGGGTTCAAAAAATCACCATTTTATTGCTGGCACGCGTTTTGACGATCTGCGAAAACTCTACGTATTCGATAAAGAGCTGCGTTTGTTAGTGCTGGATGCCATTGAGCGGATCGAAATAGCCGTGCGTACCCTGTTATCCAATCATATGTCTCTTAGTTACGGTAATGATCCTTTCTGGTATTTAGATGAAAACCATTTTAAGCGAGAATACGCGCATAAACGTTTGCTTGCGAGCCTTGAGCGGCGGATAGATGATGAGCGCAAGCGCTTGGAAAAAGATCTAAAAAATATCGAAAAGCGCCGCAATTTAAATGAAGAGCAGCGCCAAGCGCTGATCCAAAAAGCCAAGCAAGAAACCTTTTTACGTCATTATTTAAGCAGCTATGAGCAGCCGCGCTTACCGCCATGCTGGATGATGATGGAATTACTCTCGTGGGGCGATCTTTATTATTTGTATGATGGTTTGCGTAAATCCTCTGATCAAAAAGTGATTGCTAACCATCTTGGTACGCATGCTGAATTACTCCGCTCTTGGCTGAAATGCCTTAATATCGTACGTAATATCTGCGCGCACCATGCACGGCTATGGAATCGAGAATTAGGCGTCAGCATAAAGTTACCCACATCTTCTTCAGCTAAGTGGTTGCAAGAAAAGGTTATTCTTAGTGATCCCAATATTCGCTGGGAAAAGCGTATTTATCCAATACTTATCGCCTTGCAAAGTTTACTCAGCACGATCAGCCCTGACAGCACATGGTCAAAACGCCTTGCCGCCTTGTTCGATAAATACCCGACTATCTCTCTTGCGCATATGGGCATGCCGCTTAACTGGAAAGACGATCCGTTCTGGAAAAACCTACAGCCACAAGGAGCATCGCTATGATCGCCGCAATTAATTCATCGTTGCTTATTAATTCCGATTTAGAT